>DIWR01000022.1 GCA_002428495.1 Synergistaceae bacterium UBA6101
CATCCCTTCCTGGAATGAAAGAGAGAACAATAACGATCGGAGGGATGTCAAAAAGTTATGCTATGACGGGCTGGCGTATAGGATATGCAATGGGATCCTCCGTTATTCTTAAGGCCATGCAGGTTACGGGGGTGCCACAGACTATAAGCGTGAACACAATGGTCCAGAGAGCCTCTGAATATGCCCTTGATAACTGTGATGATATCGTGAGAGAGATCTCCTCACTGTTCAGAGATCGTGTGAGTTTTTCATACGAAAAATTCAGGAACTTGCCCGGAATAAAAACAGCGGAGCCAAAAGGGAGCTTTTACCTTTTCCTTGATGTTTCCGAGACAGGCATGGACGGAGAAGAATTCGCCGATAAGGTTCTTAAAGAAGCAGGGGTGGTCACAATACCCGGAGCCTCTTTCGGACCCGGTTGCGGGAATTACGTCAGGATAGCATGCACAGTCCCTGTGGATATGCTCGAAGAAGCATCGCAAAGGATCAGGAATATTTTGGTTTAATTTTTTGTCAGGGGGATAAAGAGAAAGGCTGGATCCTTGGTGGGAAGTGCCCCACGGCACCGGTTCAGAGGTAAATATCCGTTATAGATCGATTTGCCTTTCTGAACCTGTGCTGAAACTGTTTCTTCAAATGTGTCCTTTAAAACTCATATGACGTGGTGCTCTGTTCTAAACTGTCCGAACTATCTTTTCATGATGATCCGCTCTACAGGCAGTCCGTTTTTCATCTCAACTGCTTCAAAGCGTCCTTCCGGCGTGATCCAGAATGGCATGCCAGAAATGTATACCAATTTATTGCTCATTTTTCCACCTCCTTATACAAAAAGTAAACAACCTATATATTATACAGGTTGTTTATTATCTGTCAAATTAAGATGGGCAGAGACTCTAGGAAAAAATGCCTACATATCTATGATAGGCTGAATGAATGCTGCGGACGTTTCCGTGTCCCATGGAAAGAGGACCCATGTGTCCTGGCTGACTTCTGTAATAAAGGTGTCGACCAGAGGACGTCCTTCCGGTTTCGCATAGACTGTGGCGAAGTGCCCCCCAAGAAACATGTCTCTTACGATCTTTGCTGTTTTTCCTGTGTCTACGAGGTCATCTATGACAAGCCAGGTCTCGTTGACTCCGACAAGGTCAGGACGTTTCAGGATATTTGCTGCCCCCTGATCTTTGATGGTATAGCTTGAAATGCAAATGGTATCTACAAGATGTATGTTAAGTTCCCTTGCAATTATTGCCGCAGGGACCAGACCGCCCCTTGCGACTGTTATTATCCTGCTCCAGTCTTTCCTCTTATCGAGCAGTTTCCATGAGAGAGCCCTGCAGTCTCTGTGAAGCTGTTCCCACGATACCGGATAATTTTTATTGTAGCGGTCGGAAGCTTTCATATTAAGACTCTCCCTGTAATAGAATTATTTGTCGGAAATTGTACATTCATAATATCGGGTTGTCTATGACCCGTCAGAACCTGCGGGTTCAATAGGACTCAGGTCTCCTCATTTCAAAGACCCTTAGGAAATCCCTGGCTTTTTTGACCTTTGAAGTGTCGATCTCAATGAAGGCGAAGTCTTCTGTCATACCGCCCTGATAAAGAACTTCGCCCCATGGATCCACCACCATTGAGTGTCCTCCGAAGAGAGTGCCGTTTGTCGTCCCCACCCTATTGCAGGCTGCCACGAACATCATGTTCTCTATCGCCCTTGCCTGCAGCAAGGTACACCAGTGGCCGATCCGGGAGACGGGCCATTCCGCAGCGAAAAACTGGAGCTCAGCCCCCTCTGTTGCATAGCGCCTGGTAAGTTCGCAGAAACGAAGATCATAACAGATAGCAAGAGCTGCCGGGATGTCACCGATATTGAAGAAAGTTCCTTTCTCACCGGGAAGCAGGAATTTCTCTTCATCCATCAACGGTATCAGGTGGATCTTGTCATAGCTTGCGACATAATTGCCTAAAGGGTCGATCACCATTGCCCTGTTGGCTGCCCCTTTATCGGTAAGCGCGAGTACAGAGCCGCCTGTGAACCAGCATCTGTATTTAAGTGCGAGTTTTCCAAGGAATTCTGCGGCCTGAGAGGCGTCCCTGTCTCCATATTTGTGGGATTCTTCTATGACATATCCAACGTCCCAGATCTCAGGGAGGATCACTGCGGTTGGGATGTCAGACTCCACCCACTTTGAGCTGAGCATCCTTTCGACCTTTTCATAATTGGATCTTCTGTCGCCAACAGCCAGATCGATCTGTGCGATAGCTATACGAAGCAATGACATTATAGAGATCCTCCTTTGGGTATCTTTTTTGTCGCCGGAAATGTAATTGATTTAACTTTAAACAAAACATTGAAAAATATCAATACCTGATGGCCTTGTTAAGATTTTCAGCCATTGTTTTCAATTTTTTCCAAGAGTCTCTCCATGGATCTGCGGTAAGATCTTTTGAGCCTCTCTGACTTTTGCAGTGTCATAATGAGCCAGTCCCCTTCTGATGTGCCCCTTGGGAGCATCCGCACAGGCAGGTCTACAGAAAATGCTTTCTTGCCGATGAGCAGGGTGCATATCTCTTCATTGATCGAATCTACAAAGACCCTTTCTCTTTTAATAACTGCCATTTTTCCCTACCTCCCTGTTTTGGGGGTACGATATTTTTTCTCCGTCAGAGACTATCCTGATAGTGCCATCCTTTGTGTCCAGCCTTATAATTCCTGAGGATGAAACAGCACGTACCACCTCTTTGTGGGGATAGCCGTAAGAATTGTTCCTGCCGTAGCTTAATATGATGAAGTAAGGCCTGACTTCTTTGAGAAGGCTCATGTCAGTTCCGTTGCTGCTGCCGTGGTGAGATGCTTTCAACACCGCCGCCCGGGGAAGAGGTCTCACAGTTAAGCGCTGTTCCCTCTCCATGTCGGCCAGCATCAGGAAGTTTGTTCTGCCGTATTTTACATTCAGGACGAGACAGTTGTTGTTTGCATCCCGCTTCGTCCCTCTGATGAGTTGTGCCGGTGCAATCACCTCTACCAGGACGTCTCCCATCTTTTCTGAATGGCCCCTTTTAGGCCTGCCGAAGGGTATGTTTTTTTTCTGTATCATGCTGTAAAAATTTTTTTGGAGCGGCGAACTGCTGATAAAGCCCGAATCCCATATTTTGCCTATTTGGAAATTCGACAGTACCCTCCTCATGCCGCCTATGTGGTCAGAATGAGGGTGGGTCGCGACCAAAAGATCGATTTTTTTGATCCCGAGCTTTTTGAGTTCTTTTACAAGCTTTTTCCCTCCATCCTCAGGACCTGCGTCTATTAGTATCGTCTTTCCGTCGGGAAGGACAAAAAGGGAAGAGTCCCCCTGCCCGACATCAAAAGCATAAAAACGGAGCCCTCCGTCAGATTCAGCGACTTTCGTCCTGCTTGTCCACGCTGCCACGGCAAGCAGACTAATGATCAAGGTAAAAAGAAGGATAAATATTTTTTTGTATTTTCTCTGCAAAAGACCGAAATTCAAAATGTCTCTCCTTACTCATCCTTTTTGACGTGCCATAGATTTTACCAAAGATGGCGATAAGGTTATAATCGTCGGAACGCCCTTTACGCGAAAGGATGCAGGCAATGTTTGGTTTCGTTCTGGTTTTGCCCCTGATGCTCATAATTATAACCGGTAATCTTCTGAGATCTCGGGGATTTTACAGTGAAAGGGATATCAAGACCCTTACAAAGACTCTTTACTGGGTAATACTCCCTCCATTGCTTTTCAGGACCACATTTATTTCAGGCAGGGAAGTTCTTGTTCAGCTGGATCTTCTGACAGGCCTTGCCCTTGCATACATCATTACGATAGCAGTGGCTGCTGCGGGAGCTGTATTTATATATCATAAAGGCAACAGGGAGCGCATTGCTGTCTCGGTTTTCTCCTCGATAAGGGCAAACAACATATATCTCGGTTTCCCGGTGATAATGCTTGCCATGGGAGAGGCAGGCCTAAGGGATGCTTCGATCTACATCGCTGTCAGTACGGTGGTCTTCCAGATATTTTCGATAATGTCAGGAGAGGTGGCACTTTACGGCAAATTGGACCTTTCGGGCATCCTTGAAATGCTGAAAAGGCTTGTCATAAACCCACTGATAATCTCCTGTGTTCTTGGGATCGGCCTCGCAGTGGCAGGGCTGAGCTCTCTCCCACAGGTCATTGATGAAACGATGAAGCTTATGGGCGGGGCCGCAACGGCCATAGCCCTTCTGGCGTTGGGCGGGACTCTCGATCTTTCTAGGATCAGCAGCATTTACAACATGATAAAGGCCACCTGGCAGGATTGTCTGATCAAACTCGTAATACACCCCCTTATTTTATGGGGCCTGCTTTTTGCCCTCTCCGTTCCGGAGCCTCTGCTGAAAGTGACAGTAATGCTTTCTTCAATGCCCTCAGCTGTCAACTGCTTTATAATGGCGAAAGAGATGAAGATGGACTCGGATTATGCGGCAGACCTTGTCGCCTCAACTACAGTCCTCGGAATTATATCCATACCTTTGTGGGCTAACCTTCTCGGGATAATATAAAAGGTCGGGCGAACTGTATTATTGCCTCTTTTGTTTCGAAGGCCGGGTTGGGCCTGAAAGTTTCTGCGGCGGCCCTGACCACCTTCTGCTTTGCGGGTGAATCGGCGCGCAGGGCATGCTGCACTCTGTTTCCAGGCTGTGAAAGAATGGTGTCGGGGATGTCCCTGGGGCTCCGGTTTATGAAATAGACGCCCACGCCCTTTGACCTGATAAGCCTTACAATATGTTCTATCTTCTGCAGGAGCACCTTCGGCACTTCGTCGAAAAGCAGGACGTGCCTCATGAATCCCTTCTTAAAACAAAACGGCAGATCCGAAGCCTGCCTGCTCTGGATCTGCCGTTATTTTGTGCTGACAGGATAATTTGCGCGGTTTTTAACTTATGCCATCGTTATGACTGTTCCCTCATTTCCGTCGAGTGCCTCGACAGCTTTGTAGAGGGAGGTGATGATGGCTTTCTTGCCCGGGAATCTTCTTGCAAATTTGATCGCGGCCATCACTTTCGGGAGCATGCTTCCGGGGGCGAAATGCCCCTCTTCAATGTATTTGATCGCCTCTGCGACAGTTACATGCGACAAGTCCTGCTGGTTCGGCTTTTTGAAGTTGAGGCTTATCTTGTCGACTTCCGTAAGTATGAGAAGGATGTCGGTCTCCATGTCCTCTGCGAGTCTCTCCGCAGCAAGATCTTTGTCAATAACTGCGGGAACTCCGGTGAGGGATCCGTCCATGTTCTCTATAACGGGTATCCCGCCGCCTCCGGCTGTTATGACTATCGTGGAGTCCCAGAGACGTTTGACAGAATCTATCTCGGCTATCCTCTTCGGGGTCGGGGATGCGACTACTCTGCGCCAGCCTCTGCCCGAATCTTCTTTCACAGTGTATCCTTTTTCTTCAGTGATCTTTTTAGCTTCTTCTTCTGTATAGAACGGGCCGATAGGTTTAGTCGGGTTCTGGAACGCCTTGTCATCTTCATCTACTATTACCTGTGTGACAAGCGTAACTACCGGAACGTTGCGGTTTCTGTTCCTGAGTGCGTCTCTGAGGCACTGCTGGATCTGGTAGCCTATGTAGCCCTGGCTCATTGCACCGCAGACGTCGAAGGGCATTGCAGGAAGCTTGGGATTTATCTTTTCCGCTGTTTCCTGGGAAAGTGTGATATTGCCTACCTGAGGGCCGTTTCCATGGACAACTGCCATCTCATATCCCTTGCAGCTTATATCGGCCAGGTAATCGCAGGTCTTGCGGACGACGGCGAGCTGAGCCTCTGCTGTCGGAGGGCCCCCTGCTTCCTGTAAAGCGTTTCCTCCTAGAGCCACAACGACTTTTGTGAATTGTGAGGACATTTACTTAACACACCCCTTGGATTTCAGATTTATAATAACATTATAAACCAATGATCCATTGGAGTTCAATAATTTTTATGACACTCTGTAATATTTACAATAAAGCCGCGATCCCGGATACTGAAAAAGCACACCATGCCAGGAGCGCGCCCATTATGAATGATATGGCCCGGCCCTGTTTTGAGAATAAACGCCCCTGGACATCTCCGAACAGAGACCAGAGAGTGAAGGCCACGGCACAGTTCAATGTCAGGAAAAGTCCGCATAGAAGGAATATCAGCGTGGAATCTGTCCATGGTGCTATGAAGGAGGACATCGCGGTGAAACCAAAAAGTATGACCTTGGGATTTATAAACTGGAGAGTAAATCCTTCCTTTATTCCCGGAACCTTTTCCTGTCCGGCGTTCCCTTTTGAGGCAGAAGGTGTTTTAGGAAAGGCTATTTTCCATGCAAGCCAAAAGAGATAGATCGAACCTATGCCCCTTAGCCACGGAAGCACCTTCGGGATGAAAGCGCCTATAAAAAGATTCCCGACAGCGTTCAGCATCATCACAGCAAAGAGCCCCACTGTCATGCCTGTCATAAGTGGTATAGTTTTTCTGAATCCAAATAGCCGGGCTGTATTCATAGCTAAAATAATATTTGGTCCCGGCGTGTAGCAGGCTGCCAAAACAAAAGAGAGAAAGGGGATCCACTGCATATCCTGTACTCTGAAGGCTGCTAAAGCAGCTTCTCCATTTCGTCCAGAGTTTCGGTAAATATTCTGACTACTTCTTTTACCGGTTTCGGAGAACTCATATCTACACCTGCATTTTTCAAAAGTTCGATCGGATAGTCTGAGCCTCCCATTGACAGGAACTCAAGGTATCTGTCTCTTGCCGGTGCACCCTTTTTTAGTATTAGCTGTGCCAGGGCTGTTGCTGCCGAGAAGCCGGTCGCGTACTGATAAACATAGAATGGATTGTAAAAATGGGGTATCCTTGCCCACTCCATTTTAAGGGGCTCATCTATTACTATATCAGGTCCGTAATATTTCCTGTTGAGCTCGTACCAGAGAGTCTGAAGCGCATCCGGGGTGGTATCTCCGCCCTCTGCCGCGCGCTTGTGTACCTCGCGTTCAAACGAAGCGAACATAGTCTGCCGGTAGACCGTGGTCCTGATGTTTTCAAGGCGGCGGTTGAGCAGATAAAGCCTTTTCTTTTTATCCTTTGTCTCAGCTATAAGGTCGTTGAGGAAAAGCACCTCGTTGGTCGTCGAAGCTACCTCTGCCGTGAAGATGCAGTAATCAGAAGTCGGATATGGCTGCCGTTTCCTTGAATAGTAGCTGTGCATGGAGTGCCCCATTTCATGGACAAGGGTCGAGACATCATTGAGGTTGTTCGTGTAGTTCATCATTATGTATGGATGTGTGGCGTAGCTGCCCCACGAGTAAGCGCCGCTCCGTTTGCCTTTATTTGGGAAGACGTCAGTCCAGCCGCTTCCCAGGCCGGCTTTAACTGTGGAGAGGTATTCTTCACCCAGAGGTCTCAGGGCCCTGAACATCATCTCTTTTGCTTCGCTCCAGGGTATCTCTTTGAAAGGATCTTTCACGAGGGGAGTATATAAGTCGTACATATGCAGCTCTTTGACTCTCAGTACCCTTTTTCTCACTTCAAGATATCTGTGCAGCGGCGTCAGGCTGGATTCAAGAGTCTCCACAAGCCTGCTGTATACGGAGACAGGGATGTTGTCGCTGTCAAGAGCAGCCTCAAGCGGTGAGGAATATTTTCGCACCCCGGCGTAAAACTTTGATGCTTTCAGCATTCCGTCAAAGGTCGCGCCGAGAGTGTTTTTCATTTCACAGTAAGGCTTGTAGAGCGACTCAAAAGCGGACTTTCTCACTTTGCGATGACGTGAACGGAGGTAAGAGACAGCCCTCTCCTCGGACATCTCCACTTTTTCTCCCTTTTCGTTCTTTATAGGCTCAAACTTCATGTCTGCGTTGGTGAGCATGGAGAATACGTTGTCAGAAGTTCCGGCCATGTCTCCTGTCTTGGCAAGGAGAGCCTCTTCCGGCTGTGAAAGCACATGTTCTTTCTGTCGCAGAAGTTCTTTGAGGCTGAAGGAATAGTCTTTGAGGGAGGGATCTGCTATAAATTCCCTTAACCTCTCTTCAGGCATTGAAAGTATCTCCGGAGTAATGAAGCTTGAGACAGCCGACATCTCCACGGCCAGTGACGATACTCTGTTTACCGGTCCCTGGTATTTTGAATCCGCAGTATCCTCGTGGCTTTTCATGTTGGCGTAGACGATGAGTTTGCCCAGAGTCACCGAAATTTCATCCCTGAGCTTAAAGCATTCAAGCATTATCTTCTCAGACCCGACCAGTCTGCCCATGTAGGCCGCGATCTCGGGAAGGCGCTTTTTTACAGATTTAAAGTCTATTTCCCATTTGGAGTCATCGGGGTATATATCTTCAAGCTTCCATTTAAAACGGACGGGCACCTCGTCCCTTTTTGGCAGCAGCGAGCCTCCGCCAAGCTCTATTTCAATGTTTTTATCGTTGATGTCACTCATAAAGATCCACTCCTTTATCTCCTGCTGAACTATTGTCTTGTCTAAAAGGATAATATGCAAGCTTTTTTTGCCGTGTGAGGGTACTAAAAGACATAGAATTATGGTACTCTTGTCAGCATAACAGCTTTTCCAAAGATCCCGCCTTAAAGACGGTTTTTGAGTTGCCCTGGCAGGTCTTTTTCTGATCATTCAGTTCATTCGGGAGGGTATGTGATTGAAATATAATTTTGACATAAAGATGGAAAGACGCGGGACGAACTGCGAAAAATGGGACTTTCTCGAAGAGGCATTCGGTAAAAAAGACCTTCTTGCGCTCTGGGTGGCTGATATGGATTTTCCTGCTCCCCCCGAAGTTCTGGATGCTCTCCATAAAAAGATCGACGAAGGTGCGCTCGGGTACCCTATAGCGCCAGATTCGCTGCTCAAGGCGATAACCGACTGGCAGGATGTCCGTCATGGATGGAAGATAGGCAAAGAGACCGTGACATGGGCACCGGGAGTTGTAGCCGGACTGGCTTTTTCTATAATGGCATACACTAAACCGGGAGACGGGGTTATCATACAGACTCCTGTCTATCCTCCCTTTTACGCAATCATCAGCGAATCCGGGAGAAGGATCGTTAAAAATCCGCTCAAGAGGGCAAATGGCCGTTACGTGATGGATCTCGAAGGTCTTGAAAAACTCGTCACACCCATATGCAGGACGCTTATTCTCTGCAGTCCCCACAACCCCGTAGCGCGTGTCTGGACAAGGGAAGAGCTCGAAGCTCTCTCTGAACTTGCTGAGCGCAAAGACATGATCATAATCTCTGACGAGATCCATCAGGACCTTGTATACAGCGACGCGAAACATATCAGCATAGCCGCGCTTTCAGATGAAATGAGCTCGCGCACGGTCACCTTCGTTGCGCCCAGCAAGACCTTCAATATTGCCGGCATGAATTCTTCAGTTGCCCTCATCCCAGATGATAAACTCAGGGCGCGCTACGTCTCGGTACTGAAGAGGCTGCACCTGAGCTCGCTGAGCATACTCGGACTTACTGCAATGGAGACGGCCTACGGCAAATGTGCCGGATGGCTTGACGAACTTATGGCATACCTGGAAGAAAACAGGAATTTGACAGAAAAATTCGTGAGAGAATGGATGCCGAAAGCGAAGATGGATCACCCGGAAGGTACCTACATATTCTGGATAGATTTCAGGGGATACGGGTTTGATTCGGAGAAGCTCATGGATCTCCTTGTCAATGAAGCCGGGGTCGCGCTTAACAATGGGCGAAACTTCGGAACCGAAGGAGACGGATTTGCCAGGATAAACATTGGGACCAACCGTGAAATGCTGAAAGAAGCGCTGGAAAAGATCGCGAAGGCGCTCGAAGCGAAATTTTGATCTTATGTCAGATCATTTGATTTATATAAATCAACAGGGAGGAATATTTTAATGGCTAAAAAAGAGCCGCTCGTACGTTACTGCCGATTCTGGGTCGATGGCAGGACCTATTCGGGCAAGATCCGTGACAATTCTGTCGATATAGTTGAAGGAGATCCATTTACAGGATTTTCTCCCATAAGGCTGAGCTACCCCATAGAGAGGGTAAAGTTCCTGCCGCCCTTCATGCCGAAGAAGATCTGGTGCATAGGCCGCAATTATCTGGGACATGTGAAAGAACTGGATCATGAAGTTCCTAAGGAACCCCTCGTCTTTATGAAATCGGTCTCTTCCATAATAGGAGCCAACGATTTTATACGTATACCCGAATGGGCGGGACGGATCGACTACGAAGGCGAGCTTGCCGTGATCATCGGCAAATCCGGGCACAACATAAAGGAAGAGGATGCGTTCAGCCATGTCCTAGGCTACTCTATCATGAACGATGTAACTGCAAGGGAACTTCAGAATTCCGACGGACAGTGGACGAGGGCAAAAAGCTTCGATACATTTGCTCCGTTCGGACCGGCGGTACTGATAACAGATAAGATGCCGGAGGATGCTGTGATAAGTACGACCCTCAACGGAAAGACAGTACAGGAAGCCTCCTTCTCACAGATGATCTTTCCCATACCAAGGCTTATATCCCATATAAGCAGGTTTGCGACGCTTGAACCGGGTGATGTCATTGCCAGCGGAACTCCGCAGGGAGTAGGGCCGATGAAGGCGGGAGACCTGGTCGAGGTAAGTATCAAAGGAATAGGAAGCCTGAGGAACATCTGCGCTAACTGACCAAAAGGGTTCAAAGGCTGGAAGATCAAATGGGGCGGACCTCAACAGTCCTCCCCCCCCCAATTTTAGGATTTCATGCCGAGGGATATTATCTTTGTGAAGGCCTTTTCAGGAGTAAGATCGAGGTATTCCACCCTTTCCTCGGGGAAGAAGAAGACAAGCCCGGTCGTCGGGTTGGGAGAGGTAGGCACAAAGATCGTTACCCCAGGACTGCCGTCCTCTGCTATCTCCCTCCTTGTGACAAAGCCGATTATGTAACCGTCTCCGCACGGGACTTTAGCAGTTCCCAGATACCCTCTTTCGCCGCCTCCGGCTGTAAAGGTCTGGACCATCTCCTGAAAAGTGGAGTACCATCCGCCGACCATAGGTATCTTTGAGATCACCTGATCAACTATGTTGAAGATCCACTTTTCTTTTCTCCTGAGCTTTCTGCCTGTGTATATGAGCAGAAAAACTATGAAAACTGTCACTGCCACAGTCGTCTTCAAAGACTTTGTCAGCCCGAAGATCATTGCGCCGAGTGCCTCGAAAAGCATAATGAGGTAATAAAATATGAAGACAAAGACCGCAAGCGGTATAAACGCTATACATCCAAGGAAAAAGTCCTTGGCGATCCTTCCTATCCTTGAACCGGCAGGGACCTCTTTTTCATTTATCTGCTTTTTGCTGTCCATTCAGATCACTCCAAGACTTGTCAATTTGCTCATTTCTGGGATATCCTTAGTGCAGATGCAGCCAACGGGAGGAATCCTTTAATGTTATACCAGATCACAAGGTTAATAATCTCAGTATATTTTACCCTCTATCACCGACTTTCGGTGAGCGGAAAAGAGAAAATACCGCAGGATATACCTGTCATAGTTGCCTCAAACCATGCCAGCTACCTCGACCCTCCGCTGGTCGGCTACACTTTCTGTCCACGTGTGCTCAAATTCGTAGCATGGGAAAAGCTTTTCAAGTTTCCTCTCTTCGGAGCTTATCTGAGAAGGATGGGAGCAGTCCCTGTGAAGCCTGAAGATAAGAACAGCTCTGCAGCCCTCCTTAGGATGATCATGGGATTCATACACGACGGATACAGCGTATACATATGTCCCGAGGGACACAGAACAGAAGATGGAACGCTCCAGCCGCTTGAAGGCGGTGTGGCCATCCTTTCGCTCAAGACCGGTGCTCCGGTAGTCCCTGCCTGGGCCGGAGGAACATACCGGGCGATGTCTCCACACATGAAATTTCCCCGTCCGAGAAAACTCTATGTGGTTTACGGAGAACCCATTTCCCTTTCACAGATCCCACAGGAGCTGAATGAAAAGGAAAAGCGCAAATACATACTTGATAAGATCGAAGAATTCTACAGGGAAATGGATGCAAAAGACAGAGAAAAATATCCCAGATAGCCCAAGAGTGCGGAACGGTAAAGAAGAAGCTTCTGATCGCTGCCGGCGTTGTCGCCCTGGCGCTTGGAGGTATCTGATCCTTCCTTCCCCTCTTTCCTATGACCTCTTTTGTGCTGCTTGCCGCCGCATTTTTTGCTGGCAGCATCCCTGCAATGCACAGAGGAGATACTGACGAACATCAGCATCTTCTTCGTGCCATGTCTTTCAGTTCCTGAAGCTCTTCCGGGGAGATATTTCCTGAGATCCATGAAGAATATACCGTATTGTTGTGGAGCAGCGGTTCTGTTTTAAGCTCAGGCATCTTTTCAGCCGCTGTTTCAAAGGATTGGGTCCCGGGTATAGGCGAAAATTCGGCGAGTTTGGGTTTCCCTCCCGAAGAATGGACGAACCTTATTGTTTCTCTTACTGAATCCATGTTTTGGCCGGGCAGGCCCAGCAAAATGTATGTCTCGCAGTCAGTTCCTGAATAACCCGCTTTCAAAAGAGATCTGACAGCGCATGTATATTCTTCTCTGGCAACTTTGCCTGAACTTGCGTCTGACATTTTCGGATCGATGCTTTCAAGCGAAAGCCTTATCGTTTTAAATCCGCTCCCTCTCAGCATTTCCGCGCATTTATCGTCTATCTCGCGTACATGCAGACCGTTAGGAGTGTGGAAGCGTATCCTTTCCCCATATGCTTTTATTGATCCACGACAGAGCTGGTAAAAATACTCTTTTTTGTCGATAAGAAGGGCATCATCGTAGAAGGCAATGTCTTCCGCTCCCAAGCTGACCTGATGATCGATCTCCCTTAGTACTTCGGGAACGGACCTTCTTGTATATTCTGGCCATAGTATCCGTGAAGCGCAGTAACTGCAGGAAAGGGGACATCCGAAGGATGTCATCGTGATGCCGTAGGGAAGTTTTTCATAGAGATCCATTGAGGGGTAGTGGCTGTCGGGGATCCAGTGGCCGGCGACGAGGCGGTCTGCGCCAAGTCCCTTTGCATGTTCGGGGCAGAGCTTTGCGTAGGTGCCTCCGAGGATTACCGGCACGTCCGGCAACTCCCTCTTAAGGACCGAAATGATCCATTTTACCCCGCCGTACCAGTACGTCATTGCTGAAGTGAGAAATATCGCATCGGGTCTTGGGATCTCGGCCAGCCTTTCTTTTACACGTTCTTCGGACAGGCCGAACCGGTGATAATTTCTTTTGATCTCACTGTAGACAGAGGGCTTTTCTATTTCAGTGCCGCCGATCTTTTCGCGTCCGAAGGACCTTTTGCCTACAGAGGCCTCATGTATGCAGTCAAGCAGATAGACCTCATTGCCGTTCATCTTCATCCTTTTCAGCAGATAGAGAAGTCCGGCAGGCTTAGACCAGAGATCAAAGAAGGCAAAATCTTCAACAGGAGGATTGATGCCGAGTATCCTCTGTCTTTTCATTGAGAAAAGTTCTTCGAATTTTACTTCAGTTGTAATAGTTCTCAAAACCTTTCTTACAGAAAAAATATCAGGTGTTATCTTTAATTAATAGAAAACAGAAAAGGCCTTAACCTCAACAAGGAAGCGGATCATTTATTTATCACGGAGAGCAGCATATTATGCTGGTCTGCATTGAATTTCTGGAGGTTGTCCATATCAGGCAGATAGGGCATCCCTGTAAGAGTGTCTCCATAAAGACCTGTCTTTTCAGCCTGTTTTTCAATCGACTTCTTTACCCCATTACTTAACTCCTGGAGGTCTGCGACTGAGAATGCGAGGCTTTGATCGTCGGATGCTCTCATAGCTCCGACCCAGTAGCCGTCACCCTTGGTAGTCAGGTCGCTGTAATTTTCCGGCCCCGGGGATCCCAATGGCATTGCCGTGTAGGCAGTTCCGTTGTAATACCATATCGGCCAGCTCCCGTTATCCGCCCAGTACATGAGCGCCGCGGCCTTCATGTTTCTGAGGTCCGATATGATCCTTGCAGCCTTTGCCGAATCAGTGGCAGATCCGGCTGACAGGAGCATCATGCCGGCAAGTATTCCTACAATGATGACGACTATAAGAAGTTCCACGAGAGTAAAGGCTCTCTTTTTTGCTGATCGTCTGCGAGCTGATCCTGACATTCCTGACATTCCCCCTATATCAATTTATATTCAAAGATAATATATGCCTCTCATTATCAAGTCAACCTCACGCTTGGACCCGGAGGGTTTTCATGTAATAACTAAACAAGTGGTCCGACCACTAAGAAGACAAAATTTAAATTTTTAAAATAAACAATAATTGTATGGATTATTGGCTCTGGTGCTGCTTAAAAGAAAATATGTCCTATTTCCCGTTTGGTATGTACCAGCGCAGATCCAGCCCTGACCGGCATGTACAGGGAATATGCCGCAACAGCCGCTCTGCGGCTGAATAATCAGACTATTTAGACTATGGTTTAGCCCTTGTTTTTTTCTGTTACGCATGTTATAAGGTGTACTGGGTGGTCCAGGAAAGGAGTTTTTTCACATGATCGAAACTCACGTCTCGCGGGGAACCCGTATATACGAGAAGGTAGTAGAAAAATTAAAGGAATCAATTTCAAGAGGAGACATCCTGCCTGGCGATCCTCTCCCATCGGAAAGGCAGCTGATGGATGACTTCGGTGTGAGCCGGAGTTCCTTAAGGGAGGCCTTCAGGGTCATGGAGCTTCTCGGACTGATAGAATCAGTCCCGGGAAAGGGTCGTTTTGTGCGCCATCCTAAATCGCCTGCAGAGGATGAAAAGAATATCCGTCTCGAAGATTCAGCTGTTCTCGAGCTGATGGAGGCGCGCCGCATCCTTGATCCTGCAATAGCGGCTGAGAGCGCTATGAGGGCGACTTCTTCAGATCTTACAAGAATGCTCAGGGTCCTGACAGCGACAGAAAAGAGGCTCGGAGCCCCGAACCTGCGTGCCCAGGCTGATTTTGACTTTCATCTGGCACTTGCTGAAGCCACACACAATTTTGTTTTCGTAAATATAACCAGGATGAATTTTGATCTGATCATGGCGACTCATGACAAAATCTATAATCTTCTGGAGGATAAGGATGCTTTCCTGCTGGAGCATCGTTCAATATACGAAGCCATCCTGGTCCATAACGTTGAACTGGCACGTGAGGCGGCTGCAAATCACATCGACAGGATATATAAAACACTTCACAGGGGGATAGCGGCCCAGTAACCCCTGACCGAACAAATAAAAGAAAAAAGAGCCATCAGATCTTATGACAATTACACTAAAAACAGGAGGAATCAACATGGAGAAAAGAATCAGAGAGCTGTTCCCTGAAATCGAGTGGATCAAGGACAAGGGTATGCAGGACAAGGTCGTAGCTTCTTATGTCGACGCACTAAAGACAGGCGGCTGGGAACCCGATGACATGGATAAGATCCCGTTCACTCTTCTTATCCCCAACTGTCCCTTTACATACCTGGATCACGTCAAGGGCGTGACCCGCATAGCAAAAAAAGCAATGGACGAGTTCAACGCCATCTATCCCGAAAAGGATCCCAAGTTCACGATGGACAATGACCTCCTTGTAGCCGGAGCTCTTCTTCATGACGTAGGCAAGCTTGTCGAATACGAAAAGAACGCTGCAGGCGAAACAGTCAAGTCAACAATGGGCAAAAACCTTCGCCACCCCTTCTCAGGGACCGTTATTGCTCTTCGCAACGGATGCCCTGATGAGATAGGACATATAATCGCAAATCACGCACACGAGGGTGACGGTACACTCCGCAGCCCCGAAGGCGTAATGGTAAACAAGGCCGACTTTATGAACTTTGAGAGCGTCAAGTCGTTCCTTGGAATGAAATAAGCAGTATTAAATAAACGGAGGGATAACCGACATGGGCAAGACAGCAATAGTCAAGATCATGGAGCGGGCAGCAGGCAAACCCGTAAAAGTTGGAGACCGCGTATGGTGCAAGATAGACTGGTCGACCGCGCGCGACTTCGGCGGAGCAAACTGCGTACTGCAGTTCGAGAAGGAAATGGGAGCTGACGCAAAAGTATGGGATCCCGATAAGATCGCATTTACTTTTGACCTCCAGGCACCTTCGCATTCAGAGAAGGTTTCCACAAACCAGAAGATAATCCGCGAATTTGCAAAAAAACAGGGAATCAAGCGTGTATTTGACATCAACAACGGTATCGGACAGCACGTAATGCTTGAAGCCGGAATGATCAAACCCGGCGATGTGGTCCTTGGGACCGACAGCCACATGAACCTCCTCGGCGGCGTTGGCGCATTTGCCACAGGTGTCGGGAACTCAGACATCGCTGCTTCCTGGATCAACGGTACCAACTGGTTCCGCGTTCCTGAAACGATGAAGATCGAAGTTACAGGAAAATTCCAGAAGGGCGTCTGCATGAGAGACCTCCTTACCCATATCGTCGGAGACCTCGGCGCAGGCGGAATGGACTTCCTTGCAGTCGAGTTCACAGGTGAGACGATCGATAACTCGACCCTTGCAGACCGCATCACTCTCTGTTCTATGGTCACTGAAATGAGCGGAAAAGTTCCTATCATAATGCCGAATGGTGAAGTCCTGAAGTGGCTCGTAGAGCGCGCGGGACCGGAAGTTGAGAATAGAGTGAAAGAACTCTCGGCAGATCCTGATGCAGAGTACTGCAAGGTCATCAAGTACGATGTGACCAACCTCGAACCCCTTGCGTCATGTCCGGATGCCCCCGACAATGTCAAACCGGTCAGGGAAGTTGCAGGGACTGCAGTTGATCAGGTCCACATTGGATCATGCTCGAACGGGCGTTTTGAGGATATCAAGGCAGCCTACGACGTTCTCATTGCAGGCGGCGGAAAGGTAAGCCCTAAGGTCCGCACGATAATTACGCCCAGCACGACTGAAGTACAGCTTGCCTGCGCGAAAGCCGGAATGATCGAGAAGTTCCTCGAGGCAGGCATCGTTTTCACCAACCCGACCTGCGCACTTTGCACAGCTGAGCATTACGGAGCTCTTCCCAGCGGAGATGTCGGATGCTCGACCACGAACCGCAACTTTATTGGCAAGGTAGGAAAGGGAAGCCACACTTACCTTATGAGCCCCATGTCTGCAATGGCAACAGCAGTCAAAGGCGTCATCACAGACCCCAGGGACATTCTGGGCTAGAGGAGGAAGATTGACATGAGCGAAATTCTCAAGGGCAGAGCGTGGGTATTCGGTGACGACGTCGATACTGACCTCATCTACCACAACAAATATCTTGCTGAGACAGACCCCAAAAACATGCCGCAGTATGCGTTCGAATACTACCCAGGCAAAGAGCATTTTGCGAAGGAAGTTAAACCCGGAGATTTTGTAGTGGCCGGAAAGAACTTCGGATGCGGCTCAAGCCGTGAACACGCTGTCTATTGCTTAAAATACGCCGGCATTCCTGTAGTACTTGCTGAGACATGCTCACGCATCTACTACCGCAACGCCATCAATAACGGCTACCCCGTTCTCTTTGTAAAAGGCATCTCAGATGCCATCAAACAAGGGAAGATCAACGACGGAGATCAGCTCGAAGTAGAGCTTTCAACAGGTACGATCAAAGATGTGACGAGCGGTCATGAATTCCACGGCGATGCTGTCAGCGATCTTGAAAACGATATAATGCAGGCCGGAGGCCTTATGGAATACCTCAAGGCCCAGGCAGCTGCGAAGAAGTAAGCAGACAAAGAATAAAGCGGCCGTTCAACATCAAAAAAATAGCAGACGCTTCACTCTTAAGATAAGCACCGCGCATACAGAACATAAACTTTTAATATATTCAGACAGGGAGCGTGAAAGTAAGATGGGCAAGACATTTGCCGAAAAGGCACTTGGCAGAGCGGCGGGCTATGATGTCGTAGCCAACCAGGTCGTAACAGTCGAGCCTGACTGGTGCATGAGCCACGACAACGGGGCTCCGATCGCAAGAACATTCAAGAAAATTGGCGTTAAAAACGTATGGAAGCCCGAGCGCATAGTATTCATCCTTGACCACGCGGTCCCGGCACCCTCCAGCGACCACGCGGTGAACCACAAGGAAGTCCGTGAATTCTCGGCAGAGCAGGGCATCAAGCATTTCTACGATGTCACCAGCGACGGCGGAGTCTGCCATCAGAAGATGTGCGAGGAAGGCTTTGCCCTCCCCGGACTTATCATGGTAGGAAGCGACAGCCATACCTGCACATACGGAGCCTACGGGGCATTCTCGACAGGTATCGGACGCTCAGAAATGGCAGCTGCATGGGCTACAGGCAAGATCTGGTTCAAAGTTCCCGAAAGCATGAAAGTCGTAGTAACAGGCAAATTTAAGCCCGGCGTTTCCGCAAAGGACTTTATCCTTAAGTTCATCGGAGACGTAAAGGCTGACGGAGCAGACTACATGAGCGTGGAATTCCACGGTGACGGCATCGAGAACATGAGCATTGCAGAGAGGATGACCCTTTGCAACATGGGTATCGAGTTCGGCGCAAAGAACGCGGTATGCAGACCCGACCAGAAAGTCCTCGACGCGATAAAGGACAACGCGAAGTGTGACCGCTGGGAGCCCCTCTGGGCAGACGAAGACGCGGTATACGCGGCTGAGTACCACTATGACCTCGGCGACATCGAACCCGGCGTCGCAAAACCGCATAAAGTGGACAACTATGCCCCGATAAGCGAAGTAAAGGGAACAAAGATACATGAGGCATTCCTTGGAAGCTGCACCAACGGACGCATCGAAGACCTCCGCGCGGCGGCCGCTATACTCAAGGGCAAGAAAGTAGCAGTCCGTACAATAGTCATTCCTGCTTCCTGGATAGTCTACCGCCAGGCAATGAGAGAGGGACTTCTGGACGTGTTCCTTGATGCAGGATGCGTTATCTGCAACCCGGGATGCGGACCCTGCATGGGCAACCACGAAGGCATCCTTGCACCGGAAGAGGCCGCAATCAGCACAGCAAACCGTAACTTTAAGGGCCGCATGGGCGACAAGGACAGCTTCATCTACCTTGCAAGCCCAATGATGGTCGCAGCATCCGCCCTAAAGGGCGAGATCTCCGATCCGAGGGAGGCGCTTTAACATGTCTGTCAAAGGTAAAGTCTGGAAATACGGCGATGACGTAAACACAGATGTCATTTTCCCCGGCAAGTACACGTACACGATAAAGGAACGCGCTGACATGGCGAAGGTCGCTCTTGAAGACCTTGATATGGAGTTCAACAAGAACGCCAAACCTGGCGACATGATCGTCGGCGGTAAAAACTGGGGCTGCGGCTCCAGCCGTGAACAGGCTGTATCCTGCATCAAAGAGCGCGGCATCGCAGTCATCATAGCCAAGAGCTTCGCACGTATCTACTATCGCAACTGTTTCAACGAAGGCCTTCCGATCATCGTATGCCCCGAAGCAGTTGACGCCATCAATATGGGCGACGAAGTAGAGGTCGACTTCGAAAGCGGCGTGATCATTGCAGGCGGAAAAGAGTTCAAGTTCCCGGCATACCCCGAGTTTGTGCAGGGACTGATCAAAGACGGCGGACTCATCCCACACGTCAAGAAGTCACTGGGACTCGCCTAAGCTCCAAATATTCAAGCTTCTGCAGGTTTTAAACAGTCCGGCCCATTTCAGTTTTTAGGCAGATATGAGCCGGACGCTTTACCAAATAAAAAGTAAAATCAAGAGGAGGAAACAATATGTCAGGCAATGTTCTCAAAGTTAAGGAACAGAAGGATCGCTACAAGGTATGTTATATGTCCGGAGATGACTCCGGTTTCGACATGATGGAGGGCGCGCTTCTGGTCCTCGAATCCCTCGATCTGCCCATCGACTGGGTCCGCGCTGACTTGGGCTGGTGCATGTGGGAAAAATCCAACAAGAAATTCGGCGAAGGCGATCCCCGCTGCAACACGGTCCCGCCTGAAACCATCAAATCGATCCGCGAAACGGACGCAACACTCATGGCCGCGATCACATCAAAGGCCGGAGTAAAGGGATTCAAATCAGCGATCCTCCAGATGCGTCAGCTTTTTGACCTTTACATCAACATCCGCCCCGCGAAGAAACTCCCCGGGATCGGAACTCCTCTTGCAAAGGATCCCAAAATCGACATAGTAATGTTCCGTGAAAACACAGAAGACCTCTACGCGGCAGTTGAGTTCTACCCGCTTCCGGAAGCGATGTTCGACCTCCACAAGGGAATGGAGAGATTCAAAGGCCGCGAAGTAGCAGTTTCATGGCGTGTATTCTCGAAGGACGGCTGCGAGCGTATCATCCGCGCTGCATTCGAATATGCCAAGGCGACTGGACGCAAGACTGTACATTGCTGCAACAAGGCAAACGTCATCCGTGAGACGGACGGAATGATGAAGAGGATATTCCTTGAGATCGCCAAGGAATATGAGCAGTTTGGCATCAAGGGCACCGAAGAGAACGCCGATGCTACAGCAATGTGGTTCATCAAAAGCCCGCAGGATTACAGCGTTGTTGTTGCCAGCAACGTCTTCGGCGATATTCTTTCTGACGAAGCTTCGCAGCTTACCGGCGGTCTGGGCTTTGCACCGAGCGGAAACATAGGCAAAGATGCAGCTATTTTTGAACCCAGCAGCGGTTCTGTCCCGAAGTACGCACATCAGTACAGGGTCAACCCGAGCGCAATGATCCTCACAGCGAAGATGATGCTTGAATACCTCGGCCTTGATGGAGCAGCAGCGAAGATCGAAAAGGCTCTTGGCGAAGTTCTTACCGAAGACAAGCCCGGAACCCTTACATACGACGTTCTTCGCGACTTCCGCGGCGATCCTGACTGGGAAAAGAACGCAGCCAGCACTCTCGACATGGCGGCAGCAATCGCAGGAAAGATCGATCCTGAATTCAAGGGCGCGAAACTTGAGGCGGCAAAAGCAAAAGTCAACAAGATGTGCGCATGGGACGAGGCCAGCCTCATAGGATTCAACGATTAAGTCCTAAATTAAATATCAGCCTTGCAGTTTCAATTAAGCGGCAAAACTGAAAGATCAAGAAACTAAACAAATAAACGGTCTGCCTTCCCAGCTCTCAGTTGAGACGGGCAGGCGGACCGTTTCTCCATGAGATGAACAGGGAGGTAAATGCCATGAACACAGCTCAGGCTGGAACACTGGAATCAATGGACTGCCTTGTTACGGTATCTGAAGCAGCTCAGGGCGCCGGTGTGAAAATTCAGATAGCCGGAAGCAGCGCTGCGAGGTTCAAGTCAGCTATGGAAAAGAAGGCGGCAGAAGTGATCGCTTCGATGGGCGTGAAAGATATCGACATTTCGATCCAGGACAACGGAGCCCTGGATATCGTTCTTGGAGCAAGAGTTGAAGCCGCCGTAAAAAGGCTTATCGGAGGTGAGAGATAATGCGCCGTACAATGCTCTATCTTCCCGGAAATAATCCCAACATGCTCACGCGCGGATATCTCTTTGGTTCTGACGGTCTTGTCCTTGACCTTGAAGATGCTGTTGCAATGGCCGAAAAGGACACAGCAAGGATACTTGTCCGGCATTTCCTCAGGCAGGGCGAGTTTGGCAGTTGTGAAGTAACAGTCCGCATAAACGGAGTCGATACGGAATACTGGAAAGATGACCTTGCGGCAGTAATCCCTTTTCCGGCACTGCAGGGGATAAGGGCTCCAAAGGTCGATGATGCAGCCACAGTCAAGATCATCGACGAAGAGCTCTCAATAATAGAAGAGAAAAACGGGATCCCTGTCGGCCGGACCAAGATATTCTGCCTTCTTGAAACAGCGAAGGGGATCTGGAACGCTTACGATATAGCTTCAGCATCTCCCCGCGTTGCAGCGATAATCCCAGGCGGAGAAGACCTGACCGCAGACCTTAAGACGAGCCGTTCAAGCGAAGGGACCGAGCTTGACTGGGCACGCCGCATGCTTGTATTCGCGGCCAGAGCGGCAGGGGTAGACCCGATCGACACAGTATTCCCGAGAGTGACGGATGACGCGGGACTGCGCAAAGAGACGGAATTCATAAAACAGCTTGGTTTTGAAGGAAAGAGCGTCATCCATCCAAACCAGATACCGATCATACATAATGTTTTCAACCCGACAGAGCAGGAAATAGAGAAAGCCCTTAAGATAGTAGCAGCGGCAAAAGAAGCCGCGGAACGAGGCCAGGGCGCGGTCTCTGTTGACGGAAGAATGGTCGATATCCCGGTAGTCAAGAGAGCGGAATACACTCTCGTCAAAGCCGGACTTTTGGAGGTGAAGTAAGATGGCAAAGAACGCACTAGGCCGTGAGATCCCCGAATTTATAGAAGGATACGGCAAAACTAAGCTCTTCCAGGGCGCATTTGCCTTAAAGCCTGAAGGATACAGGGCAGGCGGAAAGATCCGCTGCGTGAACAACACCTGTACCGACAAGCGAGTAAGCGGCATAAAGGCTGCGATAGCGGCATCAGGCCTTAAAAGCGGAATGACTGTATCATTCCATCACCACCTCCGCAACGGTGACTTTGTCGTCAACATGGTAATAGATGCCTGTGCAGAGATGGGCATCAAAAACCTGACACTTTTCCCGACAGCGCTCTTCGGTGTACACAAGAAGCTGATCGAGCATATCAAAAGCGGAGTCATAACACGGATAATGGGCTCGGTCAACGGACCTATCGGACAGCTCGTATCAGAGGGCGGAATGGATGTTCCTGTAGTACTGAGGAGCCATGGCGGCCGTCCGCGCGCAGTTGCGTCAGGCGATGTCCACATAGACGTTGCCTTCATAGCGGCGCCCACAGCTGACAAGTACGGAAACATCTGCGGGACGCAGGGAAAATCTGCGTGCGGCTCACTAGGCTATGCCTTTACCGATGCCCAGTTTGCTGACTGTGTTGTTGCGGTCACGGATAATCTTCAGCCCTACCCCGCAGCGCCGGTCTCTATTTCGCAGCTCAATGTTGACATAGTAGTAGAGGTCCCGAGCATCGGAGATCCGGCAGGCATAGTTTCGGGTACTACGAAGGTCACAAGGGATCCGCTCCGCCTTCTTATCGCGAAGTATGCATCCGAGCTTATCGAAGCAAGCCCCTACTTTAAAGAAGGCATCTCCTTTCAGACCGGAGCAGGCGGAATACCCCTCGCAGTCACGGCTTTTATGAAAGAGGCCATGATCAAGAGGGGCATCAAGGGAAGCTTCGGTCTTGGCGGAATAACAGGTTATTTCGTTGAACTTCTGAAAGAGGGGTTAGTCGAAAGACTTATGGACGTACAGTCCTTTGACCTGGAGGCAGTACGTTCGATCGGTGAAAACCCGAAACATATCGAAATATCAGCTGACTGGTACGCCAACCCATGGAACTCGGGAGCTGCTGTCAATATGCTTGACGTAGTCATCCTCGGAGCCACGGAAGTTGATGTAAACTTCAACGCCAATGTCAACACAGAAGCTGAGGGGGCGCTCCTGCACGGTACAGGAGGACACCAGGACACTGCTGCCGGAGCCAAGCTTACGATAATCGCCCAGCCGCTGCTCCGCGGACGCATCCCCTGTGTGACGGACAACGTTTACAGTGTAACGACCCCCGGTGAAGTTGTCGATGCTATCATCACAGAGTATGGGATCACCATAAACCCGAAGCGCAAGGACCTCCTGGATGCCTGCTCAGCAGTAAAGGGACTTCCTCTTGTCTCGATGGACGAGCTCGTTTCAAGGGCGCACAAGATGTCCGGCCCGACAGACCCCGTTGCTACCGAAGACCGCATCATAGGTGTCGTTGAGTGGCGTGACGGAACGGTCATTGATGTAGTTCATCAGCTGAAAAAGAAATAGCGATGCCAAACTGATCTTACAGAATTTGGGAGCCGATCCTTATCGTATGAATAATACGATCGAGGTTGGCTCCCATCTTTTTGAAATAAAGAAAGACTTATTTGTTTTTATTTTTTAAGAGATAGGACTCTACCCTTTCAGCTACATTTTTTTCAAGGTTTCTATACCAGAATGCGTAGTCAAATTTGTGTAATACCCCTTCGGGAAAGTGTCCCAGATCGAGCTGTTTATAGTCTGGAGGAGTTGTTTCAAGAGCTCCGGTTTCTGTGTTTATACATGCACCGGTGTAATGGGAGACTTCTTTTTTAAGTGTTCCGGTAAAATCGTCAAAGAAGACGGCCCCCAGATTCATTTCCCGTCCTGCCGGAGTCCCGTCAGTCTTCCAGTTCAGGGGGTTTATGCAGAAGGCGCCGGGTTTGAGTACCGGTGAACCTGTGGCACCTGGAGTCTGGGTATTGTATGAAATTATCACTCCGGTGTCTTTTGCGCCGGTTGCGGCTTTCATCCACGGGTAATTTTCGAAATCCGCCGGTATGACTGAATACCCGATCAAATAGGCTGCGACCATCTTTCTTTGAAGTTCAGGCTTGCCCATTTTGTTGCGCATCAAATCTATCGTAATCAATGACCCCTGACTGTGACTTGCCAGAATAAATGGCCTGCCTTGGTTGAGATGAGTCAGATAGTATTCGAAAGCATCCGAGACATCGTCTGCTCCTATCCTGAAATATTTGTTCGAATACATGTCCTCGTCAGAATTGAGTGCTACAAAGCTGGCTTGTCTGTAAAAAGGGGCAAATAGATTTGCGGAAGATGAGTACACTCCGGCTTGGGCAATCATTAATCCCTTTGCTTTAGATTGCAGGTCAGGCCGATTCATAATATCCATGTTTAATGGTTTTTTCTCCGAGTAGATCGTAGGAAAGACATAAAATACATCTACAGGATGATCAATGGTTTCCGGAATGTTTGCCCATGATGACTTTGATGAATAATCAAGACATTGCATATCTTGTTTTTTGCTGGGCGTAGGCTCCCCCGCACTGCATTTTTTTAACGCTAAAAGACTCAACGATATTAATATCCCCCAAAGCACTAAACGGTGTATGTTCATCTACATTTCTCCTCTCAGAAATATTATCCGGCTCAAAAACACAAGCCAAAAGACGGTATTCCAAATCGGAACACCTTGTTTGTGCAAGTTGTTACTCGTTGTTATTTAATTTTTAGATCGATTATTTACTGGAGATCAAGAGAATTTTTCAACAGGACCTTTTCGATAAAAATATTCACTATCTCCGGGTCAAACTGTTCACCTCGGCACTTTTTAAGCTCATCTAGCGCTTCTTTTTGAGTCATTGCTTTTTTATAGGGTCTCTCTGAGGTCATCGCTTCATAGGCATCGGCCACGTTTATTATCCTTGAGTGGAGAAGTATATCTCCTTCCTTAAGGCCCTCAGGGTAGCCCTTGCCGTCCCATCTTTCGTGATGCTGGAGTACAGATTCCGCCAAAGCCGAGTATTCGTCTATGGATTTCAGTATCTGGTAACCCTTTTCTGAGTGTATTTTGATCTGTTCATATTCTTCTTCAGACAGCTTCTCCGGTTTGTTCAGCAGAGACGCCGGTATTACTACCTCTCCGATGTCATGGAGAAGTGCTGTTGTTTTAAGGTCCGCTGTCTCTTTTTCAGTAAAACCCATGGCAATGGCGATCTTTTCACAGTAGTACATGACCCTTTTAGAGTGTTGCTTTGAAACATCATATTTGTCCTCTAATAACTTGATCAGATTTTCTATCATATAATTTCTCATTATTTTGCTGCTCTTCAATTTTGCCTTGTACATCGAAGCTTCGGCTCTCTTAAGTGTTTCTAAAATGCTCTGATCATCTTCCGTTTTAACTGCGTAGCCTAATGCTATAGAGGGGACCAGAGAGTCAATTTTTGTCTCTGAAACCGTCTTCTCTATCCTTTCGGCTACTTTTTCCGTGCTTTCGATGTCTGTTTTCGGAAGCAGCACAAGGAACTCGTCACCGCCGATCCTCCCAACGATGTCGTCGCTCCTCAGCATGCCTTTTAGGGCATTTGCCACAGACACGATAAGCTTGTCCCCCATATCGTGTCCCAAAGAATCGTTGACCAGCTTGAGACCGTTGACGTCCATGTAAATAAAGGAGAACGGAAGGTTGCGTTTTGTGTCGAGTCTCTTTATCGAATCCTGCATATATTTTCTGTTATAAAGGCTGGTCATGTGATCATGAAGACTGAGGTATTCGACCTGTTTGAGTTTCTCGATCTTTTCTGTGCTGTCACGGAAAACAAGGATCATCCCGGTGACATTTCCCATGCTGTCCTTTATAGGAGCTGCAGAATCTTCTATATAGAATTCGCTTCCACTCTTCGAGATAAGCAGTTTATGGCTGGAGTTGTTTATCTGGTCCCCCTTTTGGAGTACCTCTTCAAAAGGAGAAACTATTTTTTCCTTCGTTGTTTCGTCTCTTACGTCGTAAATGTCATTTATATTTATTTCCGAAGCGCTTTTCAGCTTCCATCCGGTAAGGCTTTCAGCAGCCTTATTCATAAGCAGTATACGTCCGTTTTTGTCAGTCGAGATAACACCGTCGCCAACCGAGAGAAGGGTCTTTTCTATCTGTTCCTTCTCAAGATAGAGGGCCTCCTCAAGTTTTTTCCTTTCAGTAATATCACTAAAAGAGCACATGACGAATTTTTCCTCGTCACATTTTTCGATCATGCAGCTACTGTTCATTTCTGCGAAGATAACTTTTTCATCTTTGCAAACAAAAGCTGTTTCGATAGATCTTGTACAGCAGTCTGTAAGATCTCCCTCGCAGGCCTTTCTGAAATGATCACTGCACTTGGACATATGATCCGGATGTATTGTGTCCCATATGGTCATGGCATATGCCTCTTCTTCGCTGTAGCCCATTTTTTCTTTCCACGACCTGTTGACATAGACAAAACGACCTTTTGCATCCATGCAAAGGATCAGTTCGGACGTGTTTTCAATAAATTCCCTGCAGTGTCTTTCTGTAAAACCGAAGGGTTTGTTCATCTCATCACCTGTTAAAGAGAACCAAGGATAGCAAAAATCGTCATTCTCAGTCTGCTATTATAAATTACACGATCTTAATTGATTATACATTCATTTCACAATTTACAGAATAGTCTGCTTTGATGGCCAAAGTTAGCTCTGTTCCCTTTTGCACCCACTAGGATAGTAACATCATATATAATATTCATGTGCATAAATATTCTATAAATTTATATCATTACAACCTATAACTTTGCGATGGTATTTTTGCTTGCCATTCCTCTCGGCGGATTCATAGCGTGGAACATGGATACCAACAAGAGAAACAAGATGGCTCAGGATTCACTAAGGGCAGCAGGACCCAAATCTGCATTTGGGAAATATTACATTCGTGAGATCGCGGGCGGATCCTCAGAGAATCCGCCCCTTATGCTTACATTCTGCATTGAACATAAACGTTGCCTCTCCGGCATTGTCTGTGCTATTGTTTGCGAATTGACCCCGGCAAAACATATTTTCTGAAAATGAGAGGGGGATGGTCTGATTGGATAACGAAAAGAGAATTCGTATTGGCTTTATTGGAGCAGGAAAAGCCGGTGTATCCCTTGGAGCGTATTTTTGCAGCAAGGGGATGGAAATTTCGGGATACTTGAGCCGCAGTATGAATTCAGCTGTTTCAGCTGCTGGGATAACATCATCCAATGCCTTTACTGATCTGTCTGACCTTGTTGCCTCCTCCGATATGATAATTGTTTCGACTCCGGACGGTGTTATCGGGAAAATCTGGGAAGATCTGCGAAAATGCGATATCAGGGACAGGATCATATGCCATCTCAGCGGGGCGCTCTCCTCGGATATCTTTGACGGTATAGAGGCAAAAGGTTCTTATGGCTACTCTGTTCATCCGATGTTCGCCTTCAGCGGAAGGGACGGCAATTTCGAAGATGTCGAAAAAGCATGCTTTACCATAGAAGGATCAAAAGATAAGCTGGATGAAGTCAGAGATCTCTTCCGGTGCATGGGCAACAGGACCTTTGTCATAGACAAAAACCAAAAACACCTCTATCATGCTTCGAACGTGATGGTCTCAAACTTGGTCACAGCGCTTCTGAGCATTGGCACAGATGCTTTTGAAAGATGCGGAGTTTCTAGGGAAGAATCTCTGGGGGCACTGCTGCCCCTTATCAAAGGAAACATCGAGAACATAGCTAAAAAGGGTTTTCCGGGTTCGCTTACAGGACCTGCTGAGCGCAATGACACCGATACGATCATGAAACATCTGGATGTTCTGGAAGAAGAGGAAAGGCTTATATACAGTCTGCTTACCAAAAGATTGTCGGAACTCTCGAAGTCAAAACATCCCGGCAGGGACAACTCTGAATTGCTGGAACTTCTTGAAAAATAAAAATTGTGAACTTGCCTGAATGAAAAAATGAAAGGACTAAGATCATGAAAAAGACAACAGCCACATTTCTTGAAGCAAAGTCAAAGGGGAGAAAGCTCGTCGTAATGACTGCTTACGACTATTCTATGTCCAGGCTTGCAGATCCATGTGACATAGACGCAATACTGGTCGGAGATTCGCTTGGCATGGTCTGTCTGGGTTACAGGGACACACTTAGAGTAACGATGGAAGACATGATCCACCATACGAAAGCTGTTTCAAGGGGAAGGACGGAGGCTTTACTGATCGCTGACATGCCATTTATGTCATATCAGGTATCTGTCGAAGAAGCCGTCAGGAATGCAGGCAGACTTGTCCAGGAGGGATATGCCGAAGCTGTAAAACTGGAGGGAGGAACTGATGTCCTTGATCACGTGAAGGCAATCGTCAGGGCTCAGATCCCAGTCATGGGACACATAGGACTTACCCCGCAGTCGGTCAACGTTTTTGGCGGGTTCAAAGTCCAGGGTCGGCAGCTAGAGGCTGCTAAAAGACTTATCGATGACGCTAGAAGGCTTGAAGACGCCGGTGCATTTTCGATAACGCTGGAATGCGTTCCGGCAACTCTTTCGCAAAAGATAACGGAGGCAGTATCGATACCAACGATAGGCATAGGAGCCGGACCTTCATGCGATGGTCAGGTGCTGGTCTTCCATGACATGCTTGGGATGTTCCCGGACATGAGGCCGAAGTTCGTAAAAGTTTTCTCCGATGCAGGAGAGTCAATGAGGCAGGGAATAAGAAAATATGCCGAAGAAGTCAGGAGCGGGACTTTCCCGACAGAGGAACACTCATTCACGATCGATCCCGAAATAATTGAAAAACTGTAGATCAGCTTTTCTCATCTTGAAAAACTGAACAATGAAAGGTGTGAAACAGGATCAAATGATAATATCAGACAGTGTTCAGGAAGTCAGAAAGGTAACAGCGAACTGGAAAAAACGAGGTTTCTCTGTCGGCTTGGTGCCGACCATGGGATATCTGCACCCAGGGCATATAAGCCTTATAGAGAGGGCCAGAAAAGAAAATGATATGGTCGTGGTAAGCATTTTCGTAAACCCGATCCAGTTTGGTCCCAATGAAGACCTGGATAAATATCCCCGTGACATGGCACATGACAGGGAAGTCTGTGAAAAAGCCGGGGCAGAGCTCATCTTCGCGCCCCAGCCGTCAGAGATGTATCCCTCTGAAAACCTTGCCTTTGTAGACATTAAAGGACTTAGCGACGGACTTTGCGGAGCAAAAAGGCCGGGCCATTTCCGCGGTGTATGCACAGTAGTATCAAAACTTTTTAATATAGTCCTCCCTGACAGGGCTTACTTTGGCGAGAAGGACGCCCAACAGCTTGCGATAATAAGGAGGATGGTCAAAGATCTCAACTTCGGGACCGTGATCGTTTCCTGTCCGATAGTCCGCGAGCCTGACGGACTGGCGATGAGTTCGAGGAACCTCTACCTTTCGCCTGAGGAAAGGAAAGCCGCGCTCTCAATTTCCCAAAGCCTCGGCGCAGCCAAGGAACTTATGCGTAAAGGTGAAAAAAATGCTGTAAAGATAAGAGAGATGATAGTCGCTGGTATCTCTGCAGAGCCTCTTGCAAGGATAGATTATGCTGAAATAGTTGACTCTGCCGACCTCAGGCCTGTCCAAAGGATAGATAAGCCTGTACTTGCTGCAGTCGCTGTTTATATTGGCAAAACGAGACTGATAGACAACTTTACCTTCGAAGGAGAAACAAAATGATACTCACCATGCTTAAGGCAAAAATACACAGAGCTGTAGTCACGGAGTCCAACCTGCACTACGTCGGGAGCATAACCATAGACAAAGACCTTATGGAGGCCTCAGGCATACTCGAGTACGAGAAGGTCAGCGTTGTGGACATCGACAACGGGAACAGGCTTGAGACTTATGTCATCGAGGGGGACTGCGGCAGCGGAGTGATATGCGTGAACGGTGCGGCTGCCCGCCTGGTGCAGCCCGGTGACAAGGTGATAATACTTGCTTACTGCCAGGTCGATTTAGAGGAGGCGGAAAGCCACTCCCCTAAAATAGTATTTGTTGGAAGCGGCAACAAAATTCTCGAGATCAAGGGTTCCGAAAAGGCAGGCGAAATAAGATAAAAAAAGAGGCCGAGCAGAAGCCAGGCCCATATTTTTATGTTTATCAGCAGAAGCGCAGGATCATAACGTAGTGGGCTGCGCTGCCAAGTATCACGAAAATATGGAAGATCTCATGGAAGCCGAGCCATCCTGGTAAGATGTCAGGCTTTTTTATGGCGTAGATGATCCCTCCGGCTGTGTACATAAGGCCGCCGGCGAGAAGCCAGACAAGCGGAAGTGCCCCGCCGGCCCTGTAGAGGGGCACAATAACGAAGACCGCTATCCAGCCCATTATCAGGTATATTCCCGTGTAGAGCGGTCTTGGAATGTCAAAGAAAAACATCTTCATCACTATCCCTGCGGCGGCACAGGACCATATCAGGGCAAGAAGCAAGTAGCCCAGCCTGCCCCTCAGCAGGGTCAGGCATATCGGTGTGTATGTGCCTGCGATAAGCACGAATATCATGCTGTGGTCGATCTTCTGAAGTATACGCACGGCCCTTTCGGAGGCATTGACAAGGTGATATGTCGCGCTTGCAGAATAAAGAAGTATCATGCTTGCTCCGAATATCGAAAAGGAGACTATCTGCCAGATGTCCCTGTTCGTGATGGCCACATATAGCAGTAAGATCAGCCCGGCTACGGATAGAAGCGCTCCGATGAGATGGCTGAACCCGCTTGCCGGCTCACGAAAAAATTTCCCCATTAGAAATTCCTCCCAAAATCATCTGACGTGGAGACCTGCATCCCGCGCACTGTCATCTCGCGGACGAAGTCTTCACCTAATTTTTCAAATCCTTTTACGGAGCTTGTCGTGTCTGTCAGCAGCACTAATTTTTTAATGTCTTCTTCTTTCGAGTTGTCTGCCAGGTCCCTGACGCTGTTTGCGACACAGTGCGAAAGCGCCTGTCCCGATATGGCTATGATGTCTGCCTCATGGAGCCTCTTTATAAGTTTTTTGTTGAGTCCGGTGGCAGGATCTTCCGGGTCCTCAACATCGGCTTTTAGTGCTGAATAATGTTCGGTCCACATATTGAGGCCCTTTAAGGTGTAGTCGACTAAGGAAAAGTTATTTTCCCACTCGAGCAGAGCATCGTAGACAGGCTTTGTTACACCGTGTCCCCAGGATCCTATCAGGCAGTGCGGAGGCCATATGCATAGCACGTAGCGATTATTTTTCCCCAGCTCTTCTACGTAGCGTACTGCTCTTTCCATGTGATCCGGGACGGTAGTGTGCCAAAGTCCCTTTTTAAGGTCTTCCTTCCTGATCAGCGTGTAAGGATCAGGATGTCTGCCTTCAGTATTCATCCAGAAGATGGGATGGGCGATGTCTATAAGACGGTGGGTATCAAGGGTAACGCTTATATGGCTGATCTTATCCCTGAGTCTTTTTATAGTATCCGCCAGCCTGATAGAATCCTCGCGGGCTCCGGGAACGTAGAGGGCCCCTTTGGGGTCGCAGAAATCATTCTGAGGATCGACGATAAGAAACTCAAGTCTTGTGCCGCTCATGAACTGCCGCCTCCTTAGAACCATGTTGACATAGCCTCTTTATGTTATCACTTCGGGACCCAAAATGTTTATCCAATTTTTAAGGGTCAACATGAAACGGAAGAATAAAAGACGCACAGTGAATCTTTAGGAGGTCATTATCCTGCAAAATTTAGGAATCTGCAGTATTTAGCAACAGCTTTAAGCAGTCCATCGATATCATTTTCGCAAACCTCCCCGATGTTGCCTATACGGAAGGTTTCAACCTCGGATATTTTGCCCGGATACAAGACATAACCTTCGGCCTTGATAAATTCATAAAAATCCTTGAAATTGAAAACTTGGCTGTCAGGGTATAAAAAGGATGTAATGATCGGTGATTGCATTTCAGTTGACAGAAGCACCTTAAAACCAAGAGTCTCCATTCCGGCAACCAGTTTATCGTGGTTTGTTTTGTAGCGTTTGTATCTGGCCGCAACACCACCCTCATCTTCAAGTTCCTTCATGGCCTCGATAAAGGCCCTTACAACATGAGTGGGAGAAGTAAAACGCCATTTCCCGCCTGAGTCTTCCATCGTTTTCCACTGGTCATAGAGGTCAAGAGCGACTGAGCGTGCGAGTCCGGCACATTCTTCCAGCGAGCGTCGCCTGGCGATGATAAATCCGAAGCCGGGCACTCCCTGGATACATTTGTTGGCGCTGCTTATCATAAAATCAATGCCTATTTCGTCAACACAAAAAGGGATCCCGCCAAAGCTGCTCATAGCATCCACGATGTATATCTTTCCAAACTTCTTGACTATTTCCCCGATCGCTTTGATATCATTAATGATCCCCGTAGTAGTCTCGCAATGGACAACAGCGACATGCGTTATGCCGCTGTCATTTTCAAGGGCCTCTCTAAGCCTGTCAAGATCAAAGCTTTCAGTCTCTTTTGCTGAAATTTCAGATGAATCTATCCCAAGCACATCAGTCATCTGCAAAATTCTTTTGCCGTAAGCTCCGTTTTCTAGTACAAGGAGTTTTCCATTTTTTGGAATTACGCTTCCGATCACCGATTCAACTGCAAACGTTCCACTCCCCTGCATGAGTACGGCAGTATGCTCTTTGAGTGCTGCGTCATTAGATACTGACAAAGAAACAAGATCCTTCCGCAGTTTCTGTATCAGCAAATTGTAATCCTCATCCCATGTGCACCAGTCCCTCAGCATTGCTTCTTTTACTGACAGGGTTGTAGTGATTGGCCCCGGGGTCAGCAGAAGGTACGGATTTTCCATTATTTTCCTCCGTTTCCAACACTCATTAAAGCCTGTTGTTTATCTCATCAATAAGCTCGGGCAGCTCAAAAATACTGTCGATCACATAGTCTGCGCCTGCGTTACGGAATCTTGCTTCCGCCCTGTTTTTTCGCACAGCTATTTTGTCTTTCGCAATCGTGCATGATTCAGAAAGGGAAAGCCCTGTTTCGCTGCTTCCGCTGAGCACTCCCACGCTCCAAACACCTGCGTTGCGCCCTTCTTTTATGTCGCTTACCGTGTCTCCCACCTTTATGACACACTCTGGCGGGAAGATATTCAGTTTTTCCATATTTTTGAATATCATATAGGGATATGGGCGGCCGAATTTGACATCATCCGGAGTGACCAAAGAGTCCGGTTCATAGCCTTTTCTTTTTGCTTCTGAAGCTACAATAGCCATCATTTCTGATGTATAGCCTGTGGTAGAGCCTATTTTCAATCCATCTTCCCTCAGTAGAGAGACGACAGTGGTTACACCCTTGATAGGCTCGGAATAATTGGGGAGGATCTCCATCAGCGAAGGCTCAAATTCAGAGTAAAACATGGCTACATCGTCTTCTATAAAAACCCTTCCGTTCTGCTTTTTAAAAAGATCAGTAACTCTTTTGGTTTTTAATATCTCTCTTATGTGGTCGATCTTTGGCAGTCCCATAGGTGCTCTCGCCTCATCAATGCTTATATCGAGCCCATGTTTTGAGAATACTGATAAAAAGACATTCAACGGTGCAAAGCATCCATAGTCTACTGTAGTACCTGCCCAGTCTAAAATAACTCCCCTGATTTGTTTCTTTTTCTTGATCATGACTACACCCCTCTGAATAGAATTTATGATTATTACTCCGTCTTTGTAACTTTTCTGCCTGAAACAAATTCATAAACAAGACGCACCGCTATGTTTATAAGGATCACGAGTACAGAAAGCGCGGCTGCAGGCGCTGTGTCCCCGGCATCTTCCATATTGACGATAGCGACTGATGCCAGCTTGAAATCGGCAGGGTAAAGGAAAACCACAGCCGATATAGTTACCATTGCATTCACAAAGAAAAATACAGCGATCTCAAAAAGCGCATCTTTGCACATTGGAATGGTGACCCTTACAAGTGTCCTGAATGATGGAACCGACATCGATTCAGCAACAGACTCTATCTCCTTATCCAGTTTCTTCAATGCTGAAGTGGCTGTTACAAAGGGAACGGAATAAAAATGTACAATATTTGCAATTACGAGGATAATTATTGTTCCATAAATGAAACTCAGCGGATTGTATTCAGAACTGAAGAAAAAGATAAATGCAAGGCCTATCGAAAGTCCGGGTAGTGCTAAAGGAATAAGTGAAAATAAATAACCGGTCTGCCGTAGAAGGCTATGCCCTCTAAGTTTCTCAATCAGCCAGGCATTCAAAAAAACAAAAATCGTACCGAAAACAGCGCTCAGTGCGGAGGTGACAACGCTGTTCAAAAATGAGCCGAACCCTCCGGTTGCCGGACTGTCAACGGTAAAATGTTCAAGAGTAAATCCCATATTGTATGGCCAGGCTTTGACCACGGATGCCATGAATACTGCAAAAAAAAGGGCCATTATGAATATATTTATTGCCAAGCAGTATCCCGTCAGGCAGAGATCTCTCCATTTATTCGATACGATCCTGTATTTCAAGCTTTTGGATGAGATAGTGTCTCTGTTTGGAGATTGAATCATCCTGTCTGTGATAAACATCATCACTGCAGGTATCATCAGCAGGATACCAACGACAGCTCCCATCCCGAAATTCTGCTGTCCGACAACTTGTTTGTATATATCTGTCGCCAGAACATTAAAATTGCCGCCGACTACTTTAGGAGCGCCAAAATCAGAAAAACAGAGAGTAAAGGCTACCATCAGCGCGCTTACGATGCCAAACTTTGCCCCTGGCAGCACGACAGTCATAAATGTTCTGAGTGCACTTGTCCCCATGGCTCTGGCTGACTCATAGAGCCTGTTGTCCGCATATGAAAGCGTTACGTAAAGAATAAGAAAAGCCTGTGGGAATGTATATATGATCTCGCTTATTATGATTCCCAGTGGGCCGTAGAGAGGAAGTTTTAAGCCAGACATCGTAGTAATGATCCCTTTATTGCCGATCAGATAAATAAGAGCTATGCCAAATACCATTGTTGGCGCAAAAATCGGCATCATTGCCGTAAAATGAAAGATCCTTTTAAAAGGAATATCCCCTCGTGTAAGTGCGTAAGCGTAAACAAATGCAAGACAAACGGCGATTATGGACGTAATAAGAGAAATTATTACCGAATTCCATAACGATACTGCCATTCCTGAGGAAGAAAAATATTCCACAAAATTTGTAAGGCCTATAAACTTTCCTGAGTTATTTTGAAAAGCCTTTATAAAAAGGGCCGTCATAGGACAAATGACGGCTGTAAAAAGAAATGCCAGACTGAATATCAGGAGGGATAATTCAATTGTGTTTCCTGTTTTTATTTTTCTCACTTATGCGCTCTTTAGAGCGATAACTTTATCGCTTGGTATATCTATGTAAATGCTGTTCCCTCGTCTGAACGGTATCTCTGTATTGTGGTCAGACGCGATATCGACCATCAGTTCCTCGCCGGTCTCTGACTCAACAGCAATACGGTAGAACGAACCCCTGAACTCAACATCAGAAATAACGCCGCGCAGAAAATCTTTAGAGCAGCTTGTTGTAAATAGTCTGAGGCTCTCCGGCCGTATCGCGTAGTGGTGATCCTTCAGAAAATTGGCCGTTCCCACAAAATCTGCCACAAAACTATTAGCAGGATATTTATAAATGTTCTGCGGAGTATCTATTTGCTCTATTCTGGCATCGTTCATCACTATCACGCGGTCAGACATAGAGAGAGCCTCTTCCTGATCATGTGTGACCATTATAGTTGTGATCCCGAGGCGCTCCTGTATACGGCGTATTTCCTTTCGAAGCTTCATTCTGACTTTTGCGTCCAGTGCGGAAAGCGGCTCGTCAAGAAGCAAAAATTCCGGTTTCAAGACGACGGCCCTTGCAAGAGCTACTCTCTGCTGCTGCCCGCCCGAAAGTTGCTGCGGATATTTTGTGCTATGTTGGCTAAGTCCGACAAGATCGATAATATCATCGACGCGTGATTTTATTTCAACCCTGGAAATTTTGCGATTCCATAGTCCGTAACCCACATTTTCTTCAACGTTCAGATTGGGAAAAAGAGCGTAGGACTGAAATACTATTCCAAAATTTCTTCTTGCCGGAGGATCGCAGGTAATATCTCTTCCGTTTATTTCTATGCTCCCGCTTTCCAGATCTTCAAGCCCGGCAATAACGCGGAGCAGCGTGCTTTTTCCGCAGCCGGAAGGTCCAAGGATACAAACGAACTCACCATCGCGGATATCAAAGTTCAGTTTGTTCAGTACTACTTGCTTCCCGAATTTTTTAACTATGTTATTCGCTCGGAGAGTCACCATAATTACTCTGTCCCCTGCTATTTCTTGGGTTCTGACTTGCCGTCGTAGCGGGAAGCCCATTCTTTAAGGATACGTTCTCTGTTTTTAGCCGACCATCTGAGATCATTCTTTTTAATAAGCTGAGAAAGAGGATCCTTTGAATAGCCATCCGGTATCTTATTATCCATCTTCACCGCCGTTATTGCATAATCGCCCTTAAGGGCATTTATAGCTTCATCCGAAATTGCCCAGTCCAGGAACTTTTTAGCTTCAGGTTTGATATTCTTCTTTTTGATGAGTGCGTTAGCCTCAACATCCCATCCGCTGCCTTCGATGGGAAATATGATATCTACGGGCGCACCCTTCTTTTTCTGGTTGATTCCCGCATAACCGTATGAAATACCTACTGCAAACTCACCTGCTGCGGCCTTTTTTGCCGGTGCTGACCCGGAGTGAGTGTACATTGCGATGTTCTGGTGAAGTTTATCCAGATATTCAAAGGCCTTTTTCTCTCCCATAAGATGGATGAGGCCTGCTACTGCAAGGAAGCCTGTGCCTGAAGAGTTAGGATTGCTCATTACGATCTGGCCCTTGAATTCAGGTTTAAGCAGGTCCTGATATGATTTTATCTGCGGAAGGTTCTGTGCTTTTGCTTCTACTGTATTCACCACGATGGCGCATTCCCACGCATCTATACCTACCCATGCAGGGGGATTTGCTTTGTCTTTCAGCATTTTTTCGACTCTGTCGAGTCCCTTTGGAGCATAGGGCTGGATCATTCCCCTGTCTTCAAGAACAAGAAGACTTGATGCTGCCGTTCCCCATACGACGTCTGCCGGTGTATTTGAGCCTTCTGCAAGGAGTTTTGCTGTGATTATGCCGGTCGAATCCCGTACGATTTTGACATCTATATCTTTATTTTGTGATTTAAATGATTCCAGGTACTTTCCTATCTGTTCATTTTCAAGCGCCGTATAGACGATCAATTCTTTGGAAGCTGCAAGAGCCGGCAAAGGGCAAATAAGAGACAGACACAACATAGCTAACAGAGCGCAATGCTTTTTTAGTCCTTTGTGATCAATACTTCTCATCAATGTTCCTCCTCGTGATCTAGTGATAATTTTTGCCAAATTTATTTGGTAAAAATTACATATAAATTGTATCCGGACAATGTTGAGAATAAATGTATTTTATGTAACCAAACGGTAAAACTATGGTCCTGAAAAAATGATCAGAAAAGAACGGATCAAAACCCCTAAAAGTGAGTGTGGAAGAAATACGCCATCATTGTTTAATGATCCTGCATGTTGACATATAGATTACTTCATGCTATACATACTGTCAGATAATATATCAAGCGGGAGATGACAAAATGATAGCTTCGGATCTTATGCACGAGAGGTCTATAGCCCTCGCCGACTGCAACAACTTCTTCGTTTCATGCGAACGCCGGGCCGACAACGATCTCGGCAGCCGGCCGGTCGTAGTGCTTTCCTCAAATGACGGATGTGTTATATCCCGTTCCAACGAAGTCAAAAAAATGGGGGTAAAAATGGGAGATCCCTATTTCAAGATAAGGAACATGCTTGCGTTCAACGGCGTCGCCGTAAGGTCCACAAACTTGTCTTTATACCAGGAGATATCTGCCGAAGTGATGTCCCGGATCAAACTCTATACAGATGCAGTTGAAATATACTCTATAGATGAATCTTTTTTCAACATAGGGATATCGAACGTAAAAGACCCCGTATCTTACTGCCGTATGATAAAGAAAGACATATGGGACAAATGCCGTATTCCTGTATCGATAGGCATAGCCCCCACAAAGACCCTTTCTAAGCTGGCAACTGAATATGCCAAAAAAAACAAGGAGACTGGGGGAGTCTTCTGGATGGACAGGGCGAGATATATGGATATGGGTTTCATGTCACAGTTTGAATGTGCCGACATATGGGGCATAGGACGTAAGATAAGCGCAAAATTGGCTAAGTCGGGAATAAAAACAGCTGCGGATTTTATCAAAAAAGATGAGATGTGGGTCAAAAAGACTTTTGGAATAATGAGTCTCTACACGTCATGGGAACTCAAGGGCCATCAGGCATATTCCCTGGATAACGGCGGCAAGCCTCCAAAGTCTATAATGGTCTCCCGTTCGTTCGGAAATCCCATAACAACATACGAAGAGATGCTAGATCCCCTTCTCTGTTTTACGGTCTCAGCGGCGAAACAACTGCGCAAGGCCAGGCAGACGACGGGGAAAATGTCTGTTTTCATATCGACAAGCAGGTTCGATGCGGAAAAATATTATGCCAACGGCCGTGAGACAACTTTTATAAGGCCGGTATTCCTTGACTCAGACCTCATGAGCAGCGCGGAAAAGATGCTGAAGGAGATATTCATTCCGGGATACAAATATAAAAAGTGCGGTGTTATACTCTCCAATTTTTCAGATATTTCCGCGGGAAGGCAGGCAGCTCTCTTCGATGAAGAAAACGGAGCAGATGAAAAGAAACTCAGGGTAGCCTCAGCTGTTGACTCCATCAACAGGGAATTCAAACAGGGCATAATAAAACCCGCTGCCCTCTTCGAAGCGCCGGAACATGAAAAGAAGTGGGCCCCCAGATCAGAGTTCAGGTCGGAGGGGGGACGCAAAAAAGATTCTCCCCTGCCCAATGGCTTGCGCTTCCAGAACCATTCCGAAGACTTTGCCTCCTGATGCAAAGCTCATAACATTCCCCCCATGGAACTGCATAAACTAAGCCTCATGACTGGGCAGCCGGGCTTTGTATTATCGATTCAACTAGTTATCGTGTAAAATATTACTCAAAACACAACACCGCCATCATCCGGGTGGAGGATAAATTATCTCCCGCCTTGTGTAAATGGTCCCATCATATATAGGGATCAGAATGATATTGACTCGTTTTACCGCTCAGACAGGAAAGAGGAAGGGGAGTTGCCATATGACCGATATCACACAAAAAACACTCGCGATAGTATGCGGGGGAGGCCCTGCCCCGGGGATCAACAGCGTTATAAGTTCCGCAGTCATCGAAGCTAAAAAATCGGGCTGGGATGTATACGGGGTCTATGATGGTTTCGCCTGTCTTGCAAAGGGAGAGAAGAATGTAGTTCCGTTTACGATAGAAATGGTCAGCCGTATACACTCGGATGGCGGCAGCGTGATACGTACCTCCAGGTACAATCCGACCAAAAAAGAGGAAGACCTCCGCAGGGTGGTCGATGCGTTGATAGAGCTAGGTGTCACTCATCTTATAACCATAGGCGGAGACGATACGGCCTACACGGCTTCATGTGTTGCGGATTACGCAATGAACAAACGCGGACTTACCATAAGCTTCGTCCACATACCAAAAACAATAGATAATGACCTGCCCCTGCCTGAAGGTATCCCGACATTTGGCTTTGAAACAGCAAGGTCGTTGGGCACACAGCTCGTATCCAACCTCATGGAAGATGCCAAGACAACAGGACGCTGGTTCATAGCGGTGGCAATGGGAAGGACCGCCGGACATCTAGCGCTCGGTATTGGCAAGAGCGCCGGTGCAACAATCACTGTCATACCGGAGGAGTTCTTGGGCAAGGAACTTATTCCTATGTCGCTGATAGTCGATATCCTCACAGGAGCGATCATAAAAAGGCTTGCTTCAGAAAGGAAATATGGGGTCGCAGTAGTTGCGGAAGGATTACTTGAAAGGATCAGGGAAGAAGACCTTGAGGCTCTCAGCTGCATTGAACATGACGATCACGGACATGTCCGCTATGCGGAGATCAGTTTTTCAAGCGTCCTCAAGCGCGAGGTCCAGGCAAACCTGACTTCGCTTGGAATAAAAATGGACATAACCAATAAGGAGATAGGATACGAGGTCCGCTGTGCGCCGCCGAACGCCTTCGATATCGAGTACACGAGAAACCTTGGATTCGCGGCAATAGAGTTCCTCAAAGAGGGGGGTACAAACGCACTCATTTCGATACAGAACAATATGATAGTACCGATACCCTTTGAGGATATAAAAGATCCGGAAACCGGCAAGACACGGGTCCGAAGGGTCAACGCAAAATCTATACAGTACAGGATCGCAAGAGAGTACATGATAAGGTTGGAAAAGAAAGATTTTGAGCCGGGACTTGACTTCGTTCAGCTTGCCGTTGCAGCTCACATGTCACCGGATGAATTCAGGGAGAGGTTCGAGTACGTGACGGCCTACTGATCGTTGCAGCCGAACTTTTTCCTGATCCATTCCCCTCTATGTCTGAAACCGCATTCCTCATAGAGTGCCGCAGACCTCAGAGCCGGCTCTTCAGGTGATTCCCAGGATCTATTATAATTTTTCGGCAGGATCTTTTTGTTTTTCGACGATTTTGACAAAAGCCAGGCCTTTGCGAGATATTGAGTTGCCATCCATTGTTTTCTGGAAACATCTTTCAGAAAAATTTCTGCACGTTCTATAGATCTATCTGCCTGCTCTGGTTGATCACGCTCCGCATCGGCTATTGCCTTGATGCTGTACAGCATTGATCCGCAGCGGCCGCCTCTGCAGCTCTCGAACAGAGAGACTGCCTTGTCTATATGGCGAAAGAGGAGGGACATATCGTTCATGTCCAGCGCCAGGCTTGCCGCATGAGTGTGAAAATAGCTTCTGCCCCAGTAAAGGCCTATACTTTCAGAGGTCTTTGTGGCGTATTCAAGATAAGCCAGAGCACTTGTATGATCACCTTTGAGCTGAAATAGCTCACCAATATAGCATTTTGCGATCAGTATGCTTAATGTATAGCATTTGCCGGTAAGCTTAAGGCTTTCGAAAAGCCTGATCGAATGTCTGAAGGTCCTTTCCGCCCCGTCATATTTCCCTGACAAAAACATTGAAACTCCAACGTATCTTACTGCCGTCGCCATGTAGTGGCGGTAATTTTCCGGCCGTGAAAGCAGTATCAGTTCTCTGGCTGTCGAGAGGAGGCGTTCGGGATCTTCGGTCTGAAGATGCATGTAACATATATGCTTCAGGCAGTGTATGTGTGTGTCACAGAGCCCGAATTCATTTGAAATGCTTATTGCCTCATTGATAAAGACGAGTCCCTTGTCATATTCGCCCCAGCTTATATGGTATCCCCCTGCCAGCTCGAAACACGAAGCCTCAAGCCTTTTCAGCTCTTCGCGATCGACATTTTTATCGGTACGGATCTCATCCAGCAACCCCAGTGCCTGATTTATTTTCTGCTCAGTCCCCTCTCTGCTGCTGAAGGGAGTGGAGCAGGAGAGAAGCACCTTATCTGAAACGACAGGGAAAAGGTCGTGGTTAAGCGTTATGTCAAAAATCAGTTCCCGCAAATACTGTTTAAGCTCCATGGCACGCTGGCCTGATTTCATGTAATGATGACAAAGCATGGTGCTGAGCTCGGGATCCCATTTTTGCGGCGAGTATATGTTGTTCAGGACTTCGGCGACCTTCTTGTGAAGTTCCTGTCTTTTAGAAAGGGAAATCGATTCATATATGCACTCCCTGACCTTGGCATGCGTAAAATCCCAGATCACCCTTCCCTCTTCTTCCCTTTCATTAAGCAATCCTTTGGAGAGAAGCGTTTCGCCTGCCAGCAGCACTTCATGTTGCCCCCGGCAGGTGGCTTCCGCTATCTGTTCAGGATCTGCCCCCACTGCAAAGACCGAAAGCACTGAAAGCACATTCTGCTGCAGTTCTGAAAGATCTCCTATCCTTGCCATTATGAGTCCCCCCAATCCGTTTGTAAGATCGGAATCAGGGTTCTCCTCTGCTGCCCGAAGCATCTCAAAAAGAAGGAGGGGGATCCCTTCGCTCTCACGAATAAAATATTCGTCTCCTTTTTGATTTAGAAGCTCTTCAGAAAGGGAGTGCCGGCATATGTTTATGATCTCATCATTGCGCAGAGGGTCCAGTTTGAGGGGAACGATCTTCCATTTTGAAGGAGGATTGAGGCTCTGAAGCATTGCCAGAGTGATCCTTGAGGATTCTGGCCGCCCTGACAGGATTATGTTCAGGTCAAGGTCAACAGAACTCATAAAAGCAGTCAGAAGCTGGATCGACTGTGTGTCAAACCAGTGAATATCTTCAAAGATCATGATTATTCTTTTTTTGCATGCAATGCGCCTAAGAATATCGTTTATCATCCCGCTGATGACAATAGGGTTTCTTTCAGTCATAAGAGCTACGTCTGCATTGTAGTTAAGCCCCTTGCCGCCGAGGAATCCGGGGAAAATGCCCGAAAGGACGGACTGGGTATTTATGTCAGGAAAATCATTTTCAGCATCGAGAGTCCTGCCTATCTGTGTCATTATGCTGTTCCAGGAAGAGTATGGATACCATTCCCCCACAGGGCAGGATCTTGATGAGAGGAGCAGGCAGTCACCTGTGTCGAGTATCGATATAGCTTTGTTGATCAATGCCGTCTTGCCTATGCCGGCCTCCCCGTGGACGTAAACAGCTGTGTTCAGTCCGACGGAGTCTGTCAGGGCGCCTATCATGAGAGCAAGCTCATTTTTTCTGCACCAGAATTTCCTCCCTTTTTCAGACTGATCGTCATGCTCGGACCAGTTGCCGATAATTTTTCTGAAGTATTTCCTGCTTCTTTCTGAGGGTGCTATGCCCATCTTATTTTCAATTTTCGATGAGTATTCCTTGAAAAAAATCAGAGCTTTGGTAGGCTGTCCGATATTGCAGTATGTTTCCATCAGTTCAAGCACGGAATCTTCATCAAAGGGGTCAATTGTCAGGAGGACCTCAAGCGAATTGCTCATCTCTTCGTACATCTTTTTTTCATAGCAGTTTGAGATCCTCTTTCTCAGTATTGCTACGATATTCTTTCTTATCGACTCCTTTGTCACTGCCGCCCACTCATCAAATTCTTCCGAACCTTCAAGTCTGAAGTCTCTAAGCGGTTCCTCAGTTATGTGGCAAGGGATGGGAAAATCCGGGTCAGTTATTTTTTCAAGAGCGGAGATGTCGTCGGCGGATCCTTTAAGGGAGACAGTGTCCCTTTCAATGTCTACATATCTTGGGATCGCGTTTCGTATTATGTAAAGCGCGTTTCTAAGGTTTGCGGATGCTTGGGGATTTTCCATGTCTGACCAGAAAAGTGCCTTGAGCTGATTTCTGGTCGAAGGGCCGTTCAACGCCAGATAAACAACAATTGACTCTGCTTTTTTCAACGAAAAAGAGAGTTTTCTGCCGTTAATTTCGATATAGGGGTTTCCCAAAAAATGAAGGAAAAGAGTCATGGACGTTCCCTGCCTTTATGTTCCATCGATATTAAATTATATCAATATATTTATACAATCTTGATCGATCTGCGCCAAAAGCGTCAATAAAACGTCAAATAAGCCGTAAAAGAGGAGACATAGACACGGTGAGACCTATTGACGCTTCTCTTATGCGGCAAGTATAGACTTTATTGTGGAAATGAATGAAGGGTCAAACGGAAATAAAGAACTAACCATGATCGTTGGGGTGATTTTCCTGAAAATAGAGCTTAAGGTCAACGGCAAGTTAAGGAGAGCTGAAGTAGAGGCATCTGAGAGGCTGATAGATCTGCTCAGACAGAAACTAGGTCTTGTCAGCGTCAAAGAGGGATGCGGCGCAGGCGAGTGCGGTGCATGCACGGTCCTCATGGATGGAGAGGCAGTCTGTTCGTGTGTGGTTCCGGCTTTTCAGACAGACGGACACGACATTCTTACAGTCGATGGTCTTGAAGAAAACGGAGAATTGGATGTGATACAGCAGTCTTTCATTGACTGTGATGCGGTCCAGTGTGGTTTCTGTACCCCCGGGATGATAATGTCAGCCAAGGCTTTACTCATTAAAAACCCCTCTCCGTCAAGAGAAGAGATCAGGACCGCCCTTGCCGGGAATATATGCAGATGTACAGGTTACACTCAGATAATAAATGCGGTGGAGACCGCAGCTGAACGTATTGGAGAGTGTCGTCGGTGAAAGGATTGTTTGCGCCTCAAAGTATAAAAGAATTTTTAGCACTCTTGGCTGAATGTGGAAAAAATGAAAAACATTTGATCGCGGGAGGGACGGACTGGCTGATAAAAACCCGGGGGAATCTCTCCGAGGAGGCAGTACTCTTTGATCTGTCAAAGATGCCCGAACTCAGGGGAATAGAGAATAAGGAGTCTTTTCTGAGGTTGGGGTCAATGGAGACAATGACATCTATCCATTCCAGCGGAGTGATCAGGCTTCATGCAACAGCGCTTTCTGATGCGGCGGCATCTATGGGTTCTGTCCAGATAAGAAACAGAGCAACTGTCGGAGGAAATCTCGCCAATGCTTCACCTGCTGCCGATACCCCATCTGCACTTGCTGTTCTCGGTGCTTCTGCAGTCGTTTTTTCTCTTTCGGGCCGCAGAGTTCTCTCAGTTGAAGAAGTGCTCGGTCCATGCCCGAATAAAAATACATTGTCGGACAGCGATATCATTATGGAATTTTGTATTCCGTTAAGAAAAGAGTATGTCTCGGCGTTTAAAAAGATAGGAAGCAGGAGCGAAGTCAGCATAGCTCGCGTCAATATGGCTGTCTCGGCACGATACGAGGACGGCAACTTTTCTGATGCCAGAGTTTTTATAGGTACTCTTGGCAGCGCGGCAAAAAGATGCCCGAGTGCAGAAACTGCGCTGAGCATGGAAACTTCTTTACGTGAACAAAGTTTTAAAGATGCCCTTTGCGAATTTGCCGGACAGATGATCCCCGGAAGGAGCACCCTCCCTTATAAGAAATCAGCCCTAATGGCGCTCGCAGAAGATCTTCTGGAAATGCTTGAGGAGAGGGGAAGGGCGTCAGAAAAAAGTGGGGAAAAGAGCCATGGATAAGAGATCATACAATTATATCGGTAAAAATATCATCAGATGCGACGCTGCAGACAAAGTGCAGGGCCGGTTCCTTTATCTCTCAGACGAACCTTTTCCAAACGCACTTGTCGGAGTTATCCTGATGAGCCCCCACGCCAATGCAACAGTAAGATCGATCGACGTTTCTGAAGCGATCGGTATCGAAGGTGTTGAGATACTTACATATCTTGATATTCCTTCAGTAAAGTACAACAGCGGCGAGTGGTTCCCCGGCCAGGAAGATTTTCCGGATGAGACTATCCTCACCGGTCATGCAAGACACGTAGGCGACCGCATAGCCCTGGTCATGGCTGAAACTGAAGAAAAAGCGAGAAAAGCCAGGGATCTTGTAAGAGTGGAGTATGAAATAATGCCTGCTGTCACAGTGCTTGAAACAGCCGCAGATATGGCGGGGACACTCCATGAAGACGGAGAAAAGAGCTTTGAGGGCAGCCTCTGCTATGGAGATATCGATCAAGCTTTTTCCGCGGCTGCCTACATAGAGTCAGACACTATTGCCACACCAAAGGTCCATCATGCGGCTATGGAAACTCACTCAGTGCTGGCAATACCCCGTCCCGGAAATGTGATCGAAGTCAGGACTCCCTGCCAGATCACATTCGGAGTGCAGCATTCCATCGCACAGGTATTAAAAATACCATTATCAAAGATAAGGGTCATCAAGGCAAACATGGGCGGGACCTTTGGAGGGAAACAGGAGGTCGTCTTTGAAGTTTTGTGTGCATGGGCCGCGAATAAACTCAAAAGGCCTGTTTTTATCAACACGACGAGGGAAGAGACCATCCTTTCGACCCGTACCAGAGCCGCGGTAAAAGGTAAAGTCGAAACGGCTGTGGATGCTGAGGGCCTGATACTTGGAAGGCGTTTTGAACTGACCGTGGATGCAGGAGCATACCTTACGGGCACAAAGAAGTTAATGATTGCCATGGGGAAAAAGGCTTCAAGGCTATATAGGATACCTGCTCTCAGCTACACAGGTTCTGTAGTCAGGACGTCAACGACTCCGGCAGGTGCGTGCCGTGGCTACGGCTCACCTCAGATACACACGATAACAGAGATCCACACAGACCTGATGTGCAGGAGGCTTGGATTTGATCCTGTTGGGTTCAGGCTGAAAAATCTCCTTAAAGAATTCGAAGAAGATCTTTCCGGAGGTGCGAATATCGGCAAGGCAAGAGTGATAGAGTGTCTTAAAAGGGGAGCAGAGTCTTTCGGATGGGAAGAAAACATAACCCCAAAGGTAAGCAGAGGAAGGTTTTTTACCGGAATAGGCTTTGCGTGCTGCACGCATGGCAATGGTTACTATAAAACAAAGTATCATGATTTTTCGAATATGTCCCTAAAGATACTTGAAGACGGCTCTGCGATACTTCGGGCCTCGATCCATGAGCTTGGCAGCGGCGCAACAACAGCTCTTGCACAGATAGTGGGCGAGGTCACGGGAATAGATGTATCAAAAATTACAGTTACCGAGACTGATACGCAATTTACTTCTTATGACTCGGGATGCCAGGCAAGCAGGGTCATATACGTATGCGGTGAATGCGCAAGACTGGTTTCCGAAGCGGCAGTGAAAATGCTCACTCAAGAGGCATCAAAACTTTTGGACAAGCCCGTCCGGTTTTCTCAAGGAAGTCTTGTATGTGAAGGAAAAAGACTTGAAATTGGAGGGACAGTGAGGGAAATAATGAAAAAAAGGAGGGTCTCGATCGAAGCTAATTTTGAACACAGGCCTGAGATGAACCCGGCATCCTTCGGCGTTCACTTCGCGGAAGTGACAGTTGATAAGCTGACAGGCCTGGTGAAGATCAACAGATATCTTGCTGTTCACGATATCGGCCAGGCAATAAACGAGAGTTTTGTAAGAGGGCAGATTTATGGTGGCATACAGATGGGGATAGGAATGGCCCTTTGTGAAGAGCTGCCATATGACAGCAATGGTATGCCCAAAGCTCGTAATTTTGACAAATACCATCTGATAAATGCCCCCGACATGCCGGACTCAGAAATAATTCTTATTGAAGACGGTGAGCCGGGAGGTCCGTTTGGAGCGAAAAGCATAGGGGAAATTTCAACTGTTCCGGTGTCAGCGGCAATTGTAAACGCAGTAAACAGAGCTCTGGGTTCATCATTAACAGACCTCCCGCTTACACCGGCAAAGATTGTGGAAGCAGTCGCTGATCTGAAAAAATGATGGTCCCAAATTTCAAAAATATTATTGATCCAAAATTCCGCTTTATTAAGGAGGATAACAGAAATGCAAGATGAACAGAAGCAAGCTGTATCTGAGATCAAGAAAGGAATTCGCTGGGAAGTTTTCCTGCCTGCATTTATCGTAGTTGCTTTAGCGGCAATAGTCGGTATTGTTGACAAGGATGCCCTGACAAAAGCCAGCAATATGTTTTTCTTTTGGTCCCTTGACAGTTTCGGGTGGCTTTACCAGCTTTCAATAATGACAAGTGTTGTCCTTGTGGCTGTAGTTACTTTTTCAAAACTGGGAAAAATGAGGATTGGCGGAAAGGAAGCAAAACCAAAGTATAGTTTCTGGACATGGTTCGCTATGACGCTTACAGGAGGGATAGCTACCGGTATAGTTACGTGGGGGGTCAACGAACCACTCATCTATTACGGCAACGTATGGGGAGAACTTGATCAGCTTGGCATACAAGCCGGGACTCATCAGGCTGCAATTTTTGCAATGGCGAGAAGTTTCTATAACTGGACATTCGTTCCCTATGCTATCTATGCTCTTTGCGGTCTTTTGGTATCCTACATTTATTACCACAAAAAAGACAGCCTTACTGTGACAGCGACATTAAAGCCTCTCTTCGGAGATCGCGTCACTAAACCTCTTTCATCAGCCATAATAGACACCCTTTCAATGCTTGCTCTGACGATCGGTCTGGCCACAGGTCTGACAATGTGCATAACACTTGTGATAACAGGACTTAAAGGCGCATACGGCATTCAGGAGAGCCTTCCCTTGTTTATCGGCATAGGTGCAGTAATAATTTTTGCATTTACGTTTTCAAGTTATGTCGGACTGGACAGGGGATTGAAAATCGTTGGAAGCCTGAATGCCTGGTTCTATTACGGACTTTTAGCTCTCCTTCTCATTACCGGTCCCACCCTTTTCATTCTGCGGATAGGAACAGCCGGGCTTGCCTCCTGGATGCACAACTTCTGGCTATGGGGGTTGGATCCGATCGATATAGGAGGAGAAGCGCTGACCCGTTCATGGACACTCTTTGACTGGGCTTTCTGGGTCGGCTATGCACCTGTTACAGGAATATTCCTTGCAATGCTCTCGTATGGAAGAACGATAAGGGAATACATGATCGTAAACTGGATACTTCCTTCCGTATTTGGCATTATTTGGTTCTCAATATGGGGTGGAAGTGCCATTCACATGCAGATGACAGGCGGTGCAGATCTTGTAGGAGCGCTGAATAGCGGCGGAGCGGTAATGGCACTTTGGGAATTTCTAAAAAATCTCCCGTTTGGTCTTGGTGTAATAGTTGTGCCAATAAACATACTTGTTATTCTTGCCTCCTTTATTACCTGTGCTGATGCTACGCTGACAAATATTGGCTCTATGTGTGTAAGGGATGTCCCCATCGGAACAGAACCTCCTGCAAAGATCAAGGTTCTCTGGGGGATTTCTATCGGTGTAGTTGCCATTATAATGGCTGCATACGGAGGAGGCGCCCAAGGGGTAGACGGAGTTAAAGCCCTGGCAGCGGCAGCAGGTTTTGTGGTGCTGTTTATATTTGCCGTACAGGTAATTGCATTCATTAAGATATTTTTTATTGACAAAGTCACTGAATAGTCAAGCCGCAGATCTTCTCTTACCGCTTAATTGACATAGAATGTGATATTTACTGCGGACGTAACGATTCTCTCGCTGCATCCGCAGTCTTGATCATGGAGGTTAAAAATGAAGATATTGCTTACAGGTAATGACCTTACAATAGAAAAAGTCTGGTCTGTCGCAGTTGAAGGTGCGGAAGTAGAAATCAGTCCGGAGGCGGATGCTAAGCTCGAAGCTTCAAGGCAGCTCGTATACGATCTTGTTGACGAGGATATCCCTGTATATGGTTTTAACACCGGAGTTGGCTGGAACAAAGACCATACCATTGCAAAGGAATTCTTTGAAGATTTTAACCGTAAACTGATTTATTCACACTCACTCGGAATAGCTCCAGAGGCATCGGAAGAAGAAGTAAGGGCAATGATGGTTATAAGACTTAACTGCCTGCTTCAGGGTTACACGGGTATTCAACCCGCAGTGGCAAGACGTTATGCCGAGTTTTTAAATGAAGGGATACACCCTGTTGTCCCTGAAAGAGGATCGGTCGGAGAGGGCGACATAGCTGTGATGTCCCACATTGGCTTGGCCATGATCGGGGAGGGCGAAGTTTATTACAAGGGGAATAGGATATCCTCAATTGAAGCGCACAGAAAGACCGGCCTCGAACCGGTCGTTCTGGGACCCAAGGACGGGCTTGCCATAGTAAGCAACAGTGCCTTCTCAGCAGGACAGGGAGCACTTGTCCTTAAAAAAATCAGTGACCTCGCAGACACAGGAGATATTGTCTACTCAGTTTCGCTGGAAGGACTTAACGGGAATACTTCACCGCTTGATCCGTCAGGGCTTGCCCCGAGGAGATTAAAAGGTCAGCAGATCAGCGCAGAAAGAGTCAGGAAGGCTGTCGAGGGAAGCAGTATTTATGACAGAAATCCGGAAAAACCCGTTCAGGATCCTCTGTGCTTCCGCGGAGCAGTCCATGTGAACGGAACGCTGCGCGATGCGCTTGACTACGTAACTGAATTTATGGATATTCAGATGAACAGTACTGATGACAATCCATGTGTTTTGGTTGATGAAAGACGCATGATATCCGTATCTAATTTCGAGACTACCTCACTTGCGACCGGCTTGGAAATGCTCGGCATTGTTTTGAGCCATGTCTCGCGAATGTCCTGCTACCGTATGTTGAAGCTGTGCAACCCGGTGCTGACCGGACTTCCCAGGTTCCTGAGCCATGACGGAGGAGATTCACACTGTTTTGGGGCTTTTCAGAAATCATATTCACTTATGGATACTGAGATCAGGCACCTATCGAATCCATGTTCATCAGATTTTATGTCTCTTGCCGGAGGAATTGAGGACCACGCAAACAACACTCCGTTTGTGGTCCAAAAATTAAGAAAAGCAGCGGATAATCTTGTATATATATATGGTATGGAAATGATACACGGATGTCAGGCAATCGACTTGCGCATGAGAAAAAACAGGATAAGGCTTGGAAAGGGGACGGAGGCTGCATGGAAGGCTTTCCGAAAGGAAGTTGCTCTCTATGAGAACGACAGGCCGATATCTCCTGACATACAGAAGTCTTATGAGTTCATAAAAAGCAACATCATTCTGTCTGCCTGTATTTAAATATGTTGGCATTGCGACGGGGATAATGGTAGTTCTCGCCGCCCTCTGCCTCAAGGAACCTCCCAAAGGCTACAGGCCGGCAGGGTGGAATCAGCCTGTACCGTCGTCAGCGCTTTCATCGTCTCTGCAGCGGTCTTGGCGGTTTCAGTAGCTATACTGGGCACACTCAAGGCCCCCGCTAAGCTGGTGTAATTGGGGCATCTCGGAGCGCTGGCTTAGCAACATTTGCGGTCCTGCGCTTCAACGTATTGGCATACGCCTTAGCTTGAACCACTGCATGTTGCGTCGCTATCATCTCCGATCTGCCCCAATTACGGCAATTGGGATTTATAGTGGCGCTGGCTTAGCAACATTTGCGGTCCTGCGCTTCAACGTATTAATATACGCCTCGGTTCGGAACTTCACATGTTGCGTTCTTATCACTCGCTCTAAATCCCAATTGCTATATTGCCGTTGGCTATCGCTAAAACCTAAAAGCGCAGCCCTGACTTAGCAAGGCTTGCGGACCCCCGCTTCGATGTATGACCAATACGCCGTAGCGGGGGGCCACTTGGCACTGCGGCTGAAAGCGGGGCGCGGGAAAAGGCTAGAAGAAGAGGTCCTGCTCACCCTGATCGAGTTTCTTAAGCCGCTCTTTTGTCAGTTCTTTGACCTTGTCGCTGGGGATCTCCTCTATCTCTTTTTCTATTACAGCTTGCCCGACCTTTTTCAGCTTATCAGAACCGTAACCGATGAGATATTCCTTGAAGGTCAGGAGGGCGTTTGGCTGGCAGATATTTTTTATCTGTCCCGATTTGGCGAGGGACATGAAGCGGTCTCCCGTGCGGCCCTGCCTGTAGCATGCGGTGCAGTAGCTCGGGATATATCCGTCCTCGCAGAGCCAGGTAAGCACCTCGTCAGGTGTCCTTTCATCAGAGACTTTGAACTGTGTGGTGTTCTCACATTTCGGGTGTGCGATGTCCTTATGATATCCGCCGATTCCGGTGCATGACCCTGCGCTCACCTGTGATATCCCAAGCTCTAAAGCTCTCCTGCGTGTTTCGGGAGTTTCTCTTGTCGAGAGTATCATCCCTGTATATGGAGTTGCGACCCTTATTACCGCGATTATCCTCAGGAACTGATCATCTGCTGGGAGATATGGAAATTTCTTCAGATCTACTCCCTCTGCCTCCCTCATGCGTGGAACGGAGATAGTGTGAGGTCCCACACCGAACATTTTTTCCATATGCTCGGCGAACATCAGCTGTGCCGTAACTTCGTACTTGTAATCGTAAAGGCCGTATAGCACTCCGGTCCCAACATCATCTATGCCTCCCTGCTGGGCTCTGTGGAGGGCTGTCGTATGCCAGTCATAGTTGCTTTTCGGGCCTACGGGATGCATCTTTGCGTAGGTCGGCCTATGGAATGTTTCCTGGAAAAGAATGAAAGTGCCTATGTCTGCAGCCTTTAGCTTTTGATATTCCTCAACGGTAGTCGCAGCAATGTTGACGTTGATCCGGCGGATAGAATCCCCTCTGCTGTTTCTATAAGCGTAAACGCGTTTCATGCAGTCAATAATATAGTCAAGCGGCGAATTGGCAGGATCTTCTCCCGATTCCATAGCTATTCTTTTGTGCCCGAGGGCCAGAATAGCGTCTGCCTCCTCATCTATCTCCTCCATCGTCAGCTTTTTCCTGTGCATGGAGGGGTTGTCCTTGTGGAATCCGCAGTATTCGCAGCCGTTGATGCAGAAGTTTGAAACATAGAGGGGGGCAAAAAGAACTATCCGCCTGCCGTAGATCTTTTCTTTGATCTCTTTTGCCAGCGAATAGAGTTCCGCTTCGAGCTCCGGATCTGTTATCTCGAGCAGGACGGCGGCTTCTCTGTGATCGAGCCCTTTGCACGTCTTTGCCTTCTCAAGAAGTGAACGGACGTAAACTTTGTCTTTCGCGAGCTCTTTGGCCTTTTCGAGTGAAGAGAGTATTTCTGCATCGTCAATAAACGATGCGTCATGAAACTGTTTTGGATCGTACAATACGGTATCCTCCTTTTTTGTCACAGTCAAAAGGTCGGGAAAGTGCAGGAAAAGAGGCTGACAAAAAAACCCTTCGTAAATAATACGAAAGGTCCGTCAGGCGCATATCGAAAACCTTAAACGGTCCTCTCCTTCCCTCCGATCAGTTCAGAGAGACAGATGGTCTCCATCACTATCCCTTTCCCCTGCTCCGGACGGTTCCGGGGCAGCAGATGGTGAGACTGTGAATTATATCACTAATATTATACTGGATTTTTGATGATCTATATATATTAGGCCGCTTTTGATCGGTTATTTTTACTAAAGATCACTTAAGGTTTTTGTACACGGTAGGATGAAATTTGAATTTAGACCAAATGACTCCCAACTGACTTTCAATTTTCAATAAGAGAAAGATACCTCTCCATTGCGTGGGACAGCATGGCCTTTCCTGTGATCATTCTTACCAAAGCGGATCTTTGCGAGGACCTCGAACAAAAGATCGCCGAGGTCTCTTCAGTCAGTGCGGCGGCGGACATCATAATATGCCCATGCGCCGAAGAAAAAGGGACCGATCGTGTCTACCCTTACATTGGGGAGTGAAAGACTATTGCCTTCAAACAACATGTTTTAGGAATATCTCTTACGATTGCTCAGCCATAGCTCAGCCAGAGATTTTTGGCGCGGCCTCTCCGTATTCCATATATTTCATGGTTTTTTGGGCCGTCTCTTCTCCGCAGAGTTTTTTTACGATGTGGAGAGAGAGGTCTATCCCTGCGGAGATCCCTCCGGAGGTCATTATCTTCCCATTGTCTATAAAGCGTTTTGTGTGGTCGATGGTAACCTTGGGAGCAAGCTTTTTAACGTCATCTATGACTGAGTGGTGGGTCGTTGCCTGTAGACCGTCAAGAAGTCCAAGTACAGCCGGTATCCTCGCACCTGAACAGACCGTAGCCATTATTTCCGCTGATCCCTGCGTCTTGTTGACCCATTCCATGACCTTTTTCTTCTTTATCTCGTTTTTTGTCCCTTCGCCTCCGGGGATGATCAATATGTCTATCTTTGGGTGGTTGTCAAAGCTGTAGTCAGGGATAACGATAAGTCCGTTTACGGACTTGATCGCTCCTCCATCCTCAGAAATGGTGAATACTTTGAAGGCCTTATGGTCGTTTGATTCTGAAGTCGAAGAAAAGACCTCATAGGGGCCTGCAAAGTCCAGAAGCTCAACCTTGTTAAACAAATAAATGCCCACGTTTTTCATTTGTTTTATCCTCATCTTTCGTCAAATACTTAAAATTAGCTCTATTTTTGGACAAATATGACCCTGTTGGACATCGCCACTTAATAACCTACACCCTAAACCACATTTGGGCAAGGTTGTGTTCATATTTTCACTTATATTCCTATTTAACGTCATGTGGAAATTGCCGCCTTTTCTCTGGAAGGTAGCAAATTACACGACATCCTTGGAGATGACTCTTTGGGGGTCAAATTGTGTTTGAGATGACTGTTTTTTGCTGACTAAAAAGAGTCATAATAAGCGGGAATTATGTTTTTTAATTAGATTCGATTTTGGCCGATAGTTTTTTTAACCTTGAGACACCAAAGAAGAGAAAACGGGATCCCTTCAGTACATGGGCGAATATTTATTGCGGCGTAGCTGTTAATTTTAGCCTTGAGGAATATTTCACTGATGATCACGAGCATGCAATACATTACTGGTGCACAAAAACAAACAATATATTGACATATATTTATGTAATATAGTATATCTTGAAATTAAGAGAAAATACAAATAATCAATGAAGGTTGGGATGCAAAATGAGGATGCTTGAGCAGTTTTTTCCTGAATTTACTCAGAAACTTGACGAGATCGATGCTCTCTACAAAAAGAAGATGCCGATCGATGAAAAAACATACCAGTTTTTGTGCTTCGCCCTCTCCATAAAGGGGCGCAGCAAGCCCTGCGTTCTGAAACATTTCAAAGGTGCTCTTGAAGCCGGTGCAACAGTCGAGGAACTGAGCTACATCTTTGCGCTAACCATGAGAGAATCCGCAGGAGCAGACGATTGCTGGACCCATGATGTTATAGGAGACTGGAAAGAGATCCTCGCCGGAAACGTCAAGTGTTCCTGCGCGGAATGACCGAAAACAGGATTTAGTCCCACTAAGCCTGCATACTATTGTAGAAACGGGGACATCCACCCCGTTTTTTGTTTTCTCGTATACGCTAGTTGTTCCGGTCATCACATAATTTCATACAAAAGTGTNNACACTTTTGTATGAAATTATGTGATAGGGTGTGATGCCAATGGAACGTCAAATTTTGAGCCGGCTCAAAATCTGGAAAGAGAGCAGCCACAGAAAACCTTTGATACTAAAAGGAGCCAGACAGGTAGGCAAGACTTGGGCATTGAAGGAATTTGGCAGCCGCAGTTATGAAAATGTTGCCTGTTTTAATTTTGAAGAGCACAGTGAATACAAACAGTTCTTTGAAAAAACCAAAGATATTGATCGGATCCTGCAAAACCTTATGATGGCCGGTGGGTATCAGATCAACCCCGGATCGACGCTTGTAATACTTGATGAGATCCAGGAATGTCCGGATGCCCTGACAGCACTGAAATATTTTTGTGAAAATGCGCCGGAGTACCATGTTGCTTGTGCGGGTTCTCTGCTTGGGATTGCCCTTTCCAAGCCGGTTTCATTTCCGGTCGGCAAGGTGGAATCCATTGAGCTCGGACCAATGACATTTACTGAATTTCTTATGGCTGACGGTGATAATAATCTCGTGGAGTATTTAGGATCGCTGGATATTTTAGAGCCGCTGCCGGATGCCTTTTTCAATCCGCTTTACGAGAAGCTTAAAATGTATTTTGTTACCGGAGGAATGCCAGAGTCAGTCTATTCCTGGATCAAAGAGCGTGATACGGATCTGATACAATCAGTCCTGTCGAACATACTCGGATCATATGAACGTGATTTTGCAAAACATCCCGATCTGAAGGATTTTCCCAAGATATCAATGATATGGAAGTCGATCCCATCACAGCTTTCGAGAGAGAACAAAAAGTTCATATATAAAGCTGTCAAAGAAGGTGCAAGGGCAAGGGAATACGAGGATGCGATCCAATGGCTCTCCGATGCGGGCTTGATTTACAAAATTTACCGAAACACTGCACCATGGCTTCCGATAATGGCATATGATGATCTTTCAGCTTTTAAAATCTATATGGGGGATGTCGGATTGCTTCGCCGTCTCTCTCTCCTGGTGGTACGATCATGTCACAGAAACATCTGAGTAAATTAAATTTAGATGACAGCAGTACACTTGTATCAGCAGAGCCGACCAACGAGCCATCGGATCGGTTTTGAGAAATCAAACAGCAGAGTTGTTCGAGTGATTTTCTGAGCTTAGAAGGAGGAGAAATATTGTGAAAAATTCAAAGAAAATTCTGGTTTCATTGGCAGTATTATTGGTCTTTTCATTTACAGCCTCCACTGTGTTGGCTTGTTCTGAAGTATTTATAAAGTCAGGGCAGAATGTTATTGTTTCTTCTAGAAATTTCGATTTCATGAATGGCAGGGGATTTATTAGATTTTCGCAGGCCGGAGAATATAAAACTTCACAAATTTCATCCGACACGAAAAGGGCATTGGGTTGGCTGAGCAAATATCCGTCCATATCGTTCAATACGTATTTTGATAAACCTGGACCTGAGAAAGGATCCTCATTCTATGTAGCAGGAGTGGATGGCATCAATATTGAAGGTTTTAAAGTGGGAACATATTTTTTAGACAATTCTTCTTTTCCTGACAGCCCAACAGAAAAAACTATAGATGTAGGAAGCTTTATGCAATATCTTTTAGATAACTTCAAATCTGTAGATGAAGCTATAAGAGATATTGAAAATAATAATTACCATGTTATTTCACTGCCAACAGGCGCCCTTGAGGTGAAACTTCATTTTTTTCTGCATGATATAACGGGTAAATCAGCTATTGTTGAATTTATCAGAGGCAGGACAAATATTATTTATGACCCTGAAATTCCGGTCCTGACAAATTCACCATATTTGGAATCAATAGAACATATAAATGCTTATGAGGCCGCGAAAGGTAAAGATGCTGTTCCCGGAGGCAAAGAATCGCTTGATCGCTTTGTCCGTGCTGCTTACTATTGGAAGCATTTACCTGCAACAGTAAATGCTGATGAAGCTGTAAAAAATGGTTTCTCCGTTATGCAGCCGCCGGCAGTTTCTCCCGGTTTTGATCACGGTTTTACGCAGTGGACAATAGTAACAGACATTAAGAGTAAGCATGTATATTTTAGAACATATAATGGCCTTTCTGTTGCTTTCATTGACCTTGAGAAGGTAGAGGCGGCATCAAAAGCATCAAGTGATATAGACTTGCTTAGGACCGATCTGAGCGGTGATATCAGCGGAATGTTTTCCGCCTCTGAAGAATTTGATCCGGCAGGAGCACCTCCTGCACCTGACTATTCAGACAAATCAAATTGGATCAGCTTGCCGGCAGGGGCGTCCGAGAAGGCTGTTGACGTGTTTTTTGTCCACCCAACAACGTATTTCTTCCCTAACACATGGAATGAAAGCATCGCATTTGCTAAACAGAATCCCAATGTGACCATGAGTATCAAAAATCAGGCAAGTGTATTTTCTTCGTCATGCAATGTTTATGCCCCTCATTACCGGGATGCACATATTAAGGTTTTGGAGGCTTCTGAAAAGAGCAAAAATGAAGCTTTAAATCTTGCATATAATGATGTTGAGCGCGCCTTTGATCATTACATCACACACTTCAATCGCAATAAGCCGTTTATTCTGGCAGGGCACAGTCAGGGATCCAATCTGCTGCTTTGGCTTCTTCAGCGTAAGTTCAGCGACCCCGGATTACAGAAGCGATTGGTTGCAAGCTACATTATTGGATGGCCTGTAACAGCTGATGACATGAAGGACAATCGCTATATAAAAATCAGCCGGGATCCCAAGGAGATCGGTGCGGTCATAACTTACAATACACAAACACTGCATCCCGAAATGTCTATAGTCAGTCCGGGAGCGATAGGGGTCAATCCGCTTACGATGGATGATACGAAAAAAATGGTATCGAAACAGAAGCATCTTGGTGCAGTTTTCTTTACAGAGAAAGGCATGATCGAGATCCCTAACTATACAGGCGCACAAACTGTAAATGGAGCCCTGACTGTTCCTTACAACCTTGAATCAGAGTATGTCCAGACCGGTTATAAGGGTTTTTATCACCAATACGACTATAATATTTTTTACAGGAATATTGAGAACGATGCTTTAAGGAGAATAAAGGAATATTTCAAGAAAAACCAATAAATCTGATGGCCAGGGGAATCTAATGTGTGAGATAAGAATTTGACGGCAAGGCCAAATTGATCATCTCTGACAACAGAGAAAGTGCGAACATATATACAAGGGATGTTTACAAATATTCCAATGGACGGCCTCTGCTTATCGAAACAGTGATAACCGAATATAAGAAGCTTAAGGATGCAAACGGAAAATTGAAGCTTTTTGAGGTCAAGACCACCAAAAAGCTGATCGATGGAAAGATGAAGGTTACTGGCGTTGAAAAGAAATGATCCGTGCAATTGAGACAGGGGCAGCCCTGGCTTAACAGTACAATAGTGAAACTGCGGGCTGCTCTTTGAAAAAAACTTGAATTCGCAGGGTTACAGAGGAGGGGTCTTCAGTGGAATTTCCGGCAAGACGAAAGATCATCAAGTTAATAGGCCTTGTCATCACAGTCCTTGCTGTATATTTCCTCCACAAAGAAATTTCTCAATATAACTTTGCGGACATAAGGAGATCGGTCAGGGAAATACCTGATTACAGGCTTATCTTTGCCTTATTGTTCACGCTCATGAACTACGCCATACTCACCCTTAATGATGGTATGGCCCTGAAATATATAGGCAAAAAACTTCATTGGGCAAAGGTTGGGTTTGCCTCATTTGTCAGCAACACGATCTCGTTCAACCTGGGGATGCCCCTTCTTACCGGAGGTTCGACAAGATACGGCATATACAGCGCTTACGGGCTGAACACCTCGGAGACGGCAAAAGTCCTTGGCTTCTGCAACCTGACTATCTGGCTTGGATCCGCAGGGATACTTGGCGTACTTTTACTCTCGGAACCTGCCGGTACGATAGCGCGGATACCTTTGCTGGAAAAATGGGGAAAAATCCCCGGCTTCTTATTACTTATATTTGTAATTTCCGCCGCACTTCTCAGCTGGTCCGGGAAAAGCATAAAAATCAGGGGAGAGGATATATCCCTTCCTCCGCTCAAATACTTTATTGCACAGATCATGGTATCCATAGCCGATTATCTATGTGCATCAATGGCCCTTTTCTCTCTCCTGCCGAACAGCGACATCTCTATTTTCCACTACACGGGATGCTATGTCATTTCTGTGCTTCTGGGTGGAATGAGTCAGGTTCCGGGCGGACTTGGAGTTCTGGACTCGACCCTTATGGTGACCCTCTCGCCCTGGTACTCTGGGACAGAAATGATAGGTGCGCTTTTAGTCTACAGGGTCATCTATTATCTGTTTCCACTCTGCCTTTCAGCTGTTCTGATGGGAGGACGCCAACTAATTTCAACGTGCGGAGATGTAAAAAGTGCGACTCTTAGCGCAGGAAAAGGATTTTTTGCGATCTATCCTGCCATATTGTCTTTCGGGGTCTTTGCCTCCGGCTCGGTCCTGCTATTTTCAGCCTCAAAGCCGGGACTGCCGCAGCGGCTCGCCATACTTGATAAATTTATACCGATGGATATCATCGAGATATCTCACTTCCTGAGCAGTCTGGCAGGCCTTTTTCTCCTCTTTCTCGCTCAGGGAATAAAGAGAAGGCTTCGCGTTGCATGGATGCTGACAATCGCTTTAATGGCTGCGGGTATCGGCTTTTCTGTATTAAAAGGCCTTGATTATGAGGAGGCCCTGATACTGGGAGTTTTACTTCTGCCTCTTATGGCGGCCAGGAAAAATTTCGACAGGGAGTCTAAGCTTCTTTCGCCCGGCATATCGTTTGACAGGGTGATGCCTGCGGCAGTTGTTCTGACCTCTTCAGCATGGCTTGGCTATTTTTCCTTCAGGCACTCTGAATATGCAAGCCTCAGCATTCTGCAGTTCGCGCTCTCCGGAAAGGCCCCATGGTTTTTAAGGGCAAGCGTCACGCTTTCCGCCGCCGCACTTGTTCTTCCCCTATTAAAACTATTCAGGGTGAAGCCGGATATTTCAATGGTTCCTACCGGGACGGATATTGAAAAGGCGCTAAATATAGCAAAATCGTCCCCGGACGCGTCGGCATTCCTTGCACTGACGGGGGACAAATCATTCTTCTTCAGTCCGACGGGCAGGACGATGATATGTTTTGCTGAAGAGGGGCCTTACTGGTTCGTTATGGGGGACCCCTTTGGAGAAGGTGAAGAATTCCGGGACCTGACATGGTCCTTCAGGGAAAAAGCTGATATGAACGGAAAGAAAGTTGTTTATTACGAAGTATCGGAGAGGGACCTCTCCCTTTACATAGAACAGGGACTTGCACCGGTAAAGATCGGGGAAAACGCCAAGGTTCCCCTTGCAGATCTCTCTTTTGAGAAGGAATCCGAATGGCACGGGCAGAGGCATACTCTTAAAAAACTTTCGAAGGACGGTTCAGTTTTCCGGGTCCTCTCTGGTGAAGATGCTAAAGCGGCTCTTCCAAGGCTGAAAGAGATCTCAGAACAGTGGCTCAAATCGAAGCAGGGGCATGAAAAAGGATTTTCACTGGGCTTTTTCAGCGAAGAGTACATTAGTAATTTTAAGATCGCAGTAGTAGAGCGCGATGGAGAAATACAGGCATTTGCAAACGTTTGGACAAGTGCAGACAAAAATGAGGTCTCGCCCGACATGATGAGATACATGGACAATGCTCCCTCAGATACGATGGAATTCCTATTTCTGAATCTGATGTTGTGGGCAAAAGAGGGGGGTTACGCGTATTTTGACCTGGGGATGGCTCCTCTTTCCGGTGTCAAAGGAGGTCCTCATGGTCCGCTTTGGGGCAGGACCGCTGAAATGTTGTATGAGCATGGCAGTGCATTTTATAATTTCCAGGGACTGAGGCATTATAAGGAAAAATACAAACCTGTCTGGGAACCTAGATATGTGGCAGTGCCTCATGAATTGTCACTTCCCACTGTTCTTGCAGCTGCAGCGATGCTTATCTCAAAAGGCCCAAAGGGTGTAAGGCCTTGATCCGTAAAATAAATATTGGGCAGGTTATCTGAATGAGCAAATATGATCGGCTATGGAAACATATAAAGAGTGAGGACAAGGATATCCTGCTTCTCTCTTTTGAGGAGATCGGGAAAATTGCGGGAGTTACTATTGATCACTCTTTCCTGATTTATCAAAATAAAAAGTCCCGCAGCCGGATAGTCAGTCCGGCAACTTAAAACTTATGCAAATGTAAAANNTTTTACATTTGCATAAGTTTTAAGTGTTTGGAGGCCTGCTTATGTACATTTCAAGAACGATAGAAGAGACGGTCCGTAACATTAGCAGTACATATCCTGTTCTTCTGATCACCGGCCCCCGCCAGGTCGGAAAAACTACACTGCTTCGCCGCCTGGCTGAAAAGGATAGGAAATATGTGAGCCTTGATGATCCTAAAAACAGGAACCTCGCTGTAAGCGACCCGGCTCTCTTTTTTCAGCGCTTCACGCCGCCTCTCATCATTGACGAAATACAATATGCCCCTGAGATTTTGTCATACATAAAGATGTACTCTGATGAGAATAAAAGGAACGGTGATTTCTGGCTTACCGGCGCACAGATGTTCCACATGATGCAGAATATAAGTGAGAGCCTTGCAGGCAGGGCAGGTATCCTTAATCTCTTCGGACTTTCAAACAGCGAGTTGAACAACAATCATTTTGGCTGCTTCACGACAGATCCCCAGGAACTTCTTAAAAGGCTTCCCGCTGCAAAAAAAATGGATCTTATGGAGACATTCAACATCATATTCCGGGGATCCTTCCCTCGTCTATACGAGAATCAGCAAGTCAGGCGAGATACATATTACGAATCATATATCCGGACATATCTGGAACGAGACATAAGAAATCTTACCCAGGTCGCTGACGAAGGGTCTTTTTACAAGTTTCTATGTGTAGCCGCTGCCAGGACAGCGACGACAGTTAACTACAATGCTATGGCATCCGAGTGCGGTATAACTGCACCGACAGCAAAACAATGGCTTTCCCTGCTTGTAACTTCCGGACTGGTGGTTCTTATAGAACCATACTTCAACAATTTGCTGAAGCGTGTAGTCAAATCTCCCCGTATGTACTTTATAGATACGGGGCTATGCACATACCTTACGAAATGGAACAATGTCGAGGCTCTTGAAGCAGGAGCGATGAGCGGGGAGTTTTTTGAGACCTGGGTCATATCAGAGATCTATAAAAGTTTCATAAATAACGGCAAAAGGCCGCCTCTTTATTACTACAGAGACAGTAATAAAAAAGAGATAGGCCTGATAATTTATGAGAACAATACCCTCTTCCCGATCGAGATCAAAAAGAGTGCATTTCCATCAAAGGCAACGAAAAACTTCAACGCACTGGACACTGTAGCAAAAGGGAGTGATGACAACGGAGAAAAGCGCATCAAGACAAACATAGGAACAGGTGCAGTAGTATGTCTTTGCTCAGATCTTCTGCCGGTGAACAAAAATAACTGGTACGTTCCCGCCTGGCTGATCTGACCTTTTTGTTGCGAATTTAGATTTTTTGCTGGGAAATTATTATGTACTGAGTGATCAAGATGCTGTTTTAGGAATATACACTGCAATATTTATTTACAAATCAATCAGGAAGGATGTTAAAAAATGAGCGCACACGAGATCAAGATAGAACTTAAAGATTTCGAACCTCTCATCTGGAGAAAAGTCGTGATCCCAACCGAAATGACCTTTGAAAATCTGCATATGGTGATACAGATAGCAATGGGGTGGCAGGATTACCATCTTTATTCATTCGAAATACCGGATATCAATCATAAAATAGTCTGTGATGAAGACGTTTATGATGACTTGAAGGTTTGGTGCAAAGAAAATCAAGAACAGCTGAAACGGGGAGAGACCGGCGAGTATATTAAGAAAATGGCAGAAATGAAAGTGAAGAAGTCATGGAACACAGAAATCGATACATATATAAAGAAGGTTAACACATTCCAATATACTTACGATTTTGGTGATTACTGGGAGCACCTTATAACTTTTGAAGTTACAGATGAGGATTGGAAAGTAAGCTACCCTGTAGTAGTAGAAGGTAAAGGGGCGTGTCCTCCTGAAGATGTTGGTGGGATCGGAGGCTATGAAAGATTTCTTAGAATATTGAAAAACACTCGAGACCCTGATCACAGAATGATGAAGGAGTGGGGAGAAAGTCAGCTTTATCGTCCCTTTAGCCGTAAAGCGACAAATTACGCCTTGATCTATGCGTTTAAACTTCTTAACCAGGCTGGGAGGTAAAAGGAAAAGATAATCACCAGTAGTATGTAAACAATACAAAATTGGATGGGGTTTGAACTTGTAAGAGATCCTTACTGGTTGAAACCTAACATTCCTCTCATGCTATACTCATAGTTCAAATGACAATAAAGGAATGTTGGTTTTGCCACAGCCTATTGATATGCTTAAAAATATATTTGGTTATACCTCCTTCCGACGAGGGCAGGAGGAGACCATTGACAACATCCTTAAGGGCAATGACGCGCTGGCGATAATGCCGACAGGTGCAGGAAAATCCCTCTGTTACCAGATCCCTGCAGTTTTGAGCAAAGGGGTTTCCATAATCATATCCCCGCTTATCTCCCTTATGAAGGATCAGGTCGACGCCCTTCGCCAAAGTGGCGTACAGGCCGCTTCGATAAACAGTTCCATGACATGGGACGAAGTGGTCTCCATATTCCGCCTTGTGAGCAGCGGCAGGATAAAACTGCTTTATATAGCTCCGGAACGTCTTGAGAATAATGGCTTCATCGAATTTCTCCATTCACTGGACATTGCCTTGATTGTAGTTGACGAAGCACACTGTGTCTCCCAGTGGGGGCATGACTTCCGCCCTTCCTATCTGAACATTGCACCGGCTATAGCCTCGCTGCGGCAGCGTCCTGTTGTTGCTGCGTTCACTGCGACTGCAACTCCGGAGGTTCGGGAAGATATTATCCGACAGCTTGAGCTTAGGTCCCCCTTTTCCGTTACCACGGGATTTGACCGTGAGAATCTCTTTTTTCAGGTAGAACGTCCGGCTGACAAAACAAAATATCTGCTTGATTATGTTAAAAAATTTCCGAATGTCTCCGGCATAGTCTACTGTTCCACTCGCAAGGAAGTTGAATCGGTACGCGATAAGATCTGCCGAAGCGGTATAAGCGCAGTACGTTATCATGCGGGCCTGGACAGTGACGAACGGCTCCAGAGCCAGGAAGCTTTCATATATGACAAGGTTGGGATCATAGTTGCCACAAATGCTTTCGGAATGGGTATCGACAAATCGAATGTGCGCTATGTGATCCACTACAACATGCCTGCGACCATGGATGCATATTATCAGGAGGCCGGACGCGCAGGACGCGATGGTTTGCCTGCGGACTGTATCCTGCTCTTCGGAGAAAAAGACATAATGACCGCGCGTTACTTTATATCGCAGAGCGAAGACAACGGGACAAAAAAATCAGCATACCTTAAGCTCCGCGGCATGGTCGACTACTGCCATACAAACGGCTGCCTGAGATCGTGGATATTGAGCTATTTCGGAGAAGAGGACGTGCCTGAAACCTGCGGTTCCTGCAGCAGCTGCACATCGCAGACGGACCTTGTCGATATCACTACAGAGGCAAAAAAGATAATATCCTCTGTCTATCGCATGGCTGAACATACAGGAGGACGAAAATTTGGAAGCAGTCTCCTGACAGACGTTCTGCGCGGGTCAAAGAAGGCCCGGATAAGGTCACTCGGCTTTGACAAGATATCTACCTGGGGGATCATGAAAGAATACAAGGCCGAAGTAATACGAGGGATGATAAACTTCCTGGCGGCGGAAGGCTTCCTGCAAACGGAGGACGGGGAATTTCCCCTGCTTTCCTTTACAGGCAGGACGACCCGGTTTCTTAAAAGCGAGACGAAACTTATGATGAGAAAACAGGAGGAAAGAGCTGAAAAGCCTCTTTCTGCAAGGAAGAGCAAACAAATATTGAGTGTAAATGAAGATCTTTTTGATTCCCTGCGCTCTCTGCGTAAAGAGCTGGCTGCAGCAGAGGGAGTACCCCCATATGTTGTCTTCTCTGATAAGACCCTTTCAGCGATGTGCGAAATACTGCCGTCAGGCAGGGAGGCTTTTCTTGAGGTTCCCGGAGTGGGCAGTGTCAAGCTGGAGAAATACGGGGATGCCTTCATTGACGCGATCAAAGAGTGGAAGGCTACCGCCTGATAATAAAAACGCTCCGCACAATGCTCGGGCCGTCTTTTAATGTCACCGTAGTGCTCGAACCATTTCGAGTGCGTTCCAATGGGATCCACAGGTTCAGGCTTTCTCTTTTCACGCATTTAAAGTCAGAGTGAAAAGCATGGCCACCGGCTCAACGGCATACCGAGGCGACGGATATAGTTTCAGGTTCCTGCAATTGCTTGCCTATTGCTTGCCAACCGCTAGCCCTTCACCATTTCCTTTCTCAGTAATCAAAAATAACGGTCACATTGGCCTCGATCGTCATCTCGCCTTCAGAAATTGGTGTAGGAGCAGCTTCCGCAGCCATTTTTGCCATATCCATGGCCCTGTAGTTGGACTGTACGAAATGGGCAGAAGAACCTTCAATTATATTCGCCGGCTTTGAGATGGTGATCCCTGTAGCTGCTGCTATCGTGTTTGCCTTTTCCTTTGCATTTAAAACAGCCTGTGAGAGGGCCTGAAGGTAAAGTTTGTCTCTCTCCTCTTCGGTCGCACCGAATGATATCGGGTTGGATTGGTTAACTCCCTCTTTTACCGTCATATCGAGAACATCGCTTACCTTATTCAGATCCGTCACAGTTACGCGGATGCTGTTTATCACGTTGTAACCTGCCAGGGTAGTGACATTGTTTTTGTAGTCATAGCGTGGACTGATGTTATAGTTAACTGTTTTTATCTTGTCTTTCTTTATCCCCAGCGAAGCCAGGGTTTTGTACACCCTGTCCATCTTTATGGCATTTTCGCTCTGTGCTGTCGCTGCATTTTTGTTGAACGTCGTTACCCCGATACTTACATACGCGATAGTAGGTGCCGCTGTGACGCTTGATGATCCCTGCACGGTAATCGTCTTCCGTTCCTTCACCTGCTCCGCAGAAAAGGCAGGGACACCTGTTGTCAGTATTGTTGAAAAGATCGCGATCATTATAAGGGCCGATTTAAACGAAGCAAAATTTATTTTCACAATATAGTCTCCTTTCAAGGGACAAATTTTGATATAAACACTCAAATCATATATCATTCATTAAATCAGGAATAGGATAAAAAGTAAAAAAATACCAGGGGGGATATTAAGATGCTGGAGGTTAAGAATGTCGGACTGACATTAAAAGGAGACGAGGGTGAGGTCCAGGTGTTAAAAGATGTCAATTTCACCCTTGAAGATAAAAAGATCTATGTAATGACAGGCCCCAACGGCGGCGGAAAATCCGTAACGGCCAAGACGATCATGGGTATTCACCAGCCGACGAGCGGCCGGATACTGTTGGATGGCGTGGACATAACGCACAAGGAGATTTTCGAACGGGCCCGGATGGGCATTGGTTACGCATTTCAGCAGCCTGCCCGTTTTAAGGGCATCAAGGTACGTGAACTTCTTGAGATAGCCAGCGGGAAGAACGCGTCAGCTGACACGTGCGATCATCTCCACGACGTTGGGCTGTGCGCTCAGGATTATTTGGACCGTGAGATCAATGCCAGCTTTTCCGGAGGCGAGGTCAAGCGGATCGAAATCGCCACTATCCTGGCCCGAGACCTGAAGTTGGCCATCTTCGACGAACCTGAAGCGGGGATCGATCTCTGGAGCATGCAAAGGCTGACGGAAACTTTTGAAAAGATGAACAAGAAATATAATACGACTATCCTGATAATATCACACCAGGAACGGATCCTTGACCTGGCCGCTGAGGTCATCATGGTCGCCGAAGGCACTGTGAGCGAGATAACCAGCCGTGAAAAGATCCTTGGAGAGATCAGTCGGCTAGACTCGGATTGTAGGTGCCGGCGGGACTGCAGCAGAGGAGGGAAAGCAATTGCTGGATGCGATCGATAAAAAACTGTTAGCTGAGGTTGCGGATCTGCACGAGATACCGCGGGGAGCGTTCAATATCAGGAAAAACGGTCAGGGCGTCGAACGTAATACTACGGCGAACATCGATATCATAACGAAAAAGGACAAGCCGGGTATTGATGTCATTATAAAGCCCGGCACAAAAGAAGAGAGCGTGCATATCCCCGTTATCCTGTCGGAGAGCATGGAGGATATGGTTTACAACACATTTGAAGTGGGAGAGGACTCAGATGTGCTGATAGTCGCAGGCTGCGGCATCCATAATCCCAGCGGCGAAAAAGCTCAGCATGACGGGATCCATGAGTTCTTTATCCGCAAGGGCGCCCGTATGAAGTACGTAGAAAAACATTACGGTGAAGGTGACGGCGGCGGTGTTCGTATCCTAAACCCCAAAACTATTATCGAGGTTGAAGAGAATGCAACTGCTGAGCTTGAAATGGTTCAAATTAAGGGCATAGACAGCGCTCTGCGGGAGACAGAAGTTTGTTTGCATAAGAACGCGTCTTTGATAGTGACGGAAAGGCTGCTTACATATCTTAACCAGACTGCCGAATCCAACATCACGGTAAATTTGCTTGGCGATGACGCTTCTGCCCAGATAATATCCCGGTCAGTGGCGCAGAATCGATCCAAACAGGTTTTTCATTTGAACATGCGCGGTTATGCAAAATGTCGCGGCCATATCCAGTGTGATTCCATCATCATGGATCAGGCACAGGTATCGTCTGTACCAGAAATCTCGGCTTTTGATTCCGATGCTCAGTTGATCCATGAAGCGGCTATCGGCAAGATCGCATCTGAACAATTGACAAAACTGATGTCACTTGGAATGACGGAGAAAGAAGCGGAGGAAACTATACTTAAGGGCTTCTTAAAATAAAGATCAAAAGCCTGGAAGGTACGAAGGTCCAACTGTGATTTGAGAATGCAGCGGCGGGAGATTTTGAATACTCATATCACACGGCCGGTGCTATTTGTCTTTTGCAAGCTTCTCAACAACGGAGACATCCGCCGGGCAGAATTCATACTGTTTGAGCATATCCTGCAAGACCCATTTGATGTTTTTATGGACAGAGGGGGTAGGGACTCCCTTTTTTAATGATGCGCTGAAGAACATAAACTCTATATCCCTTTCCGGGTATGAGTGAGTGGTCTGAGCGAAGAGGTCTTGGACCTCAATATCAATTTCAAGTTCTTCCCGGCATTCCCGGACCAGGCACTCCTCCGGGGATTCGCCGGGCTCTATCTTTCCCCCCGGAAATTCCCACAAAAACTGACAGGACCCTCCCGGCCCCCGCTGACAGATCAGTATTTCGTTATCAGAGTTTTTTATTATCGCTGCGCTCACACGAATCATATTATCCGGCCACCAGTTGGTTTGTCTTCTTCAGATATCCGGCGGGGATCGGGTCGTCAAGCCTCCACATAATGTTCATGGGTTTGCTCCCCTCATGGGATACATAATTCGCTGTGCCAAGGAAGGTATAGGGTTCAGTTCCAAAATTATTTCTTTTATGCTCCCTTACAAAAAGCAATATTTTGCTGCCAAGGGAGCGGTGGTTTATGTATCTTTGTCCTGTATTTGAGTCGCTTCCGGTAGTACTCTGGCTTTGCCAGTGGAAGAGCGATTCATTTATTGAATAGTCCTTGTACATCGTTGACGGTGAATAATCTTTGTCCGATTTATTCAATGTAATAAAGAAGATATCAGTCTGTTTATCCTGGATCCATTTGACACCTTCCCGTACATTTGAGGGGGCTATATGGTCCATTGCAAGAAGGATCTGATCCCTGGTATAGGTACAGTGCAGGTCCAGAGGGCATTCAAAGCCCAGATCGATTTTCTTGTCGATAAAGTCGATCTTACTGTAGTTGTATTCCAATAATTCGATAAGCTCTGCCAGCATCGTAGGAGAAGATTTCAATTCAGTGACGAGATCAAAACTTAAGTCAGGATAAACTTTCTCCCAGATAGAATATGTGAACATATTAAGCATGCGCCTCTCTTCAGGAGCCATCTCTTTAAAGTTGATCTTTCCCCCGCTTTTGAATAGGTTAAGGAGGAACCGCAGCCATCTTCTCGAATTTACGTAAGACAAGCGCAAAAATGCATTTCCCATGATTTTTTCCAGTGGTTCACTGAAGTCATCTTTTGCCCCGGCAAAAACACAGAGTTTTGAGAATGTTCCGCGTTTGTATATATTTCTCACATCCAGATGATAGTAGTTTGTGAAATTCTCTAATGTCAGGGACAGGCCACTGTCTTCAACAAAGGTTTCTATTCTGGAAACAAGTCCTGCCGTTGTGTCAAAAGATTTGCGGATGTTTTGCAAAATATATTTTGTCGCCATTCGTTCAAGTTGAATGTAACAGCCTTTAGGGGCCGAAACGAAGCCTTCCTTTATCTCCTTTTCAATGCTCCTTGATGTGTTTGCAAGAAGAGCTTTGAATTTATCTTCGAAATTGTATTTTTTGTGCGCCTGACCGATAAAGTCCAGAACAGTAAGGCATTCTTTATCCTCAGCAAGACGAAGTCCACGCCCAAGCTGCTGAAGGAATACTGTGAGGCTTTCGGTGGGACGAAGGAAAAGTACAGTGTTGACTTCGGGGATATCTACGCCTTCGTTGTACAGGTCTACTACGAATATGTACTGGATCTCGCCCTTTGTCAGTCGCTGTTTAGCCGCATTTCTCTCATCATCGGGTGTCTTTGAAGTCAGGCAGATAGAAGGTAGCCCGTTTTCGTTGAAAAATCCGGACATGTACTCTGCATGCTCAACAGATACGCAGAACCCAAGAGCCTTGACTTTGTCGAGGTCAGTCACATACTTAATTATCGATTCTATTGTCATTGCAGCTCTTTTGTCTGCAACTGCCCTGTCTATTGTAAAGAGATTTGTGAGCTCTCGAGTATCATAACGTCCGCTGGTCCATTTAAGCCCGCTTAAGTCGGCATAGTCTGTTACTCCAAAGTATTGGAACGGGGACAAGAGCTTTCTCTCGATAGCTTCCGGCAATCTTATTTCCGCTGCAATTCTGTCGTTGAAGTATGTTAATACAGACTTGCCATCCATCCTTTCAGGGGTGGCAGTTAGCCCCAGGAGGATCTTTGGTTTGTAATATGAAAGTAGTTTCTGGTATGAGTCGGCAGCTGCGTGATGAAATTCGTCAACTATTATGTAGTCATAATAGTCAGGTTCTGTGGATGAAGTGAAATTCTGAGAATTGAAGGTCTGTATCGACATGAACAGGTAATCTAGGTTCTCAGGCCTGTAGCTGCCTACAAAAAGTTCTCCAAAATTCGGGTTTCTTAATATGCCTCTGAAACAAGCAATGCTCTGTTTTAATATCTCTTCCCTGTGTGCAACAAAAAGCAGCCGACTCTTCTCCCGATGCCTGTTTCTGCAGAAATCCCTGTAATCGAAGGCAGAGATGACTGTTTTTCCCGTTCCTGTCGCGGCAACGACCAGGTTTCTGTAGTGATCCTTGATCGTCCTTTCTGCTTCAAGCTGCTTCAATATTTCCTGCTGAAAGGGGTATGGAGAGATGTCAAAATAGTACTGTCCGTCAAATGCGTTGCCGGAGATCCTTTCAGACTTCAGAGAGGCCGCAAGCTTATTTCTGTCGCTTTCTGAGTATATTTCAAACTCATTTGAATACCAGTAGGACTCAAAAGTTGCGTTGATCTTGTCGATAGTCTCGGGCATGTCCTTTTTTGCAACTTTTATGTTCCACTCAAGACCGCTTGACATAGCAGCGTTAGAAAGGTTTGAAGATCCGACATAAGCTGTTGTAAAACCGGTCTCCCTAACAAAAATGTATGTCTTCGCATGGAGACGTGTTCGCTTTGAGTCGTAAGAGATTTTAATTTCAGTGTTAGTAAGTTTGCTAAGTTCTACTACGGCCTTCAGATCTGTAGCTCCCATGTAAGATGTGGTTATAACACGAAGTTTTCCTCCGTGTATTGTGAAATCTTTGAGTTCGTTTATGATCAAACGGAGCCCGCTCCATCTTATAAAAGATACAAGTATGTCTATCCTGTCTGAAGATACGATTTCTTTATTAAATTCTGAAGAAAGATCCGGTTCGTTTTTTGCTCCTGTGAAGAGGGAGCTGAAAGCGATCGAAGTGACAGGCCGGGGGAGATCAGTTTTGGCAGTGTTCTGTGGAAGCCTGTTTTTGTTTTCGACAAGGGCTAGCAGCTGTTCTGCCCTTTCATCTACTGACATTTTGCTGAAGTCATGATTGCCTGTCTCTTGGATGATGTTGGAGATCAATTTGTTTATGAATGTGATCTGTTCACCTACGCTCTTATGGCTGTCTTTTAAATGATCCAGGCTTTTTTTAATGATTTCTGAGGTGTAATTGGCCAATACCAAAGAAGCTTCTTCTTTGTCGATTTTTTCAGTGTCAGCAATGTATTCACTTTTTGACGCTTCCAGTGCTGCACCAAGTTCCTGATCGATTATCTGTTCATATAATCCTGTCTTCAGCATCAATTAGACCTCAACCTTCATAAACATCGAAAATGGTCATGTCTGTTTGTAACTTGATTGCAAATATCGAAAAGAAAACTTGATAACATAAGCTAGATTCTGATTTTCAAAGAGGTTTGATTTCTTGATCTCTATTATATACCCTGATATTTGCTCTTTTTGCCAGTAAAGAATTTGAACTTTCGTCATGTCACAAACCCTATATAGTCTGAATTCGTTGCGAGATATATGAATGATCAAATCAAATCATTTGCAATGTTATCAGGTTGAATCCTTGCTAAGTTATCTTCCAGGACTTAGAATCACGGGAAGGAAGGTCAGTAATTTAAGGCAGCCCATTCTTATGCTCTTGAGCTTATACAGAAACATAAATAGTATTAAGAGGGATTTTTATAGATATATTTAAATTGCTGAACGAACAGATGAACGACAGGGATACGTTGGATAAACTCGGAAGATCGGTCGGGGCAGGACCCTCTCAGGTCCAGCAGCGTGGATGGACATGGAGATGGGCATCCTGGATGCCGATAACGACGGCAGCATAGCCGATGACATAGGAGGAATGCTGAAAGGTTTCATGAAAAGATAGCTCCAATCAAAGTAATAATTGAACTTTCTTCTGTTAAGATAAATAAGCTGCTGCACTTTGCAGAATCTTCAGCAGCTTATTTTTAATGTCCGATATTTTAGCTTCAACAGTTCAGGCGTACTGAGAAAACAGGCAGTTGCTGGCTATCTCTTACCTCAGACAAGTGTATAACAGTATTTGTTGTTCGAACTATATTAATGTTTTATAATAAACGGGCTCGCGGACCGAATAAATTGAACTGCACACCCTTTTTTGCATTTATCCTATATTCTAGAGGTTTGATCATGTCCAACGTGAAAAAAACAAATCCTGTCGAATATCCCGTACTGAAGATAATGAGCGAGTCTGAGAGCCCATTGGGCGCCGGTGCTGTTGGGGAAAGACTTGCCGAACAGAGAATATCCATAAGCGAGGCAGGCATAGGCAGGATGCTGAGGACTTTGCGCCAGCAGGGTCTGTTGGACAGAGTGGGTTTTCAGGGTCACGTCATCAGTGAGTCAGGAAAAGAGAGATTGAAGAAACTTGAAGAGGACCGCAATGTCGGCAGAGCGCTGAAACTTATGCTCAGTCAGGCCGGACCTTTAAAAGAGCATAATCTGGTCGATCTCCTTATAGCAAGAAGAGCGCTGGAAAGAGAGGCGGCGTACCAGGCTGCCCTCAATGCCACAGAGAAAGAAATAGAAGGTTTAAAAAAGATAATTTCCTCCCAGTATGAGGAGATGGAGAAAGAAAAGGAATACGCAGATATTTCAAGCTCCTTCCACCAAGAGATAATCAGGATTTCGCATGTCCCGATACTGAAGATCCTTTACGATTTCCTGGGTCTGACGGTCCAGCTGCAGGATTTCTTTATAGGAACATTTAAAATGTTCAACGAGCCGCTTAATGTCTCACATGAGAAGGTTTTTGCCGCTATCAGGGAGAGAGATCCGGAAAGAGCTGCTGACCTTATGGGAGAACACCTTACCGTTGTCATCAATAATGCAAAAAAGCTCTGTAGCGATATTCGCTGATCTTTTCCTTTAGTTTCCTTTCCTTTAGTTTCTGATCCATTTTATACTTCCCTTATTGACTTGCCCTTATTTATATGTTATATTCAAGTCGCTCATCAATGATGTGCTGCTACGATCAAGAAACTATAAAGGAGACTAAATAATGGAAATGACAGGTGCCCAGATATTGTTGGAAATGTTGAAGGTACACGATGTCAGACATATTTTTGGCCTGCCCGGAGAGACCACCCTTGGGTTGTATCGTGACTGGCTTAAATGCAACGAGATAGATCATATCCTTACGCATGACGAGCGGGCAGCGGCATTCATGGCAGAAGCTTATGCAAAAGTCACAGGCCGGGTCGGCATAAGCGAAGCACCGAGCCCTGGAGGCGGGCACCCCGTTCCCGGAGTGATCGAATCTTTTACAGGGGCTGTGCCTACTATTTGTTTTACTTCAGACGTCCCTTTCAATAATGACAAAAGAAATATGCTGTCAGGGTTTGATCAGAACAGGCTTTACAGCGCGATCACCAAAGAAAGTATTTTGATAAGCAAGGCTAAGGATATCCCCTTCCTTATCAGGAGGGCTTTCCGGGTTGCACTGAGCGGACGTCCGGGGGCCGTACACGTCAGGATCCCCATGGATATTTATGTTGAGGAGGCTGAGGTCAATGACATATTCGCAGATCCGTGCATGGCGAAATGGCCGGCTTACCGTCCCATTGCAGATCTTTCACAGATAGACAGGGCATTGGAGCTCCTAGCCTCCGCAGAAAGGCCAGTGATCGTTTGCGGTCAGGGAGCTCTGGTATCAGATGCGGGGGATGAAGTCATCGCCCTTGCAGAGCATTTCAGGATCCCTGTGGGATGCACCATGACCGCCAAGGGAACTGTTTCGGAGGTACACCCGCTGTCTATCCGCCTCATTGGAGCGAGAGGCGGGACAAGCTATTCAAACAAATTCCTTGAGACCGCAGATCTGGTTTTCTTTGTAGGTTCAAACACCGACTCCGCAGGCACGGATGCCTGGAAACTGCCTAGCGCATGCAACCCCCCTAAAATAATCCACCTCAACATCGATGGTGTCGATGCAGGGAATAATTACCGGACAGACGTTGTTCTTCTGGGAGACGCCAAAGCAACAGTCGGTTATATGGTCGAAAAGGCAAAGGCGGCCGGACTCAAAGGAAATGCGAAAATTGAGGCTGAGGTAGAGCCTGCGATGGCGGCCCTTGACGAATCGATGAAAGATCCCTGCAAATGCGGCGAATGTCCGATACACCCGATACGTTTCGTAAAGGAACTTGAAAAGCTGATGCCGGAGAAAAGTTATGTGGTCGTTGAACCCTCTGTAGGAAGTATTTTTTCTGCTGCCTACATGGTCCAGAAAAAACAGGGGCGCATGTTCTTATCAAACTACTCAAACGGAGCTCTCGGGTATTCGATCCCTGCTGCTGTGGGCGTTGCGGTCGCTCATCCTGATCATACGGTTTTTGCGCTTGGCGGTGACGGGAGTTTTCATTTCAACTGTGGCGAACTGGAAACATATGCGCGTCTTGGCGTTAATGTGAAATTGGTGGTCTTCAACAACAATGTTTTCGGCTGGATCAAAGGCGAAACACAGCATGTTTACCACTCCGACTTCTTTGCAACAAACTTCGGCGTCGTTGACTACGCCGGTGTAGCGAAGGCATTCGGGATAAAGTCGTACAAGATCGATGACCCCGAAAAGATAACCGATACCCTCAAAGAGGCTATCGAATACAAAGGGCCGGTCCTTATCGAATTGAGAGTCCCCGATGAGACAGAACTTGTTCCGCCGGTCCCGCGCTGGATAGAAAACGCAAAAAAGAACGGGATCCCCTATTGCTATTGATGTAACTTCCATGTGGAACAGATCAGAATGCAAAGATCACCGGTTTACCAACATACTCTATGATCAAAATTGAAAGGGAGGAATCACTGTTATGAAAAAGAAACACACCTATGTTCTGGCATCTATTCTCGCTATCACACTTTCATTGTTTGCCGCTGCGGCATCACTGGCAGCTCCGGTTGAACTGCAGATCGGAGCCAACAAGGTCGGAAGCACTTGGTATGTGCAGGCTGCCTGTATCGCAGATGCGGTCAAGAAGGCAAATCCTGATATCAAGATCGATGCTGTACCTATTGCCGGAGGGATCGGAAACCTTAAGCTGCTTGGCCAGAATAAAATGCATATTGCTCTGACAATGAACAACAACAACCTCTGGGCTTACAAGGGAGAGGTCCTCTTCGACAAGCCGATCACAAATATCAGGACACTGGTAGGCGGTATGGACCAGTTCTATGTAGGCATAGCTATACGCAAGGGAAGCGGCATAACCTCTCTTGAAGATGTCGCAAAGAATAAAACGAAGATCCGTCTTATGACAGTGCAGCGCGGTACGACCGGAGAAGCTTCAGCATTCCACGTTCTTGAAGCCTGCGGTATGACATATGACGATATCAAAAAATGGGGCGGCTCTGTAGAACATACCGACTTTGAAGCGATCACTAACGCGATAAAGGACGGACGCTGCGATGTCTTTATTCAGGCGCTCTCAAAAGGACATCCTACATTTACGGAGCTTGCGGTCCTTGGCAAAATAGACCTGATCTCGATATCCCCAAAGGGTCTTGAGTATCTTGAGAAGTACGGGTACACACAGTCCAAGCTGCCTAAAGACAGTTTTAAAGGCCAGACGAAGGACCTGATCCTCCCCGGTTATCGTTCAACACTTACTGTAACAGAAGCCATGGATGACCAGACGGCCTATAAGATCACCAAGGCAGTCGTTGAAGGGAAAGACGCCCTTGTAAAGGGACATAAGGCATTCGAAGCATTCGTACCTGAGGAGGCATGCAACCCGAAGAACCTTGGCGGGGTCCCCCTCCACAACGGAGCGATCAAATATTACAAAGAAAAGGGTTATTTGAAATAGATCTCAGACAGTTGTTGTCCGGCCATGAAGGGAAATGCTATATGCCTGGCTCCCTTCATGGCTTCACAAAATTCAGGCAGTTCCGGGAAGGATGAATGTTGTGGATGATTTTCGTAAAAAAATAGCATACCTTGTGGCATTTTGCTGGTTGGCCGGGCAGATATATGTCGCGTTTGCAGCGGTACCTGGAATGATCATACGGCCGATGCATGTCTGTTTTGCCCTTCTTCTTGTTTTTCTAAACAAGCCTTTCATCAAGGGCAAACCCCTTCTTTCCGCTCTTGTTGACTGGTCCTGTTTTGCTGTCGTTATTGGGTATATGTCACACGTTCTTATGCACGCTGACAGAATAGTTACCAGGATCCCGTTCGTAGATGAACTATTACCAATGGACACAATATATGGCATATTACTGGTCATTCTTTTGATGGAGGCAGGGCGCCGCTATCTGGGATGGTCGATGACAATAATTTCCTCGATGTTCATTGCATACAGCTTTTATGGTAAAGACCTTCCGGGGATACTGGGACATTCTCCTGTTGACCTTGTCGCTTTCATTGAAAATCAGATAATGATGTCAGGCGGTATCTATTCCAGTCCCATAGCTGCTTCATCAGATACGATCTTCTATTTTATGATATTCGGAGCGTTTCTTGCGGCAACGCCTGCAGGAAAGCTCTTTGTTGCGATGGCAAAATATGCCACGCGTAATTCTATCGGAGGCGCAGGCAAGGCTTCGATACTTGCATCCGGGCTTTTCGGCATGATAAGCGGAAGCGCGGCGGCAAACGTGGCTTCGGTAGGTGTGATAGCATATCCTATGATGCAAAAAGGAGGCTTCAGACCGGTTTTCAGTGCTGCTCTTCTTGCAACGGCCGGGACCGGGGGCCAGTTGATCCCACCAGTTATGGGGGCCTCAGCTTTTATAATGGCAGACATGATCGGGATCTCATACTTTAAGATAATACTGTGCGCGGTACTTCCCGCCATCCTTTACGTAGGCTCCCTCATCTGGGAGGTACATCTTGAAGCCAGCAAACAGAAAATTCAGTCGCCACAGGTAAATGCCAAGGATCTCATGGTCGTTATCAAGAGCTTTATACATCTCGTGCTGCCTCTTGTGATTCTTATTATCCTTATAGCAATTGGCCGTTCTCTGATGTATGCAGCTCTGGTTTCGACAGTTGTCCTTATCGCCCTTTGCCAGATAAGAAAGGACACCAGACTTTCACTGAAAGAAATAATAAATATGGCAATAGACGGCACAAAGTCTTCTGTTATTGTTACCCTTCCATGTGCGCTTGCCGGTATTGTCATAGGCGAAGTAGTCTTTACAGGTTTGGGTCTTCGTTTCAGCTCTGTTATTGCATCTTTTTCGGCAAACAACCTTTTCCTTGCCCTTACACTGTCAACTGTCATGATCATAATAATGGGCATGGGAATGCCCACAAGTGCTGCTTACATCATGAGCGCAGTCCTGCTGGCCCCTGCGATGCAGAATCTGGGCGTTGAAGCCATCGTTGCGCATATGTTCATCTTTTACTTCGCAAACATGTCTATGATAACTCCACCTGTTGCCATTGCCTCATACACAGCTGCAGGAATTGCAGAGACGGGCCTTTGGGAAACAGGGATAGAGGCAGTACGCCTTGCTTTGATCCTCTTTATGATCCCCTTCGTATTCGTCTACAACCCGGCGCTGCTGGGGATAGGATCTATTCCGGACATAGCATGGGTATTTTTCACATGTGCCATGGGAATAATGGGACTTGGTATTGGTGTCATCGGGTACTGGAAGACAGATCTTTCGATACCTATAAGAGCTGCTTACATATTTTCGGCACTCCTCCTGATCGTGCCTGAAACCATAACCGATATCGTCGGCCTTGTTTCTCTCTTTGGATTGATGGGATATAAAATGATAAAAGCACGTTTCAGGATCGGGACTGCATAAATAGTTGAATTCCTTCTGTTAAAAATAACAGAAGGGAAAGACGTGGCATGAGCTACAATTCTTCTATCCCAAAGCATCAGAGGCAAAAGTTTCCAAGTTGCGTATTTCAATTTTAAACAGATAGCTATAAGCGTATTTAGATAGGGCTGTGTGAACCCCCGGGGTTTTACACAGCCCTTTTTGATGCACATAAATCGGTATACATATAAAAAATTAATGAATTTTGTTTCTGTATTTACGGAAATGCTGTAGAATTATTACCCATTACAGTGGGGCTGATTTACTTACGAAAAACGTAAGAGCAACTTAATATTAAGGTTTTACCTGTGTGTAGTATACATGTGAAATTAAAGGGAAGAGGATATGGCGGTAACCACCATATCTTCGCTCCGTATTCTGATAGAAATATCACATTGGAGGGATCTTTATGAAGGCCATAATTACAGTTCTTGGCAAGGACAAAGTCGGCATTATAGCGAAAACATGCGTTTATCTCGCGGATAAGGATGTAAACGTGCTTGAGATATCACAGACGATAGTCGAAGGATACTTCAACATGATCATGATAGTTGATATAACAAACACCACCTGTGAACTCAGCGAACTCGCCTGCGGCCTTGAAAAGCTGGGCGAGGAGATCGGCGTGATCATTAAGTTCCAGAGGGAAGAGATCTTCGAAAGCATGCACAGGATATAGCAGGCCCTTATGATAACTATTTCTGAAGCACGTCAAACTACCGCGATGATAGAGGAAGAGAACCTTGATGTCCGAACCATAACCATGGGCATCAACATTCTCGACTGCGCAGACCCGGATGAAAAGAGGTTCTGCGAGAAGATCTACGATAAGATAACGACCAAGGCTAAAAACCTGGTAAAGGTCGGCGAGGATATTTCCCGTGAGTTCGGAGTGCCTGTTGTTAATAAACGTATCTCGATAACGCCGGTGGCCATTGCTGCGGCAGCCTGCAAAACTTCTAACTATGTTCAGATCGCAAAAACTCTCGACAACGCCGCAAAAGAAGTCGGAGTGAACTTCATTGGAGGTTTTTCCGCGCTGGTCCATAAGGGCATGACAGGGGCAGACAGGATGCTCATAGACTCGGTACCGGAAGCCTTGAGCGTTACAGAACGGGTATGTTCGTCGATAAACCTGGCTTCAACACGCTCAGGAATAAATATGGACGCTGTTGCAAAGATTGGTGAAATAATAAGGGAGACTGCATTTCTGACAAGAGACCGGGATTCGCTTGGCTGCGCGAAGTTAGTGGTCTTCTGCAACGCCGTTGAAGACAACCCCTTTATGGCAGGGGCCTTCCATGGGGTAGGAGAGACGGATTGTGCAATAAATGTGGGGATAAGCGGCCCGGGAGTCATAAAGAGAGCTTTGGAATCAGTATATGAAGAAGACTTTGAAACCCTTTGCGAGACGATCAAAAGGACTGCATTCAAGATAACCAGGGTCGGCCAGCTTGTTGCGAAGGAAGCTGCCTCACGCCTGGGAGTCCCCTTTGGGATCATCGACCTTTCGCTTGCGCCCACTCCTGCCGTAGGTGACAGCGTTGCTGAAATATTCCAGATGATGGGGCTCGAACATGCAGGAGCTCCCGGAACGACAGCTGCGCTTGCCATGCTTAACGATAACGTCAAAAAGGGAGGCATAATGGCCTCTTCCTATGTCGGAGGACTGAGCGGCGCATTCATCCCCGTCAGCGAGGACCATGGAATGATAGAGGCAGTAGAGGCCGGAGCCCTGACACTTGAAAAACTTGAGGCGATGACATGTGTCTGCTCCGTTGGGCTGGACATGATAGCAATACCGGGAGACACTTCTCCCGACACGATATCCGGGATAATCGCAGATGAGATGGCGATCGGAATGATAAACAACAAAACCACAGCCGTGAGGCTGATCCCCGTTTACGGCAAAAAGGTCGGAGAAACAGTGACTTTCGGAGGACTGCTCGGTTATGCCCCGATAATGCCCGTAAATCAGTTCAGCTGCGAGGATTTCATCAGGCGCGGTGGCCGCATCCCCGCCCCTGTCCACAGCTTTAAGAACTAGAAAGCAAGCCCTGATTGACCAGTCTGAAAAAAGCTTATCAATTCTCATCATAAAAAATTACCTCCGGAGAAGTATGATTTTTCAAAGTACTCCTTTATGGTCATCTTCATGGGGGCCAGATTCAGGGAATATGGGATGATAGGGCTTTGCGGGCATCCGGGGATGCTGGGCTGGAGTCAGGATGTTCGGTTTATTGCCAAGGATGGTCAGTCGTTGCCGGGGGAGTTGCAATTTTCACATCACAGTCCCACCTCGGCACTTTGTTCCACGACTGTGCGCTGATAAGATCTTTGAGGCATATCCCAAAGTACCCTGGCTGAACGGCGCCGCATTCAGCCTCCCCAATAAACCAAAGTTTGTCGATAACGACAACAATATCCAAATTGAGCTGGTCGAAAAGATCGTCTCATCGTACAAAATCAAGACCAGCAGGATGAAATAGATGCGAGGATCGTAGTTCTAGTTAAGAACGATGACTAATACGGATGAAGATCAACGTTTCAAGAAAAACAAACCCTTAGATTAAAAAATTGCCTTCCCATAACTTTCTGGATTTTTATTAGAGGATGACCCAATCACCATTTCAATGAAAGCTTGCATTGGCGGTGATACCCACTTGTTACGGTGATGAAATATCTGACACCAGTAATTTCGGTCACAGCCCTTTACGTCAAGAATCGAAAGTTTGTTTTCAAAAAGGCTTTTTTCAAAGATGTAATTTGGCAGAAAACTTATGCCTAAACCTCTTTGCACTAGTTCCAGAAGTACCATTGTATTATCGATCTCAATTATTGGTGAGATTACCGCATCGACGTTTGCTGCCATATCTTCTAATTCTTGCCTGTAAATGCTGCTTCGTTCTGTTAACAGCAATGGACGTGAAAGGACTTGGCTCAGTTCTATTTGTCTTGGTCCTGCAAATTCATCATCAGGGGGGGCGACAAAAGAGAGTCTATAAGGTCTGGCATAAACAATAGAGCATTCCCTGTCAACTATTTTATTGCCAAAACCAATCGCGATGTCTAAGGTGTTTTGTTTTATCATCTGTAACAATTCGGTTGTATGTGAGGTAATTATTTCTAATTTCACTTTCGGGTAACGTCTGTAAAAGTGATTTATCAAGTTTGCTGAGTAAGGATTTATCAATGATTCTATACTGCCTATCCTTAACGATCCACTGACTTCTTTACCAACCTTGCCTAAATGCAGCATCTGCTCTTCAATTTTTTGCATTTCTCTTGCCTTGGAAAGAAAAAGTTTTCCAAGGTTGGTTAAGATGACTTTTTTCCCGATCCGCTCAAAAAGTTGGAATCCAAGTTCACTTTCTAGTTGCTGGATATGGATAGTTACTGTTGGCTGGGAGTAACCAAGCCATTCTGCTGTCCGCGAGAAGTTTTCCATTTCTACCAGCTTGATAAAAGTTTCAACAGTCCTAAGTTCCATATAATCACCTATTAAAATTATTTATTGTTGTCATTAAATTTATTAATTTTACATATACAATTTTACCTCGTAGACTGTGAGCAAGCAACATCTATTTACAGTATTTTCAAAAATTACCAACAATAAAGGTCAATCAACACACCTAACAGGAGGCGCATCAGAAATGGCAGGACAGGAAGTAAAGACACTATTGTTGTCACAGAAGGACCTTATCGAGGCAGGCGTAATGGACATGCCCCATTGCGTGGATGTTATCGAAGGTGTATTCAGCCTTATAGGCAAAGGCGATTACCTTATGG
>DIWR01000031.1 GCA_002428495.1 Synergistaceae bacterium UBA6101
AACCGCTCAGCTACAGCTCAGCTGCATTTTTTCATTCAATCGGGGGTTCTCACAATATGGGAAAAAATAAAAAACTATCCGTCTTCATCCTCGCACTCTACCTATTCTCTATATTTTCGCCGCTCACTGCATACGCTCAGCCAACCGGATCTGCGGCCGCTGTTCAGGCTGCGGCGGAGGCTTTAAGCATGAACGGGGAGGGAAACGGAGTGGGATTTCCGGGAGACGGTGACGCGGATACCGGGATAAACGGGGACACAGAGACAACTGCGGATTTCCCGGATATCGAGGATCAGGCTTCTACAGAACCTATAGTAGTAGATGAGACCATAAACGATGATGATAAACTTGGAACGACCTCCGCGCCGGATGCGGCAGTAACGACTTCCCCCCGCCTTGACCCAAGAGAGGTCAAGGGGAGCAGCATGTTCAACAACCTGCGTGACAGGCTCATACGCTTCGGCTCGGATTTCTTCAGAACAAAAAGGACAGATACTCTTGCTTATGCTCCGGTAGGCCCCAACTATGTCGTGGCTCCCGGTGACGAGGTCAAGATCAACCTGTGGGGATACAGCGAGATCCGTGCAAACCTGGTCGTGGACAGGGACGGGAACCTGACTCTGCCCCAGGCTGGACCGATAGCAGCCGCGGGACTGACTTTCTCAGAACTTCAGCAGACTATTGATAACGCGTACAGAAGGATTCTCAACGATTTTGAACTTAACGTGACCATGGGCAAGCTCCACACGATCACAGTATACGTTACGGGGCATGCTGCACGTCCCGGAGCATACGCCATATCATCAATGGCAACTCTTATAGATGTCCTGTCTCATGCGGGAGGCCCGTCGCTTTCCGGATCTATGAGGGCGATAGAGGTCAAGCGCGGCAACAAAAAAATAGCGACACTGGACGTCTACAATCTCCTGCTCAAAGGAGAGAGAAAGGGAGACACCAGACTTGCTGAGGGAGATGTTATATTCGTCCCGACAGTCGGACCCCTTGTGGCAGTCGCCGGAAATGTCAAAAGGCCTGCCATATATGAACTTAAAGGCAAGGAAAACAAACTCGGCGATGTAATTTCACTGGCGGGCGGCCTCACAGCCGGAGCCTACAAAGGACGCATCCAGCTTGTCCGTGTTGAGCACAACTCATACAGGACAGCTTTCGAATCTGACCTAAACTCCCCCGCTGCCAATGTCCAGATTCTCAAAGACGGCGACCTTCTCAAGATATTCGCTGTCCCGGGCGGAGTATACAACGTCAGGATCGCCGGAGCCGTCATACAGCCGGGCGTCTACCCCATCGAACCCGGAGTGACTACCCTTACAGAAATACTCAACCGTGCAGGCGGACTTCTCTACACTGCGGCAACAGAGGGAGAACTCACCAGGGTCGAGGTCAGCCCGGAGGGCCCCGTCACCACAAGGATCAAGCTGGATCTCAAAGAGGCTGAAAAAGGAAATTCACGATTCGTCCTTCATCGGGATGACTACCTATTTGTCCGTACAGTACCCGACTGGAACATCTACAGGAGCGCGAACATTACAGGAAGGGTCCTCTACCCCGGCAACTACGCTGTAAAGAGGGGCGAAAAACTGTCATCCCTGCTTGAAAGAGCGGGCGGTTACGCAGATGACGCATTCACACGCGGAGCTGTTCTGCTCAGAGAAAGCGTCAGGGTCGATCAGCAGAAGCAGATAGACGAAATGGTAAAAACACTCGAAAAAGAGATCGTATACGCGGGGAATCAGGCAGTCGCGACATCCACAGGAACGGGTGACGTTGCATACGCAAAAGAGAGCATGGGCATGAAGAGCAGATACCTTGAAGCGGTCAAGAGCATAAAGGCATCGGGAAGGCTTGTAATCACGCTTCCCGAAGATTACAGATTGCTTAAGGGCAGCCCCTTCGACGTTACACTTGAAGAGGGAGACCGCCTCCACATTCCGCACAAACCGGGAACAGTCCAGGTCATCGGCTCCGTCCTCACCCCTGCGGCATTCGTCTACAGGGAAGGCCAGCCCTTCAACGCATACGTCAAGATGGCCGGCGGTTACAGCATCTCAGCCAACCCGAAGAGAACATATATAATGAAGGCCGACGGCTCAACAGTAAGAGCCCTGGCTGGCAACAAACCAAGAATAATAGAAGAGGGTGACTTCATAGTAGTACCCGAAAAGGTCAACTTCGTCCCGACCATGCGCAACACAATGAACATAGCCGACATCCTCTACAAATTCGCGCTGGGAGTAGCAGCGATCAACAACATAACGGATTAGCTGCGGCCATCAGCCCACGGGCCGCAAGGCCGCCTGTCAAACTATCGTCAAACGGTAGTCAAACGGTGGTAAAAGAATCATGGTCCAACTATCGTCTAACGATCGTCAAACAGTGGTAAAAAAGCATGGTCTAACGATAGTCTAACAGTCGTCAAACAATCGTGAGAACCATAAAAAAAATATTAATATTAATTAAAAGGCGTAAACATAATAATTTTTCAGTATTTATAATCTTCAAACAACTGCTTGACTATTGTTAGACTACTGTTTGACGATTGTTTGACGAACTTTTATATTTTTACAATTGATTGTTGGACAACTGTTTGACTACAGTTTCACGAGCTTTTATATTTTACAATTGTTTGACTACCGTTTGACAATTGTTAGACGATTGTTTGACAAAAGAATTACCAGAAGATCGCAGCTTTGCTGCGTCACAGAAGGAGCTTAACATGGACAACAACTCTAACCCGACAAACAACACCAACATTTATCAAGTCTCCCTACTGGATCTTCTGGTAATTCTGGTCCAGCAACGCTGGTTTATAATAAAATTCACCTCCCTCTTCGCGGTGCTGGCTATCATTTATTCTTTATTGGCTACTCCGGTTTATAAGAGCACATTGCAGATCATGCCTCCGGGGGGAGATGGAAAGTCCGGGGCTGTTGCCATGCTTGCTGCTACTGGGCTTGGGGAACTTGCGGGAGGCTTTGGGGCTTCTCAGGGGGATACTGTTGTTGGGATAACAAAGAGCACGATCGTGCTTGACAGGGTCATCGACAAGAACGGGCTTCTGACGAGGGAACCTGAAGGTTTCAGTTTGATCGGAGCTGTGAAAGGCATCTTCTCTTCTGACGGAGAGAAGGAACCTAAAATGCGCACGATAGTGCGTGCGGCTTTATCGGAGCAGATCCAGTCGGCGGCAGATAAGAAGAGCGGGATCATTTCCGTATCCGTATCGGACACATCCCCGGAGATGGCCGTTCAGCTTGCGCAGTCTGTCTTTGACGAGACACTTGACGTGATGCAGGATGTTGCTGTCACCCCTTCCGCAAAACAAAGGCTGTTTATCGAAGAACAATTGAAGGAAAACGGCAAGGCTTTGACAGATGCGGAAAATAACCTCTCCGCGTTTTTGAAAGACACAGGCATGAGTTCCCCCAGCGGAACGCCATCCGACATCGGATCACTGGGATCACTCCAGGCACGAATGGTCGCAAAGGAGATAGAGATCAAAGCGGCAAGAAGGTTCGCAACAGAGGCAAACCCGAAGCTCAAGCAGCTCCAGGCTGAATACAACGCCATCAAAAAACAGTTTGAGGCAAACAAGGGGATGCTGAATGCTTCATCTGGGACAGGTGAGATAAAAAACATCACAGAATCCTCGCTCAAATATGCCGCTCTCTTCCGTGAATACAAATTCAGGGAGAGCCTTGTCTCAATACTCCTCCGTCAATATGAGACCGCAAAAATAAGAGAGGCCCAGGATCCCGTAGTCATCCAGCTCCTCAGCCCCCCGACATATCCGGAGATAAGGTCAAAACCGCAGAGGAAAAAGATAGTTGTCCTGGCGACTCTATTAGGCGGCTTCCTTGCAGTGTTTGCAGCATTCACAAGACACTTCCTGTCTCTGTCGGCAAACGATCCACAGGTCGGGTCAAAAGTTGACTTTATCAGGAATACCATAGTATCTGATTTGAGTAAGGTTAGAAGAAGAAAATAACTACCTTTAGAAAAATTAATATCCAACTTTTTAAACACAGTAAAATTTTCCTCAGAAAGCGCAGTGGCGGCCTCTTGTTCAGATACGCTGCAAAGCAGGTCTATATCCACCGGTCCGCTGTGCTTTTATGGGGATGTAAAACTGTACGGCAGAGGACCCCATCGCAACCAGCCATTCTGTCAATTTGTAGGTCTGACCCCTCTGACTTCTCCTCTGACTTCTCCTCTGACTTCTCCTTTTTAGGAGAAGAAGTCTATATAGCCCAAAATTAGCAAGGCAAAGACCAAAAGGGGCAAAACGTAAGTCACGTAAAGACGAAGCCAAACAGGGAACTTAAGTCCTTCTCCGGTATTGGCTTCTTTGATGAAGTTATCCCATCCCCATCCGTACCTCGTAGTGCAGAAAATGATAAACAGGAGTGAACCTATTGGAAGCAAGTTGAAGCTTACTATGAAATCTTCTAGATCAAGCACTCCCGTTCCCGGCCCAAAGGGGGCAAACCCGCTCCAGGGACCAAAGCCAAGGGCACACGGAATAGCTGCAACGAAAGTTATGATCCCAAGTACGACGCTTGTCTTTTTTCTGCCCCAATTCCACTCATCCATACAAAACGCGACCAAATGCTCGAAAACCGCTATGACAGTAGTCATAGTAGCGAACACCATGAACAGGAAAAAAAGAGAACCCCAGAAGCGTCCGGCCGCCATTTCATTGAATATGTTCGGAAGCGACACGAAAATAAGACCTGGACCTGCGCCGGGATCCACACCAAAGGCAAAACAGGCCGGGAAGATGATAAACCCTGCCAACAACGCAACAGCCGTGTCAAGGAGGAATACGTACACAGATTCTCCGGCCAGGGAGCGCTCCTTGCCGATATAACTACCGAAAATGAGCATACTTCCTATCCCCAGACTCAGCGTAAAGAAGGCCTGACTCATTGCGGCATAAACAGATTCCCACGTGAGTTTGCTGAAATCGGGCTTGAGGTAAAAAGCCAATCCCTCTTCAGCACCCGGTAGCGTAATAGCTCGGACAGCAAGGAGTATCATCAAAAGGAAAAGGCCCGACATCATAAATTTAACTACCCTTTCCACGCCCGACCGCAACCCCATGGCACAAACACCGTAACCCAAGACGATAACCAAAATGGTCCATAACAGCAATTCGGGTGTGTTGCCCAAAAAACCTCCAAAAGCTGCTCCCACCTCTTCGGGAGACAAGCCTTCCATTCGTCCGGTCAAAAACCGGAGCAGGTAGGCAAAAAACCACCCCGAAACAACCGTATAAAACATCATTAGTATAAGGTTACCCAGAACTCCGATATAACCATATATGTGCCATTTAGAGCCCTTGGGTTCCAACACCTTCATTGCCCCCGCAAGGTTACGTCTGCTCGCTCTTCCCATGGCAAATTCCGCAATCATAACGGGAAGACCCAATATGACTAAAAACAAAAGATAAATGATAACAAACGCAGCCCCGCCATATCGTCCCGTAATGAAGGGGAAACGCCATACATTTCCGAGTCCTATAGCGCAACCCGCCGAAACAAGGATAAAACCAAGCCTGGTAGCCAGACTTTCTCTCTCTTTCACGCGCTATCCACCTCCCCCTAAGCAAAAGAACATTCCCCTGATTATTTCGTCAAACAATGTATTTTCGAACCTTTTTCCGCTAAAAACTGAAATCGTTGGCTATTTATTTCTCCTTGTATAAACCCCCTTCCTTAATGTTAATGTTAACAATTACTAACTCACATCGACCAGAAGGCAAATATTAAAACAATAACACGCAAACTTTTAAGTGAATCCTTTGCCTTGGTCATGACTTGATTATAATACATGCGTGCACTGCTGTCCAAGATAACGCATTGCGTCATTAAAAAAGTACTCAAAAACACATCGTTGCGTCAAAACAAAAATGTACTTGAAGATATCCCTAGAAGAAGCACGAAAAGAGGGATAATGGATGGCGCTGACGCCGGCTATGCCGCCAGAAAACTTCGAAAAGCCTCTCTATCCTATGTCACTAAGAAATCGGATCGCACTGACAAGAAAAACCACGGACGAAAGCGGAAATATCCTGAAACCCCTCTGCCCTACCTATTGAAAAACAGCGTGAAATTGTGGAAAAAGTGTTTGAGTATGAGAACCTAATAGCTGAAAAGAAGTCAAGGCTTGATGAACTCGATAAAGAAAGGCAGAAAGTGTTGGACGGGCATCTACAGTAACAACCAGGCCATTTTGTAAGTTATGTAGGTCTGACTTCTTCGTTTTCTCTTAATTGTGTTAATTATGTGAAATATGCGAATAAGTCAATTGTGTAGGTCTGACCCCTCTGGCTCTCCCAAACCGCACTTCCCGACGGACTTAAGTCCGTCACTTCCCGGCGTGTTTCTTGCCTCTTCCCGCTGGCTCCGCCAGCGTTTCCCGGGGCAAGTTCCTCGCCGCTCTTTTCAAATGTTTACAGCCTTCATTGGTCCTATTTATGTTTTGTTATTGGTATCAAGGCCCCATCTTCTTTTTTTGCATAAATGACCATCTCAAGCCCTAAATTGTTGAGAAATCGTCTTAATGTCCTTATTTCTAAATTTTGATTATTTTCAATTTTTGAAACTTGAGACTGTGTTATCTGCATTTTCCCTGCAAGTTCTTTCTGAGAAACTCTAAATTGCCTGCGCAGCTGCTCAAGTTTGAGTTCTGTATACATTTCTCTTGCTTTTTCTTGAATTGTTGTCTGTTCTTCCTCAGCAAGCTTTTCTTCATATTCATCTGAAGAGATAAATCCTTCAGACATTTTTAAAGATCTATCATCAGTAAATATATGATTTTTATCCATCAATACTGTTTCCATAAATACTCCTCCTCACATAACAAGGTCCTCTGCCCTATTTGAAATCTATTTTTAGCCATTTGCTCCATTCTCTCTCCGCTATCGCTATGTTTTTTTCATACCACTGCTTGTCGTTAGTCTTATCTCCGCCTGTCAGTATAATTGCGCGTCGCAGCGGGTCAAAAGCGTATAGGATCCGAATTTTCCTGCCATTTAATACTTTTCTGAGTTCACGTAAACTATGAATTTTTGACCCTTTTACGGTTTTGAATATGAACCGGCAAGAGCCACTCCATGCTCCCTTAATAATCTGATAAACGCGACTATACTGGTGCGATCATCAGCAGATAAAGAATTAAGCCATGTTACAAAACTTGAAGAATAAATGACCTTGCATTGATCTTCAGCCATCCCTTTTCCTCCGGGGAGAATATCCTTTTTATTGAATATTCATTTAAATGAATATTATCTGTTTTTATAGGAAGTGTCAAGGAGCAAAGGCTAGACATATTCTTGCTCCCTTCCCTTGATCACAGTTCTTTGACACATGTTTCTCTCAAGGGAATTATAACAGTTCGATACAAAACGGAGTAGCTGAAGCAAAGGAGCTTAGCCAAGCAGTACGGTATTTCAAGGTTGATGTTGAAACGATCCTGGATATCGGGTAAGATGGACGGCTTGACTGTGCCGTGATAATACTCGGTATTTCTATTCTACATTACACAGACCTTCGAGACCGGCATCAGGAAGCTGTGTAGGTCTGACTTCTTCGTTTTCTCTTAATTGTGTCAATTGTGCGAAATATGTGAATATGTCAAATGTGTAGGTCTGACCCCACCGTTTTCCGTTTTCGAAAAGAAGTCAAGGCTTGATGAACTCGATAAAGAAAGGCAGAATGCGTTGGACGGGCATCTACAGTAACAACTGGGCCATTTTGTAAGTTATGTAGGTCTGACCCCTCCGACTTTCTCTAAAATAATTTATGTAGCATGGAATCATAAATATCATACAAAAAAAGATTTATGTATGACCGAAGTTACACAAAAAATTAAAATGTTCTTTTACCTTCTATTACATTCAGCAATTCGGGAAAACAAAATACACTTCCTCTGCTTCCGCTCCTTGGCGCCAGCTCTTTTAGAATACCGGCTTCTCTTAATTGACGAATGTATCCTGCCGCAGTTAATCTGGCTATGCCAGTCCTTGTGGTAAAATCGGCGGACTTAAAAATTGGCTGCGCAAATAGCGCGTCCAGGATTTGAATCATATATTGCGAACGAGTTGTACTCTGTATTCTCTGGACAAAAACCTATTGGCATCTATTCCTTGTAACGGCAAAAGATGGGGAATATAAGGTTCCATCGTTAAGCCTCCTTTTCTTGGAATTATATATCAATATGTCGGCGATGCAGTAGGACTGAACAAAACAGCAATCTGCGACATAGAGACAGGACACAGCCCCCCACATGACGTTCTTCTAAGACTTGAATTTCTATTCCCCAAAACAGCATGGCTGCCTGTTAACGCAGGCAGAAGACATGACACAAGGGAATTATAACAGTTCGGGACAAAACGGAGTAGCTGAAGCAAAGGAGCTTAGCCAAGCAGTACGGTATTTCAAGGTTGATGTTGAAACGATCACGGATATCGGGGAAGACGGACGGCTTGTCTGTGCCGTGATAATACCCGGTATTTCTATTCTGCATTACACAGACCTTCGAGACAGGCATCAGGAAGCTGTGTAGGTCTGACTTCTTCGTTCTCTGTAGGTCTGACCCCTCCGACTTCTCTATAGGTCTGACCCCTCCGACTTCTACAGACCTTCGAGACCGGCATCAGGAAGCTGCGTAGGTCTGACTTCTTCGACTTCTTCCTTGGTTCTTCATCATAAAATTGGCCATACAGAGAGGTCAAAATCATCTTTGTTCTTTCCTGAGATCACCCAGATCAATTTTGAGCTTTTACGCGATAAGCTGATCTGCCCATTCTTCGCCATGTTAATGATGTCAATGATTCGCAGACAATGAATGTCGTTCATGCCCGTGTTGAGCAGCTTATCGATAATCGGTTGTAAATCGCACTCATCCGTAGCGAATATCGGGATATCTTTGACCTTCGCGTATGCCAGTGAGCAGGTCTCGCCCTTGTTCTTGTTAGGCTTTCGAGGGTCAATCATCACAGCCGCCAATTGATTATAAGTCATGTCATAAACAGTTCTTTCCTTCGGATCAAGTTCTGTTTCGTTCACGATGAAAACAGTACCCTCTGACACCAAATTCATCAATTGTCTGTGCGCACTCATCGGATCCCTTACTTCATCAAATGCGTGAGAATGCATGTAAATCTTCTTTGCTACGATAGGAAGAACATCTAGAAGAAAATGGTACTTATCACTGCTGCCTAGCTTGATGCACAAATCGGCGTCAATAATCATTTGTTCCAGCATGCTCATTCCTCCATGATGTCATCAAGTTCATTATCGCTTGGAGGAATAAAACCCTGTGGCTTTGTTATGCCAACGTCGCTTGGTTCTAGATTGCTCATGGAAAGTAAATACTGCAACTTTTCATAGGAGATCCTTTTCTTCTCGTAAGTTGCCAAAGCTAGTTCTACAAGATTATCTAAGGCTATTCTGTTATCGGCTTCAGGAACTGGAAAAGAATATCTCTTGCGCAACTGCTCTATGTTGCTTTCGGTTTTTGTCAGATACTGTTCGCGCTCATCCTGGGTTATAGCTTCTATCTCGTGTAGCCGCTTCACCATAGTCTTATAGGGTACGGTAAACAATGAGGCAAGTTGGAGAATGTCTTTCACACTGATCTTATGTGGCGTTATCGTATATATGCGCATCTCCTGCCGAAGCATGTTCTCCTCGACCAAGAACTCCGCCGCAAAGCGATTTGCTTTCAGCTCAGAAACGTCCAGTTGGGTACCATGCTCGTCGGTTTCTGCAAGGATTGACCCTGGTATAGCTTCCGCCTTTTTATCACACCAGATATGATACAACTCATGTGCTGCGGCAAACACCTGTGCGTCAACCGGAATAGAAGTGTTGATTGCGACAAACGGTTTTTCAGCAAGAACATCACTATCCATACCCCACATATAAGTTATACCCCACGGTCCTGACTTACCTAGCGGATAATAGAATACACGCGCATGCAGACTCAATATTGAAAAAATCTGAGTCCCGATCACATCCTGTATTTTTCTGCATTCACCCAATTTTGCGAGTGCTTGTCGTTGAATATCGGTTATCTCATCGCTGGAAAGTCGGACTATTTGCTTTGTCTCACTCATTAACCAGTTCCTCCAGCAAATAGATCTGATCGATCGCGTTTCTAAGAAGCTCAACTTTTGCGCGAGTTTCATCATCTTTGATCATGCCCATAAAGGCACAACCAAGCTCATTGCTGATCGTATTGCTTTTGACGGTAAGCAGCAAGTCAGTTGTGCTGGCAAGAATGGACGCGATCTGCGAAAGTTCCGTCACATTAATGGCTTTATTTCCTTTGATGATTTTACTCATAACTTGTTTTGAGATACCGAGCCTATCGGCGAGGTTCTGCTGCGTCATCCCGCGTTGCTCCATTACCATGGAGATGTTCTTGCCAACCTGTTTAAAATTTTTAGCATACATAGATTTCACCCCCCTGGAAATAGTGTTCCTACTCTCAATTGCATTATATGCGAAGTTGACCAGTATAGTCAACAAATCGTTGACTTATTTCAAATGCTGGTCATTATGTTGTTGGCTGTTCCTAATTATGCAACTATCAATATCCCCGAAGCGGGGTCTTCGAGGACGACTCTGTTTTTGTCGAGCATTTCCCACCGGCAAAGATCTGTAAGGCATAGAAAATATCTGGTTGAAAGCACTTTCCCACGGTTGCAAAATAGTGTGGCAGGGTCAAATTTCAACCGGCGTTTCGGTCATTTTTATCCCGGCGTTGATAATTGTGTCAATTGTGCGAAATATGTGAATATGTCAAATGTGTAGGTCTGACCCCTCCGACTGTCTATTGTGTGAAATATGTGAATATGTCAAATGTGTAGGTCTGACCCCTCCGATGTGCTCTGTCACTTGCTTTATTGCAATTATAAAGGCTCCGTCCCAAAAATTGCAAAGCACAATTTCGCTCAAACGGCTAACGCCAATTCCCCAGAAGTGATATGATTTCTATAAAGGAAGGATTTTAGAAAATTTAGAGAAGAGGAGGCGTCGATTGTGATCAACGTAACTTTAGAGATAAACGGAAAGATGCATAACATGGACGTCGAGCCCGATACATCGCTTCTATGGATCATAAGGGAGCATCTGGGGCTCACCGGAACTAAATACGGCTGCGGCATAGGCAGATGCGGGACGTGCACGGTACTCGTAGACGGCAAGGCCAGGCGTTCCTGCCAAATGTCGGCAGAACAGGCCCAGGGGAAAAAGATCGTCACCATAGAAGGCATCCCCGAGGATCACCCGTTAAAAAGAGCCTGGATCGCCGAACAAGTACCTCAGTGTGGATATTGTCAGCCGGGACAGATTGTTCAAGCCGTAGCCCTCCTTTCGGAAAACCCGAACCCAAGCGATGCCGACATAGAGCGCTCCATGCGAGGAGTACTCTGCCGCTGCGGCACCTACCAGCGCATAAAGCGAGCGATCCACCGGGCCGCAGAGGGCAATTTACCGCCTTTTAAGGGTGTTCCTTCGAGCAAATTTAGCAAGTTTACCGATACGGAAGGTCTTTACATCGGGCTTTTGCCGACTCCTCCTGGCAGCACGTTCGCGATAGCAAAGACAAAAGATCCATGGATAAAGATCTCACCCGACGGCATCGTAACGGTAGTCATACCAAAATCCGAAATGGGACAAGGCGTCGTGACGTCCCTTCCCATGATAGTGGCCGATGAATTGGGTGCCGACTGGGGGAAAGTGCGGGTAGAGTTTGCCGTCGCCGGCGATAACTACAAAGATCCCATACAAGGCATGCAGATAACCGGCGGCAGCTCATCTGTTCGAAACCTATTTGTCCCTTTGAGGAAACTCGCGGCGGCGGCGAGAACTATGCTCATCGAGGTTGCAGCGCAGTCGTGGGGGGTGCCCGAAGGTGAATGTTCCGCCTCTGACGGTATGATCTTTCATAAACCAACGGGGCGTGCCATCTCTTTCGGCGAACTCATACCGAAGGCTTCGACCCTTGACGTGCCTCAGGACCCGCCCCTCAAGGGCGATGAGGAACTCGCCCTTATAGGCAAGGTCATTCCTCGCATAGACATACCCGATAAAGTAAACGGCAGGACGCGTTTCGGCATAGATTCCTTTCACGACGAGATGCTCTACGCTTCGGTGGTGCGCCCACCGGCTTACGGCTCCAAGCTCATATCTTACAATGTCGAGAAGGCCACTGGCATTTCGGGAGTACAATCGGTAGTTCCGATATCTAGGGGAATCGCTGTATGCGCCGATTCCATCGAGGCGGCATGGAAGGGACGCAAGGCCTTGGAAGTCGAGTGGAGCGATGGCGACTGGTCCCAATGGGATGACGATTACCTGAACAATGCGCTCATGGAGCATCTTAAGTCCGGCGGAGTCATCGCCAAGAACGAAGGTTCTGTCGATGAAGCTATCCCCGGTGCGCACAAAAAAGTGGAAGCCACGTATATCCTTCCCTATCTCTCACATGTGCCCCTCGAGCCTATGAACGCTCTAGCTTACGTCAAAGAAGACAGGTGCGACGTCTGGGCACCAACACAAGCACAGAGCCTATCTCGCATCGTAGCTGCAGAAGCCGCAGGACTCAAAATGGATCAGGTTTTTATCCACACGACCTACCTCGGAGGAGGCTTCGGCAGGAGGTTTGAGGTTGATTTCATCCGCGAGGCCGTAGAAATCTCAAAACTCGTCGGCAAACCAATCAAACTCATATGGACACGAGAGGAAGATTTCAAAAACGACTTCTACCGCCCGGTCAACGCAACTTCAGCCGTGGGGGCCTTGGATGCCAATGGAAACCTCATCGCCTGGGACCACAAAATAGTCGCGCCCTCCATTTACGCTCGCGTTCGCCCACAGGAGATGTCAGGCGAAATCGACCCGCCGGCTGTCGAAGGGCTCGTCAATATGGACTACCGGGTACCCAACTTCAGGGTGTGTTACGTGCCCTTTGAAGCACCCGTGCCGGTGGGTTTTTGGCGTTCGGTGGGCAGTTCTCATAACGCCTTCACCGTGGAGTGCTTCGTCGATGAGCTGGCTTATGCATCGGATAAAGATCCATTGGAATTTCGTCTCAAGCTTTTGGAGGGAAATTCCCGAGCTCAGAGGCTGCTTAAGGCGGTGGCGGAAGATTGCGGGTGGGGTAAGCCCCTACCCGAAGGCATGGGGCGTGGACTTGCGTATCATTTTTGCTTCGGCACTCATGTGGCAGAAGTTGCTGAGGTTTCCGTCGACGAGGGGAAGGGAACGGTGCAGGTCCACCGCATCTTTTGCGCGGTAGACTGCGGTAAGGTGGTCCATCCCGATACCGCGAGGGCCCAGATAGAGGGAGGCGTGCTCATGGGGCTCTCCGCAGCACTCAAAGAGGCCGTGTCATTCAAAGACGGCAAAGTCATCACTTCTAACTTCGACAATTACGACCTTTTGAGGATCCATGAGGCACCTGAGGTTAACGTGCGCTTCATAGAAAGCGATGCTCCTATGGGCGGGCTTGGAGAACCCGGCGTACCTCCTGTGGCCCCGGCTGTGGCCAACGCAATATTTGCTGCCGCCAAGGTGCGAGTGCGTCGTCTGCCCATAACGCCTGAAGCCATCCTTAAAGCTTTAAAAGAGAAGTAGACAAAACAATCTGAATTTGGTATTTTAGTATAATTTTAGAAGGTTTTAAGTGGACCTGGATCCCCGCTCGAAAGCATACGGGGATGACGGAGAATGAGGCATACTGGCTATCATCAAGAGCTGCGTAGGTTAATAGAGTCCTAATTAAATTGCGAACTTAATTTGACACTAACGACCCAAATCCAACTTCTTCTTAATTGTATTAATTGTGTGAAATATGTGAATATGTCAAATGTGTAGGTCTGACCCCAATGATTTTGTAAATTGTGTAGGTCTGACCCCTCCGACTCTCTACTTTTTTTGAATATACATCGCATCGGTTAACTTTGATAGTTTGCGAATTGATAGGTCTATCAAAGATTCTACAGATGCATCAAGTTCAACTTTCATTAAACACATACTTTGCTCAGATGATAATTCCATAAATTTCTCAATATTTTCAACTTCGGGAATTTCCATTTGCTTTGCTCTAATCTTTAAGATAGGATCTAGCGCTTTATGTAATTCACTGTAGTTATTAAAGTTTTCTTCGTAACATTTACTAACGTCGCCGTGATTCTTGATTGCCTTACACAATATTTTTATATTTTCTGGAGGATATACTATTTTTTTCTGAATTGGAAACCTATTCATAATTTCACCTCCGTTACCTTAGTCTATAGCGGTCCCATCGCAACCAGCCATTCTGTCAATTGTGTAGGTCTGACCCTTCCGACTCTTCTAAGTTGTGTAGGTCTGACCCCTCCGACTTCCCCTAGCGACCCATCTGACTTCTTCTTAATTGTGTCAATTGTGCGAAATATGTGAATATGTCAATTGTGTAGGTCTGACCCCTCTGACTTTAGGTCTGACCCCTCTGACTTCCTACCTGGACTTCTTCTTTATGTCAGTCTCAAAACCATGACCATAAACCCATAAAGCACGGTCGACCTTTCTGGTAATAAAATCAGAATTAGAAACTCTTTTTAAATCAACAATATAATTTTGATAGTAATTCCACGCTTTATCAATATCTTTTGGTAGATAATTGAGTCCTGGTATTTCTTTTACTTTGATAACCTCTCCCGTATCAGGCATTAGATTGTTTTCAAATGCCCAAAGAGCCATCTTGACAAACTTGTCGTAAATTGGCATCCTTCCACCTGTGAAGAAAAAGACTAGGTTTATAATATAAGTTGAACCAAATCCCTTTACTCTATTTTCACATAATTTTTTGAACAAAGAATAGGGTTCACTTCCGGCCAAATCATTAAGTTCCTTAAAATTATCCTTGATAAAATTTACCATCGGTGATAGCCTAACTTCGCTATATCTCTTATAGATCATATTCTTGGAAAAGTTATTTCTGTAAATAATCCAATTACACTCGTCAGATTTATAATGATCTATCATTCCCAATTTCCACGCTATTACCAAAATAATGTCTTCCGGATCTAACCCATTCTTCAGGATGTTCTCAATGTTATCCTCTACGAATTTGCTTGTTTGGGTTAAATCTCTCTTTTTACATTTGAACAGTTTGGGCTTATCGTTAATAAAATAATACAGTTCATAATAATCAAGAAATTCATCCCATTTTAATTCTCTCCTGTTTGTGTCAAAAAACATAATTACACCTTCCTTCTATAATATTTTGTGCAAATTTGAAATCAGGTTGCCAATACAGCATAAGGGACACGCAGGGCTACTTAATTGTGTAAAATATGCGAATATGTCAATTGTGTAGGTCTGACCCCTCCGTTTTCTTTGTATGACTTTTCAAAAAACAGTCTGACCCCTCCGACTTCCTAATTGTGTCAATTGTGTGAAATATGTGAATATGTCAAATGTGTAGGTCTGACCCCTCTGACTTCTCCGACTTCCTTGACCCCTCCGACTTCCCGTTTTCTCCTCAATGATTTTTTTCTTCCGGCCGCGCCCCTTCCATGCTACAATATCCTCTGTAATGCCACACCAAACAAAGGCGGCGGTTTTACCATGCATCCACAGACCTACCTGCTCACGGGAGCCGCTGGGTTCATAGGCAGCAACCTTGCGCATTATCTTGTCTCTGTCGGACACAAAGTCATTGTGCTTGACAAGCTTACTTATGCAGGAAACCTTGCCTCCCTCGACGGGCTTGCCGGAGAGAGCTTCCGGTTTATCCGCGGGGATATATGCGACACAGATACCATATGCGGCATCCTTCTTGAGACTAAACCATCGGGGATATTCCACCTTGCGGCGGAAAGCCACGTAGACCGCTCTATCGACGGCCCGGCAGAGTTTATAAATACAAACATCAACGGAACGTTTTCAATGCTTACAGCCGCAAGAAAGTATTATGAATCGCTCCCAAAATCTTCTACAACTGCTTCACCATCGCTTCACAATGGCTTAACGCAGGAGGTTCCCCCTGCACTTAGCAAAAGTTCTTTCCGTTTCCTGCATATATCTACGGACGAAGTCTACGGAAGCCTCGGCGAGACAGGAGCATTTACGGAGGAAACACCTTATGCCCCCAATTCCCCCTACTCCGCATCAAAGGCGTCATCAGACCATCTTGTCAGGGCATGGCACCACACATACGGGTTGCCCGTTCTCACCACCAACTGCTCCAACAACTACGGTCCGAGGCAGTTCCCGGAGAAACTCATCCCGCTCATCATACACAACGCGCTTAACGGCAAAGAACTCCCCGTTTACGGAGACGGAAGCAACATAAGGGACTGGCTCTACGTGGAAGACCACTGCAGGGCCCTCTATATGGTAATGACAAAAGGAAAACCGGGAGAGACATACAACATCGGCGGGAACTGTGAACGCAGGAACATAGAAATAGTACGGACCATATGTTCCATACTCGATGAGCTTAGCCCCAAACCGGACGGCTCAAAATACGAAGATCAGATAAAATTCGTAAAAGACAGGCCGGGGCATGACAAAAGATACGCGATAGACGCATCGAAGACCAAAAGAGAACTCGGATGGCAGCCGCAGGAGACCTTCGAGACCGGCATCCGCAAAACCGTTAAATGGTACTTGGATAACGCAAAATGGGTAGATGATATCATTAATGGCACATACCAATGCCAAAGGCTGGGCTTGGAGGTGGCGTACGATGATAAATAAAGGGATAATACTTGCAGGCGGTTCAGGCTCGCGTCTTTGGCCGCTGACGATACCGGTGAGCAAACAACTCATGCCCATTTATGACAAGCCAATGATCTACTATCCTCTATCGACACTTATGCTCGCAGGGATAAGAAACATTCTTGTTATAACTACCCCTGAGGATAGCGAACCTTTTAAGAAACTTCTTAAAGACGGCAGTCAGTGGGGAATTAATATCTCCTATGCCGTCCAGCCGAAACCCGAGGGCCTGGCGCAGGCATTTATTATCGGGGAAGAGTTCATAAGCGGAGAACCCTGCGCCCTTGTGCTTGGGGACAACATATTCTACGGCAGTGGTCTTGTTAATATCCTGCAAAAAGCGGCTCAAATTGAAAAAGGAGCTCTTGTTTTTGGCTACCCTGTAACAGACCCAGAAAGGTACGGGGTGGTTTATTTTGATAGTGCCGGCAAAGTTATTTCTCTTGAAGAGAAGCCTAAAAAGCCAAAATCCCAATATGCCGTTCCTGGAATTTACTTTTATGATGATGAAGTTGTAAGAATTGCAAAACAATTAAAGCCCTCATCAAGAGGTGAACTAGAAATTACAGAATTAAACAAACGCTACTTAGAAAAGGGAGAGCTCCAGGTTAAGCTTTTAGGACGTGGATTTGCCTGGTTTGACACGGGCACTCACTCAAGTTTACTTGATGCCGGTAATTATGTTGAAACCATACAAAAACGTCAGGGGACCATGGTGAGTTGTCCGGAAGAGATAGCATGGAGAATGGGTTATATAAGCGACGCAGACTTAGAAAATGAGTCAAAGCATTATTTAAAAAGCGATTACGGGAAATACCTTATTAGCCTATTAGGGAAAAATTAGAGGTAGATTACAATGAAAATTTTAAAGTTACAGCATTGTCCTGGCCTAGTCCCCTCCGAAGGTTCTCTTTGTATTGCAGAATCAAATTCAGACAGTGTACCTTTTGACATAAAAAGGGTTTACTATAGTTATGGCGTAGAAGCAGATATTGTTAGGGGAAGACATGCGCATAAGACCTTGGAACAGATCCTTATCTGTGTTTATGGTGAAATTGAAGTGGGGATGGACAACGGAAAGGGGGAAATTGATAATATCATATTAAAAGATCCTTCCGAAGGACTGTATGTCGGACCATCAATCTGGCATACAATGAAATGGATCAAATCCGACAGCGTTCTTCTTGTTCTTGCATCAAATCATTACGATGCAAATGATTATATACGAGAATACGACGAATTTATCGAATTGGTATCTAAGGAGAATCAACGAAGTGGACAATAAAATTCCTTTTAACACTTTAAAGCCGGGATTTAAAAAATACCGTGATGAATACATTCAAGCTGCAACACGGGTCTTGGATTCAGGTTGGTATGTGCTAGGCAAAGAAGTTGAGGCATTTGAATCTGAATTTGCAAAGTGGCTGGGACTAAATCACTGCGTTGGGCTAAACTCTGGATTGGATGCACTAATACTTGCCTTAAAAGCTATGGGAATTGGTCAAGGTGATGAAGTGATCGTCCCCGCAAATACTTACATCGCTACGGTTTTAGGGATCACACAGAACGGAGCTACTCCAGTTTTTGTTGAACCGGACATATACCACAACATTGATCCTGATAAAATAGAAAGTGCAATAACAAAAAATACAAGAGCCATCCTTGTTGTCCATCTTTATGGTCAACCATGCCGTATGGATGAGATAATGGAAATTGCAAACAAACATGGAATTCCGGTAGTTGAGGACTGTGCGCAAAGCCATGGCGCAACGCTTAACGGTAAAATGACCGGCACCTTTGGAAAAATATCATGTTTCAGCTTCTTCCCCACAAAAAATCTAGGTGCCTTCGGTGATGCAGGGGCTATCGCAACTAACGACTACAAACTGGCAGACAAGGTAAGAATGTACCGAAACTATGGGAGCAAGGAAAAATATTACAACGAAGTTCAAGGTGTAAACTCCCGGCTTGATGAAATACAGGCTGCGTTATTAAGAATAAAACTATCTCACCTTGAAGAAATAACAATTGAAAGAAACAATATCGCCCAAAAATACTTGAATGGTATTAACAACCCTATTATCCAACTGCCTAAAATCCTTACAAATGCAAGGCATGTTTGGCATCTTTTTGTTGTTCAGACTAAGGAAAGAAATAAATTACAAAAATACCTTGCTGATAACGGAATTGGGACACAGATACATTACCCGGTCCCACCTCATCTTTCAGAGGCTTATAAATACTTGGGCTACAAGAACAATAGTTTTCCGATTACAGAAGAGAAAGCTCAAACATCTCTCAGTTTGCCTTTGTATGCAGGCATGAAAGACAATGGAATCAAGTATGTGGTCGATGCACTTAATTCGTGGAGGTAACATAATTTCATGAAAGATTTTTTTATACACCCCAATGCACTTTGTGAATCGACAAAAATAGGGAAAGACACACGAATATGGGCATTTGCTCACGTCCTCCCTGGTGCTGTTATAGGATGTGATTGCAACATCTGTGATGGAGTGTTTATAGAAAATGATGTAATTATCGGCGATAGGGTTACAATTAAATGCGGAGTTCAGATATGGGACGGAATAACTATAGAAGATGATGTTTTCATTGGACCCAACGCCACTTTTTGTAATGATAAGTTTCCCCGAAGCAAAGAATATCCAGAAAAATTTCTTTTAACAGTACTCAAAAAAGGATGTTCGATAGGAGCTAACGCTACAATACTGCCAGGTTTAACAATTGGAGAAGGTGCAATGGTCGGAGCAGGATCAGTTGTCACAAAGTCGATCCCTGATAAAACAGTAGTAGTAGGAAATCCAGCTAAAATTATCAACATTGATATTACCCAAAAAGACGTAGAACTTCTGTAAATGAAAATTAATAGAAAAAAACTTTTTATTGAAAACTTTTTAGCATACGGTGCTATCAATGCCTTGGACAAGATAGTGCCGCTTGTTATGTTGCCGATAGTGACCAGATTGATAACGGATACAAGTGACTATGGGCGATTTGAAATGTTTAATACTATTGTAGGCTTCGGGTCTAGTTTTGCTGTTCTAGGAATGTATGATGCAATGTTTCGTGAATACTTTGAGAAGGACAGTTTGGAATACAAAAGTATAGTAACTTCAACTTCCGCAAAAATTGTATTTTTATCTGCGTCAATAGTCTCTTTATTACTAGTTGTATTTTCTAAAACAACTTCTCAGCTATTCCTTAATACACCAGAAAACTGGGCTATCGCTGTTCTGGCAGGGCTAGGAACGTTCTTGTCCGCAAATAAGACAATAATATCTGCTCCTACAAGAATCAAAAATCAACGTCATGTTTATATTTTTTCTGGGATATCATACTCTTTGCTGTTTTATTTATTGGCAATATTTTTCATAAAACTAGGCTTGAACTATAAAGGCCTAATTTACGGACAACTGATTGCATCTAGTTACATTTTGCTGTTTTTTTACGTTCTGAATCGAAAAGATTTTAATTTTTCGTTATTCGATATAAAAGTAGCCAAAGAACTATTTAAGATAGGAATCCCTCTCGTTCCATGCTTCGTTATTTACTGGGCATTTCATTCAATGGACAAGATAATGATTTCCCACATGTTAGGACTTAAAGAAGTTGGAATATATTCAATTGGAGCAAAAGTTGCATCTGTGAGCACTTTTATTTATGTAGCATTTGCAGGAGGTTGGCAATATTTTGCTTTCAGCACAATGAAAGATAAAGATCAGGTTGAACTGACTTCAAAAATTTTTGAGTATCTTGCAATCGTTTCATTTATTTTATTTGCAACCGCTGCGCTCTTTAACGAATTTATTTTTAATCTTTTTTTCATTGGTGATTACGTTAACGGATCTATAGTTTTTCCTTATCTCTTCCTTTCTCCTCTAATTTTAATGTTATTTCAAACAGCAGGGAACCAGTTACTAGTTGTTAAAAAATCTTATTTAATTACTATATGCTTATCATTAGGCTTATTAGTAAATTTATTATTAAACTACTTATTGATTCCAATATATGGAATAAAAGGAGCTGCATTTGCAACACTTCTAGGATATATTGGACCAACATTAATAATGATATATACAACTTATTACATTAAATTGTTAAATATCAATACTCGTTTTATATTAGCATGCCTACTTACCTTTATAATAATTTCTTATTTATTTTATGCTAATAATATTCATTATAGTATTTTAATTATTGCGATATTTATATATTTAGGTATCTATTATAAATTATTATATGTAAATGCCAAACAATTGGTCGCTAAATTAATCACTTGGAGTTTATTTGATTTATTTTAATTAATGTATTAAATATTTTAAATATATTATGCATCAATATTTCAATTTTAGATAAGTTATTACTTTTAACTATTTTTTCATTAAGCAAAATAAACTTGCCAAATTTTTCAATATCATAATTTTTTTCCAAAGATTCATACTCTGTTCTACATAAGTTACTATACTCTGTTTTGTCCATATTGATTACAGATTCAATGTATTTGATTGCAGGAACAGATTTATCTTCATATGCAGCCAATCTCTCCGGTTGCATGTGAAAAAAGCCTGAAGATCTATTTTCATAAGTATAGGGTTGAACAACAATAGAGGGAACCCCCTCATTAACAGCATCAAGCAATGTCGTGCCCATTCCAATATAAAGATGAGAAATAGAGAAATACTTTGGTAAATCATCATACGATGTTTGTCCAATATATTTGACTTTGCTTTTTATTTGATAAGGAAGTGAGTTAATTTTTGCAATAATATCTTTTTCGTTTTTACCAAAAGATATTATTGTAAGCGTTATATTGTCATATTTATTAGACAAAATCGAAAAATCATCAATTAATCCAATTAAGTAGCCTTTAAATGGAAAATCAGCTCTGGCTATTGATAAAATATTAAATACATTTAACTTAATTTTTGTGTTGATTATTAATATGTTGTATTTTTTTAATTGCATTGGAAGATAATAAACTATTGTTTCTTTGCATTTATTATTAATTGAATAATATAATCTATCTGCTTTATATTGTTCTTTGTCCATGTAAACTATACATTTATTATTATTTAGTTTTAATATAATATTGCCATAAAATTTTTTAATAATATATTTTATACTATTATTATAACTAACACCCTTTATTAACCCACCATAAGATACAACATATAGTATATTTTTAAAAATATTTATTTCATTCATTATTGATTCAACAAATATAAATTCATCTAAAGTGTATGTGAGTGCAATATAATTATTATAATTATAATTTTGCTTGAATAACAGCTTAATTTTGGACAATTCCCACTTATGAACTTTTATCCCTAATTCATTCATAATTCTAACATTATTCAAATCATTATATTCTTGACAAATATACAAAACTTCGTGTCCATTTTTTAAAAACCATTCGCCAATGCGTATCGAAAGTGTTGCTGTGCCACCAGAGATGCTAGAACGAAAAATTACTAATGCACAATCCATTATTAAATTCCACCTATTTTTATTTTTATTAAATTTTTTTGAACTTAAATCTAGTAACTGTCATAGGTTGAGAGTAATTTCTTAATAAACAAACATGCTGTTTTACAGCCAATGCAAACCACATCCAAAAATTCCAGCTGACCCACAAAGAACCACTTACCAAGAGTGACGGAATCGCCATACTGAACAAAATACATTCTATTTCGTTTACATCAGACCTCTCACTGAAAATAGTCTTATATGACAAAAGAACTAAAAGACAAAACACAGGTATAAAAATAATCAGGTCTAGATCATGTTGTCCAAAGTTACTCAAAATTCCCCAACTTTTCTGTAATAGGAAGGTATTGCTAATCATTTATTACGCATTAAAAACAAGGCTATCCTATTCCAGTTCCTGAGGATTTGCATTTTCATTATCTTACCTTGGGCACTTCTGATGTCATATAACAAACTAAAACTAAAGGGGCTTACTTGATAACCCCTTAATGAATCATTTATTTGATCTTGAACTTGTCATAGGTTGAGAGTAATTTCTTAATAAAAAAACATGCTGTTTTACAGCCAAGGCAAACCACATCCAGAAATTCCAGCTGACCCACAGTGAACCACTTACTAAAAGTGACGGGATCGCCATACTGAATAAAATACATTCTATTTCGTTTACATCAGATCTCTCACTGAAAATAGTTTTATATGACAAAAAAACTAATAGACATAACACAGGTATAAAAATAATCAGACCTAGATCATATATCAATTCAAGAAAAATATTATGAGGATATGCCCCGTCATAAATAATATAGCTTGCATTTATACCTTTATAGGCAAAGGGATTTTGTTGAATTTTATCGATGATTACCTCATACAAATATTCTCTCCCGCTCAGATGAGTAATTATATCGTTATTTAAAAACATGCCTATTGTTCTGCTTGAAATTCCAATGTCTTCAATTGTTTTTTCAATGAGCGAGAAAATATTTTTACTAAATATGTACATTGACCCAAGAAAAAATGTCACACCAAACAACACTTTAAAGGATTTTTGTTTGACCAACATTATAACTAAATATACTGCAATACAAAGCAGAGCACCTCTGGAACCAAGAACCATGATCAATAATGTTATAAGAAACGTTGATAAGAGATAATGCATTTTAAAATTTAAAAATGCCCTATTCAAAAAGACCAACGCAGGGAAAAGACACGCATAAGAAAACCCCATAGAATAAACGAAATCTATACTATAATCCCTTTGAATAAAGATTTTAAAAAGTAAAAACAAACAAAATACCAATTGTACATAAGCAACTTTTTCAAAATATTTTATCAAAAATGAATAGTCATCAATAGATAAGATAAACAATGTCATTGAAAAACAAATGGCCCAATATTCTTTAATGTTTTTATAAAAATACTGGGAATTTGACTGAAAAAATAAACTATTATTTATCATTATGATTATTATAAAAAGCGATAATAAGACCATAAAACCAAATGATTTTTTAAAAACGCTATTTACCCCCCATAAAGATACACATGCGATCAATATTTTTATAATATTTGATATGATATCGTGTGGTAAACTGATTGAACTAGACATCATATTAAAATAATTTGTAAAAAATAGTCCTAAATATAAAATAGAGACAATAAATGAAATCTTATTATCGTCTTTAAGGTTCTCATTTTCTATTATGTTTTCATTGATTAAAGTTTGCATTAATAACCCTCACAGTTATTTAGTTGCTCATTTTTTATACTGATAAAAAATAATATATGTCTATGTACTTCCATTTAAACAGAATTATACAAAGCTAATAATTTCTTTTCCTCTATCCCCCAGTTAAATTCTTCTAATACCGCCAGTCTGCCGTTTTCACCCATTTCTTTTGCTTTGTCAGGATTATCTGCTAAATACTTAATTGCATCCGCAACAGAGGCACTGTCGTAAGGATTGACGCTTATTCCACAGTCCCATTTCTTAATAATCCCTTCCCATAGCTCAAAATCTGTGCATATTACCGGCATACCAATCATCATGTATTCAAATAGTTTTGTATTTGACAGGTTGCCAACTTTCCCCTTTGTTTGGGCAATGTAACCCAAAAGAGCTATGCCACAGAAAGCCTTAGGGTAAAGCTCGTTAATAATTTTTTCGTAAGGGATCTGGCCATAAAAATCGACTTTTTCCCATCCGCTAATTGTCTTAAGTTTATCTAAATATTCATCATGACACTTTCCTGCCAGTAAATACCTAATGTTTATACACTTTTTTAAAGCTGCAATTACTGTTTCATGATTCCATTGAGATGAAATACCCCCGGCATAAACAACGTATTTGATTGCATTACTCTTATCTAAAATAGGCCTATTAAAGGTAACTATGGGAAAATTAAAAATTAACAAACATTTTTTATTATATTTATTTAATCTTTCTTTAGTCCAATGGTAACAACATACTACGGCATCAATTTTTCTACAAACATAAAGTTCATATATTCTATAAAAATTACTAACTATACCTCTAAGTATTCTTGGTATATATGTTTTTCCCTTTATTGTTGATATATAATCCTCATGGCTATCAAATATGACTTTTTTACCGTTTTTTTTCAACTTTAGCGCTAATGGTAATAATTCAGGATCATGTAAGTGATATATGTCCGCATTTATTTCTATTGCTTTCTTTAACATTATCTTAGGGGAGGTTAGTATTCTCTTTAACCTTGAAGCAAAAACATTTGACACAGATATTATTTTGACATTATTTTTTATTTCATCCTGTTTGTTGTCTGCAACTAAAAAAGTAACATCATATCCAGCTTTTGCAAGTGACGTACATTCTTTCAAAAATATTCTAGTATCAAATCTAGCATGGGCGCTGGATATGTGACACACTTTAGTTGTCATTTATAATAAACCCCTCATTATAGTTTATAAGAAAAGTCCTTAAAGATTAAGGTATTTCTTGTATCTAGAATAACTTTGTTTTTAAATATTTTTGCATTATTTATTAAGTCATCATGAGCAACCATAATTACAACAATATCTATACCATTAAGAAATTCATACAGATCATGGTACTGGTTTTCAACGATATCTTTTTTAACAAATGGATCATAGACCTTGATCCCGTTTGCCAGGTGTTTTTTCATACACGTTAAAAGCTGCAAAGTGGGGCTTTCCCTTACATCATCAACGTTCTCTTTGTAAGTTAGTCCGTAAAGACCTACCCTTGAAACATCCTTTATCCAGTTTTCCTGCATTATAGTATAGATACGTTCAAGCACAAATTCGGGCATTGAATCGTTAATTTTCCGTGCAGCCAAAACAATGTTCGCCAAGCCGGGGTAATCGCCCACAAGAAACCAGGGATCAACAGATATGCAATGCCCTCCTACTCCCGGGCCAGGCTGTAGGATGTTCACGCGAGGGTGCTTGTTTGCTATCCGTATTATTTCATATACATCAAGATCATCTGATCTGCAAATTTTTGCCAGCTCATTTGCAAATGCGATGTTTATATCCCTGTAAGTGTTCTCCACCACTTTTGTCATTTCTGCAGTCCTTATGTCAGTAACAACGATTTCACCCTGGCAGAATGATGAATAAAGAACTTTTACCTCTTCACCAACTTCTGGGTCATCCGCACCTATAGTTCTTGAGTTATGCTTTAACTCATTTATCATGTTCCCCGGGATGATCCTTTCCGGAGCATGGACAAGGTGTACAGGTTTATTGAGCAAGGGTCTGATATGCTTGTCTATCGTTCCGGGTGAAACAGTCGATTCCAGTATTATCGTTGCACCTTCGGGACATACCTCAAGCACTTTTTTAAATGCGTTCTCTACAAAACTTGAATCGATCTTTTTGCTGCGTTTGTCGTAGGGTGTCGGAACTGCGATGATATAGTGATCTGCAGGCTTGTAATCTTCAGTGAATTCTATTCCGTTTTCACACGCCTTACTAAAAAGTTCCCGCATTCCAGTCTCATCAAAGGTCATTTCACCGTTTTGTAATTTTGATACCGAATCACTGTTAAGGTCTGTTCCGACAACTCTCTGCCCGTGCGCAGCAAACATCAACGCAGTTGGAAGTCCAATATATCCAAGACCAATTATATTGATCATATAAATAAAACTCCTTTATAATTTCTTATTATGTTACGATTAGATAAATTTATAATTTACAAATGTTTAATTGAATTTAAAATCTATTAAAAATTAAATTATTATTTACAATTTTGACAATAAAAGTAGATACTACTTGCCATACGCCTTCATAATAATTTCCACCGTCTTCCTGGCTTCCCTGCCCGTGCACATCGGCTGGGACTTTCCCTCAAGAACATCAAATACATGTCTGTAATAAGGGAGATGGCCATAACCGTAGACAGAGGGAGGGGCAGTGTCTGCACGTCTTGCTTCCTCGTCCATTGGATCTTCATCGGCAAATTCCCAATGTTCAATTTTATTAAGTGCAAATCCGCCTACGCGCACAGTCCCCTTCTCTCCAAGGATGGTAAGACTGCCTTCAAGGTTCTTCGGATATGTAAGAACTGTCGCGTTTATGCTGCCGATGGCTCCGGTGGCAAACTTGATAGCTACTGAAATAGTATCTTCCGCTTCCATTTTGATCTTCTGCGTTGAGAACTGCGATGTTACGTCCTTGATGTCTCCGCCGAACCATTGGACAAGGTCAACATAATGGCTTGCCTGGTTTGATAGGCATCCCCCGTCAAGCTCATAAGTCCCGCGCCACTTCGCCATGTCGTAGTAATCCTGGGGCCTGGTCCACAAGACGTTTGCCAGTATCATATAGACCTTGCCGAACCTTCCCTTTTCAAATGCTTTCCTCAAAAGCTGGATGCTGGGATTGAAGCGGTTCTGCTTAACTACCATGTATTTGACTCCGGCCTTGTCCGCCGCTTCTATGGCCTTGTCACATGCTTCAAGCGAGCACCCCTGCGGTTTTTCTGAAAGGATGTTTCTGCCCGCTTGTGCAGCCTCGATAGCCTGATATGGGTGAAGGCCCGAAGGTGTGCAGAGCGTTACCAGATCAGCATCAGCCTCTTTCAGCATCTGCGAGTATTCGGTGTAAGGCTTGCATCCATTGCCGATCTTCTCTGCCGCCTCCTGCGCCCTTTCAGGGATAACATCGCAGCAGGAGACGATTTCCTCGATCCCTTCTTCTCTCAGTTTGAGCAGTGATTCAATATGGTTTTTACTGATACGACCGCAACCGGCTAGTGCGACTTTATACATGGCTAAAATCCCTCCGGGATTTTGGCAAGCAATTGGCAAGCGGTAGGCAAGCTGTTGGCAAGCAGTTGTGTTTTAAACATTAAAGATAATCCCCTTTCATATATCAAACACTTCGGCAAACTTGTTTTTAGATTTCTCAAAGGTTAAGCTGTCGTTTTTTTTATTTAGCTCAACATAACCGTTCTGAATCCAAAAATCTTTTACTACTGAGTTTTTGGGAGTAGGAATGTATTCAGCTATGATTTTGCTTTTTCCTTTTGAGATCATTTCTTTTTCAATTCCATCTAAAAATTCTTTTTCTATGTTTCTTCCCATTACACGGCAACTCATCAGGAAAGTATCGAAAATAGCGGTGTTTTCTTCGAATTTTACTATCGCCAGTATGACCTTGCCGTAGCTGCCGAATTTGTCTTCCAGTTCGCCGATCCACACCTGATAGTCTTCTGATCTCATCATGTTCCATATGTCGCTCTCTGTGTATCTCCTCGTAGTAAGGTTAAACTGGTTAGTCTTCTGTGTCAGCTGTGCCGCTCTTGTTACATCTGATTCATCTATTTGGCGAAACGTTTTTCTCATTTCAAGTGATTCCAAATATTCTTCAATGGATATGCTTTTTTGTTTTATCTCGTTTCTCTTTTGCTCGACCTTATACTGATCCGTTTTGTTGAGATCTTCATCGGTAATTTTTAACACAGGGAAATATCTTTTGCTGATTTCTATCGCAAATGATTCCAACATGGAAGTATCTTTGGGGAAATCAGGCACGTTCACTTCGGGGAATGTATTTTTTACTGATTCCCGCTCTATAGGATTGTCATCTATAAATACAAGTGAATCAAGTCCAATGTTTAGTTCTTTGGCTATGTTTTGAATATTCACTGCTTTAGGTTCCCAGTTCGCCTTTATTATTACAAAATCATCTTCCCTTAGCACCATATCAGGATGTTCTCTTATTGCTTCCAGTGCATCTTCTTCGTTGTTTTTCGAGACTACGGTCAGGAGCACTCCCTGATCTTTCAAATCTTTTATCCTCTTCTGAAAATCTCTGAATCGGGATCCTTCTTTGGTCGTTGAGAGCTCTATTCCCTGCAGGCCGTCTTCGCCGATAACTCCGCCCCATAATGTATTATCAAGGTCCAATACCAGACATTTTTTCCTGTTCCCTTTAAGTGCATTCCATGCTCTGGCAATTTCTTCAGCTATAGCTTTTTCTCCGGACATCGAAAAAGGGATACTGCCAAGGTACCACATGCGTTTGCTGTAAAATTTGTCCCTGCCCATGTTTCGTGCTATTTCAGCTATTTCTAAAATTGGGACACTCATTTCTTCAAGCCCTGATATCCAGTAAGACTCGATCTTGTGTTCAAGCCTTGAAGAGGTAAATGGAAGTATTTTGTCATGCTGTATATCCAAAGAAGACACAAACAGAGGAATGTCTTTATGCCCTTCAGTAAAAGTTTTGATCGTTCCCAGATATTGATCCAGGGTCAGTTTTACCTCTTCCCAGTCAGAAGATGCGGCATCGCCAATCAACTCTCTGCCGTATAAAACAAGAAAGACCGCTTCCGGTTTACTGCCGGAAAACTGAGCTGTTATCAGCTCCTGCACCCAAGTGTTGTAACCGGGAACGACCATTATTTCCTTTTCTATATTTTTAGAAACTTTTATTACTAAAGACTCAATAGTCGCATTAGAAAGAATTATTAACAACAGCAAAGTCTCCTTTTTTATATAAATTAGCTATAATATCATATAAATCTCCTATTGTTTTAATTTTAGTAACATCATCAAAACTAATACTGATTTTATTCTCTTCAAATTCCATAATAATCCTTAAAACATCAAGTGATTTTAACATATAATTATTGTCTTTGGTAAAAACTACTTCATGCTCTATAATATCACATAATATTTTCTTAACATAATTATTTATATTTTCTGGAATTTTAATCTGAGACAAACCACTTTTCTGTAAAAGTTGACTATCGGAACTAAATTGAGTTCCCAAATAGTATGGAATCGTTTTTTTAGCCGGAGTGCCAAAAAGTGTTTCATTGGAAACTTTATTAGAATTAAATACCGAAGAATTCATGTCAACTCTAGTCTCCGAAAATAAGGAAATTCCATTTTTAATAACTGAGGCAAGAGAAAGCCAACAATTGTTTCCGATTTTTGCACTTCCTCCGATCTGGCACCCACCAGTAATGATACAATTCTCTCCTATAACAACGTTGTGAGCAACCTGGACCAGGTTATCAATTTTTGTGTTGTCGCCTATTTGGGTGTCATCAAGGACACCTCTGTCTACACAGGAGTTAGCTCCTATGTCCACGTCATCACCAATTGAGACTCCGCCCATGTGGCGGATCTTCTTATATCTTTTATTTTCGTCAAGATAGTATCCGTGACCGTCTGCGCCGATCACTGCCCCACTTGATATGTGGCATCTTTTACCAATTTTTACGTGGTCGTAAATTGTCACGTTTGCATCGATCCTAGTCTTGTCACCAATTTCACAGCCTTCTGCGATCACGCATTTAGGGCCGATGAAAACATCTTTGCCTAACTTAACGCTGGGATGGATTTCCGCAGAAGGTGAAATTCCTGTCAACTCTTTTTCCGGACAGAATTTTTCTACTACATCTCCAAAGACTCGTCTAGGTTCTGCAACATGGATCATCAATGTTTCCAGATCAGGATCATGTTCTTGTTCCGGCAGGCAGATCAAAACTGCGCAATCGGGGATGTCATTGACGTTCAACAATTTTTTTGCCCAGCACAGTGAACTTTCAGTTGGGTTCGCCAAAGAAGAAAATCTTTCTATTATGACGTTACCATTTACCTCAGTCGGTTTTTCTTCAATGTATTTTTTTTCTATGAGAAAATCCAGAAGTTCATCGACAGAAAACATATCTATTGATCCCCTCTTTTGATTACATTTCCGAACACTTTTGCAAAATTAAAAAGCAGGTATTCGTCAAGGTCATTTTGTCTTCTTTGAGAAATTAATTGGTATATCTTCTTTTTGTCGGTTTCATTCTCCCACCAGCAGGGGTGGAGTAAAAGTTGAATAAGTGAGGCGTCCAAGTTTAATAAAGACTCGAGTTTCTCATAAAATCTGTCTTCTCCCCTGGAATCAGATGCGTAATAGTCTGTATCGAAAAAATCCGCATCATATGCGGAGACAAAACCGGCATATTTCTTACCAAGGGATCCGGGCAATGGGCGATGGAAAGAAATCGCGTAGTCCATCGGGAAAAGATTGTCCCTTATCCAATCGATGGTCCCCTTTATTTTGTCTTCCTCTTCAGAAAACAAAGCACTGTCAACGTGAAGTCCGACCAGGTGCCCCATAGATTGCAGTTCTTTGCATATATTTATGCAGGCTGGCGAAAGCATTTGATATGTCTCCGCATTCAGTTGGAAAAAGAAATTTGAGACAACATTATTATCTGCTTCCACCTTCCCAAGTTTAAGTGCCCCAGCAGGGGAAATATCAACGTCATGGCGAAGCAGTATTCGCTTTTTTGTAGTTGGACACTTTCCATCAAATTTATCAGTGAGCTTTATATATTGATATCCACGGCTGGAAATTATTGTCATAAGCTCGATATAAGATTCATCCGAGAAATGTTTTTCTTTGAATAATGACATCTTTATTATCCCCTAACCTTCATAGAAGGTTTGCTTCTCAATCAGCTGTTCTTCCGGTACCGGGCGCCACGGCTTAGCCGGTGATCCCAACACTATCATTCTGGGGGGGACATTTTTTGTTACTACTGAGCCGGCTGCTACAAGGGCATCTTCTCCTATTACCACTCCCGGAAGGAGTACTGAACCCACTCCTATCCTCGCCCCTTTTCTGAGTATGGGACCGCCAAAGTGTTTCTTTCTCTCTTCTGTGCGGCCCAGGTAGTTGTCGTTGGAAAACGCCACGCATGGGGCCACGAAGCAATAATCCTCAATTGTGCTGAATGCTGTTATATAGGCATTGCTCTCTATTTTTGTCTTTCTGCCTATGGAGACTTTGTTTTCGACCGTCGCTCCCCTGCCGATTATAGTGCCTTCTCCGATTGTGACGTCTTCACGCACAGTTGCAAGATCTCCAAAGAACGCGCCGTCCGCGATTTCCGCCCCCCTGTATATGACGCAGCCGGCGCCTATCGTTACCGCCATGCCTATTGTAAGCGGAGGAAGTTCCCTTGCAGCACCTGTTGTTGCGCTCATGGAAGCAACAGCAGGCATTTTGCCAAGGATCGCGCCGTCAAGGATCTTACCGTTGTCCCCGATCCGCACATTCTCCCTGATTATGACGTTATGCCCGATCTCAACGTTGGCCCCGATGATGACATTATCTTCGATTATCACGTTGTAACCGAGAGTAACGTTATCTCCAAGTTTAGCTTTATTAGATATATGGTTCGACATGTTTAAAACCTCCTGTTTTAATCATTTGTGAAACTGCAGCTTGATAATCGTAAACACCTAAACAAAAGCCGCTGGATTCCCGATGGAAGCATTCGGGAACGACGGTGATTTTAGGTTCTTGGTGTTCTTGGTTTCAAAGATTTGATGTCTCATTCTCCGCCGGTTGTTTCCCGGCAAATTCTCCAGCGGAAGCTGTTTCCGCTAGTCCTTACGACCGCTGGCCTACTGCTTGCCCGCACTTAGAACGCTACAGCCTGTACAAATTCTCCGCCTCCAGAGCTTCTTTGCCCAGCGCTGAAGCTACAGCATTTTTTGTGTCAAAAATAATGTCGACATTATCAATAACTAACTGATAATCGACATTTTTTGTGTGAAGTGTCGTTATTACCACAGCGTCGCATGACTTTATCTCTTCTTCAGAAAGTTCAACTGATGCGACTTCTTTTCCCTTCCAACAGGCTGTTTTACAATATGGATCATGGAATACGACCTGTGCGTGTTTTTTCTCCAGTTCCTCCCATACCTTCAACGCCGGGGATTCCCTCAGGTCGTCGATATCGCCCTTGTAGGCTATTCCAAGCAGCATGATTTTGCTCCTGCTGAGAGCTTTTCCGTGTTCATTCAAAATGTCCATAAGGCGTTCAACTACGTAATTGGGCATTCCGTCGTTTATCTCTCCGGCAAGCTCGATGAGCTTTGTATGGTAATCATACTCCCTGGCCTTATATGTGAGATAGAACGGATCAAGCGGTATACAGTGGCCTCCAACTCCCGGGCCGGGATAGAAAGGAATGAAACCGAACGGCTTGGTCGATGCAGCAGCAATTACCTCCCACACGTTGATGCCCATCTTGTCATAGACTATCGCCATTTCGTTGGCAAGTGCACAATTAACGATGCGGAAGGTGTTTTCCAGTATTTTTGTCGCCTCTGCCTCTTTTGGTGAAGAGACTGTAAACACATCTGCTCCCAGAACAATGCTGTAGAGCGTCCTGGCTATCTCTGTACACTCGGGAGTACAACCACCTACCACTTTTGGGGTATTATGCGTTTTGTATCGCAGATTGCCCGGGTCTACCCTCTCAGGACTGAATGCAAGGTGGAAGTCCTTCCCAACCTTAAGACCGCTCTCTTCCAGTATCGGCTTGACTACTTCTTCCGTTGTCCCAGGATACGTTGTAGATTCGAGCACCACAAGCATATCTTTGTGCATTCTCTTTGATATTTCTTTTGCGGAATTTACTATGTATGAAAGGTCAGGCTGTTTGAATTTATCCAACGGTGTAGGAACGCATATAGCAACAACATCACATTCAATCAGCCTGTCAAAATCACAGGTCGCAGAGAGGTGACCGCTAGATACAAGGTCCTTGAGGTCCTGGGGAACAATGTCTCCGATGTAGTTCTCTCCCCTGTTTACCATATCAACTTTTTCACACTGTACGTCAAAGCCAAGAACGACAAATCCAGCTTTTGCTTTTTCAACGGCAAGCGGAAGACCCACGTATCCAAGACCAATGACCCCTATATTTGCTGTTTGTGATTTGATCTTATTTAGTAAATCCATAATGCATCTCCTATTCAGACATTTAAACTATTTGTTAATTCATACATAATACTAAGTAATTTATTGGTTAATTCTTTAAAATCAAATTCCTGAGCTGCCTTTAGTGAGTTTTCACAATATGTATCATATTTTGTTTGTGGCAAGCTAGCGAATCCATCTATCGCATCAGCAATTTTTTTAGGGTCAACAGAATCGATATGTATTCCGCATTGGTACTTATCAACAAGTGAATATGAAGCTTTACCAATAATTAATAGTGGCTTGCCGGAAGCGATATAATCAAAACTTTTATTAAGGCTAAGTCCAAATCTGAATAATTCAGATCCATTAAGAATAAAAAAATTCAAATAAGATCTTGAAAGTATGCTGGGAATATATTTTTTATCAACGCGTCCTTTAAAAATAACGTTGTCTATTTTTTGTTCTTTTATTTTCTTTTTCAGAGGTTCAACTTCATCACCTGCACCCCAAAGTAAAAATCTAACATTTTTATTTTTTATTAACCGCGCTGTATCAAGGATCTTGTCAAGATTGTTTGCTTTTCTAATAGAGCCAACGTAGACAACTTTAAAAGCACCCTGATCATCTAAATCATCATCCTTTTGCCAGTGATGCTCGAAATTCTTATTAAATTCTTCCAAATCTACGCCGTTATTAATGTAGTGAATTTTTTTTAGATCAATGGGTCCTCCATGCTCTATATCCCATTTTCTTTCTACAATGTAATCTTTACCGCCCTCCATTGTAAAAATAACTTTATCCGCTTTTGTGTACATTCGTTTTTCATAGATATACATCAATCTTAATAAGGGATTATTTTTGCTGATCAACCCATACTCAACAAATGATTCTGGCCATAGGTCCGAAACTTCTGCTATACATTTACATTTATACTCTTTTGATAATTTAATGCCTGCTGTGCATGCCAAAGGGGTCGCTGACGAAGCCATAATAATATCCGGTTTTTTAAACTTATTGCAAGCTTTAGGCAACCTGTGAGCAAACTGAAACATGTTAATTATTCTCGATATTCCATTACCTTTATACTGCGATGTGTTTATCAATACATATTTTATTGAATCAACAGATATCTCAGTAAACAGGCTTTTGTCACTTATTAAATTAATATCCGAGTTATGGACAGCGCTTGCCGCAAAAATTGTTACATTATGCCCTTGTCTGATCAAATATTTTGCGAAGTTAGTGGTCCTTGCCAAAGGATAATATTTTATTGGGACTGCGTAGTGATTAATTAACCATATATTCATCATATATCATATATTGGCGTCAGCCATTTTTGATATTCGGAAGATTTACCTGCCACTACTTTTAAATATTCCTTGTGTATCTTCATCGTTATTTCTCCGACTTCTCCATTTTTCACAGTATATCCATCAACATCGGTTACTGGGGCAATTTCCATGGCTGATCCACATAAAAAGGCTTCGTCACAGATATACAATTCGGTCCTGTCAATGTCTCTTTCAATAGTTTCTATATTTAAGACTTCTCTCGCTAATTTAATTATCGTTTCTCTGGTGATACTCTCTAAAATTGAGGCTGTTACAGGAGGAGTCATAAGTACACCATCTCTGACTATAAATAAGCACGAGCCAGGTCCTTCCGATATTTTCCCCTGGCTGTTCATGAATATTGCCGAATCATAACCATTCTCAAGGGCTTCCATTTGGGCCATCCTACTATTAATGTAATTTGCCCCAACTTTAACTCTAGGAGAAAGATTTTTTTCACTTATACGTTCCCATGAACTGACTGCGCATCTCAGTCCCTTTGTCAAAGAGGCTGTCCTTGGCTTGGGAACCGGAGCTATAAACATTCCAATAGGACCTTTTGACATCCATGAACCAAAACCGTCAATGAAAACTGTCTGACGTACAGCAATATCTTCTTTGTATTCATTTGCTTTGATAACGTCGATCAAACCCTGCTGCATCTCTTCTACTGAATACTTATCTTCCATCCTGAATATTTTTATTGAATTTTTAAGTCTTTGATAATGTTCACGAAGTCTAAATGCGTAAAGCTGTTTATTTTCTTCATTCCAGTAGCACCTGATTCCCTCGAATACGTTGGCACCGAACTGAGAGGTAGGAGATAGTATGTTTATTTTTGCTTGATCCAATGGGACGATTTCTCCATTAAGCCATACAAATCTTTTTTCAATCGGTCGTTTCATTCTTTCATCTCCAGTACGATCTTTAAAGATCTGATCCTGATTCTTTTTCTTGAGCTTTTGAAATAACTTCTAGAGCAGCAATTTTTGCAGATTCTTCGTCGTTTATATCTGAGCTGACTTTTTTTTCATAAATGTCTTTTTTTCTGAATACGTTGATTATTGTCAAAAGCAGGATTTTAATATCTACAAATAACCCATTTTTTTTAACCATTTCAACATATTGATTGTCATAATTTATTTTTTCGTCCCAAGGCAGTTCGTTTCTTCCACTTACCTGAGCCAATCCGGTAATCCCCGGTAATACCTCAAATCTTTTCTTGTATCTTGCATTTAACAAGTTGTAATCTCCCAGCTCGTTTTTCACTGGAGGCCGCGGGCCTACGAGAGACATTTCTCCTTTTATAACATTTATTAACTGTGGCAGCTCATCAATACTCGTCTCTCTCAAAAAACGACCGACCCGAGTAACCCTTGGATCATTGTCATAGTTGAAAAGTCCTGTACCCTTACTTTCTGCATTTACTACCATAGTTCTGAATTTATACATATCAAATTCTGTACCGTTTCTGCCTAACCGTTTTTGCTTAAATATTACCGGTCCGTTTGAATCAATTTTGATCGCAATCGCAAAAATCGCCAATAATGGAAAAAGAACGATCAATCCTATCGCTGAAAAAAACATATCCAATGCACGCTTAAATAAAAAGTACATAAAATCGTCCTTTAAAAATTAAATTTATAAGTCTGGAATAAATCGTCAAAAATTTCTGCGTTTTTTATAAAATCAGTTTTCCTTGTTACTTCATCGAACTCTATCACGGGAAAATTGGGCAAAATAAACGGAGGTTTTAATACTATAGAATATGACCCTACATTTCCAAAAACGACATAATCACCTACAGCTAATTCCCCATTGTAGCCCCTATACAAATAATCTGATTCGATACATGTAAATCCGCCAAAGTCCAGATCACAATAATATTTCCTGTCAGCAGCAGAAGCGGAAGCATATATTGACAAGGGCGGGTTTTTCTTATTAAGTGTTGGGTTTATGTTGTATATGCTGCCTAAAACAGTTGCAATATCTTTACCTCTTATGTTTTTAATGCTTTCAACTTTGCACGCAAATTTCATTACATCTCCAACAAGTGCACTTCCTGGCTCAATGAATAATTTTGGTTTTTTGTCGCAATCAAAAAATTTACCTGCAAATTTCTTAGCTACGATGTTTGCATAATCTTGATACGAAGGAATATTTGATTTAAATTGAGACTTTAATGAATCCGGCATTTTACCGTATAACCCGCCGCCGAAATCAATTATGTCAGGGATAAAGGGAATTTTATTTCCAATCAAATCCAACATTTTTTCAGTTCTAGAAGACCAAGTCTCAATGCTGCGATCAGCAAAATGGCACTGTACTGAAAATAAATTGACATTTTTGTAGGCACTTATTTTATGGATTATATTTACAAATTCATTTGACATAACATCAAAACCAAATCGTGATACGACCCCATCTCCAATATCAAAGTTACATCTTATTCCCAGATTGAAATTCTTATCCGGATACTGTTGAACGAGTTCCTCAATATTTTCAATCTCGGCAGTTGAATCGATATTGACTATCCCGCCAGACAGCATTAGCTCCTTAACTGCTGCCTTATTTTTATAAGGCCCGTTAAATATTATTTTACAAGGATCCACTCCAATACGCTTAGCGATTTCATATTCCATGTCCGATACTATCTCTGCATAGCCGCCAAGGTCATTTATGACACTGCAGACTTTAGGTATGTAGTTCGTTTTGTATGAATAAGCGATATATGATTCAGGGTAAAATTCCCTCAAAGCTTCTAGTAGCTCATTAAAATTATATTTAAGTTGTTTTGTATCTAATATATAGAATGAATCATGGCACTTTTTGCTTATTTCATTTAAAATATCTAAATTTAATTCCATGTTATCACCATCTTAGTATGTAAAATAAATAATCAAAGACTATATATTAGCCATTATTTCTTTTACTTTATCAATTACAATTTTATGATTCTCAAAAAAATATGACGGGTTTTTCAAAGTTAATTCATTTTCAAACTCTCTCAATTTTACAATAGATGCATTAAATATTTTTTTAATTTCATTGATGTCATTTATTTTCTCATAATTACAAAAGCTCCTCGAAAGGATAACCATTGAAGAACCTAATCTGTAATGCTCTGCTACTATATTATCAGCCTGTAATATCCCTGTGCCAAGCCTTGAAATACCTCCAAATCCAAAAGGTATCCCTCTGCCTTTGATCTTTCTAGATAACCTTTCAACGGTTCCATCAGCAAGAAGTTCAAACATGAATTTCATATTATGACTTATATGTAGATCATTAAGCCCTATAAATATTTCATCAATTCCATCTATTAACAAAAGATCGTCTATTAGCTTTTCTGCTTCTATTGTCTCCAATAATAGGCAAGTGCGAGCTTTTCTATTAACAAGGTTTATAAATGTTGACACTTCTTCTGTGGTTTTAAACATCGGGACCATGATCACATCCGCACCGTTCTGAACTACTTTATCTATTTCAGATTCAGAATTCTGATTAATAGGATTGATCCTTACAAGCAATTCGGACTTTGTGAGCACATCTTTGATTTTACTGATGTCTTCAATGCTATGTGACGATTTTACCGTGTCGAGATTTTTCTGCCTTTCGCTCTTCCCAATATATTCAAGATCAACAAAAATCCTGTCTACTCCATTATCCTGAGCAATTTTTGCAACTTCAATATTATTCGTAATGTACATTAGTTTTAATGGCATCTGATACCTCTCCTGCAATAAATCTTTTACAAGCTACTTTTACATTGTTAAATGCTTGAGAAGTGGTTGAGAAGTGTTGCTTTGCAACGAGAAGAAGTTGAGAAGTAGTTGTTTAATTCCTTAAACCCTTCCCGCAGCTTCTCGTTGTTGCTCTTTCCTGTTTTCCCTACCTTCCCGACGGTTTCACCGTCACTTCTCGTCGGCTACGCCGACACTTCCCGCGGCTTCCCTTCGCCGCACTTCACAAATGTTTTTTGCCTGTTTCGGTTAATCTGTATTTTTGGTTTTTGCTCCTGGGTTTATCCTTAATAGTAAATTCTAGAAATCCTTCTTTTCTCAATTTTACAAGGGCTTTGCGAACATTGCCGCTAAGCTGTTTGTGTCCAAGTGCTATAACTATCTCTCCAGAAGAAAGCGGCGTTTTTTGACAGGCTCTCATTATCAAGATCTCAACTTGTGCCTCAACTTGTGCCTTTTGTGTGTTATCTATTTCCCTTTGAAATACTACTAAAAATCCTGACTTCATCAATTTATAATCTACTTTTACATTGTTAAATGCGTGAAAAATGGTTGAGAAGTGTTAGATGCGTGAGAAGTGGTTGAGAAGTGTTGCTTCGCAACGAGAAGAGTGACTTCGTTACGAGAAGCGTTGTAACTACTATAAACCTTCGGGAAGTGGTTGAGAAGTGTCGCTTCGCAACGAGAAGAGTGACTTCGTCACGAGAAGCGTTGTAACTTCCTTAAACCCTTCCGTCGGCTCCGCCGACTCTTCCCGCCGGCTTCTCCGGCACTTCTCGCGGTTTTACAAACCGCTCTTCTCGCGGCATCTCCTCGCCGCTCTTCTCAAATGTTTATAGCCTTCTCGCGGCATCTCCTCGCCGCTCTTCTCAAATGTTTATAGCCTTCTCGTCGGCTACGCCGACACTTCCCGACAGTTTCACCGTCACTTCTCGCGGCTTCCTTTCGCCGCACTTCTCGCTGGCTCTGCCAGCACTTCCCGACAGCTCGGCCAGCGCGAAAATTTCGGCTTTTAGGTCATCTTCCGAAATTTTGGCTTCCGCTGAATCTCTGAGCAAACTCTCCCCCCTGGGCAACAGCGAGTTCTTTTCCTCAGTACTTTTGCTCAGGTAGATCTTTTCGCTGGCCGTTTTGCCTACGTGATCCGGATCGTAGAAGAGCTCTTCGTAGAGCTTTTCTCCCGGTCTTATGCCGGTGAAGACTATTTCGATGTCTTTGTAGGGCTTGTAGCCGTGGAGACGGATGAGGGTCTCGGCCATTTCTGTTATTTTAACGGGTTTGCCCATGTCGAGGACGAAAAGCTCTCCGCCCTCCCCCATTGCGCCGGCCTGCAGGACGAGGCTGACTGCCTCCGGGATCAGCATGAAGTAGCGCTGCATCTCTTTGTGGGTGACTGTTACCGGTCCGCCGTTCTTTATCTGGTGCTCAAATTTGGGGATGACGCTGCCCCTGCTGCCGAGGACGTTTCCGAAACGGACAGCCATGTATTTGGTGTCGGGATATTTTGCACGAAGAGAGAATACCAGCCTCTCGGCGATACGTTTTGTGGCTCCCATGATACTGGTCGGGTTGACCGCCTTGTCAGTTGAGATCATTACGAACCGCTCGGCACCATGTGAGCCTGCTATATCGGCAAGTATAAAGGTCCCAATGGAGTTTACCCTTAGCGCTTCCCTGGGGTTGTCCTCCATCAGCGGAACGTGTTTATGGGCGGCGGCATGGAAGATGACTTCGGGCCTGTACTTGTTGAAAATGGCGGTCATCGTCTGCCTGTCCGCGACATCGGCAATTACAGGCCTGACGATATCTTTCGCAGGATGATCGTTTATGGATTCCATAAGTTTGTATATCGACTGCTCTCCATGTCCAAGAGCCAGAATTTCCGCGGGTCCTTTTGAGAGCACCTGGCGGAATATCTCTGAACCTATGGATCCTCCTGCTCCTGTAATCAGGATCCTTTTCCCTTTGATAAAATTTTCTATCCCTGAGCTGTCCAGCTCGACCGGTTCACGTCGCAGGAGGTCTTCCAGCCGGACTGACCTCAGTCTGCTTACCCCTATGTGTCCCCCTGCTATGTCGATAAGGCTCGGAAGGATCCTGACGTCCACTCCGAGCCCGCTGAGCGCCGCAACCAACTTCTTGATGACTTCGCCCGTGGCTGAGGGTATCACGATAAGGACAAGCTCTATCTTTTGTGAGACAACTATTTTGCGCAGATCCCTGGTCGTTCCGAGAACTTTGATCGATGCGACCTTCATTCCCCTGAGATTCGGATTGTCGTCAATAAATCCTACCGGCTCCATTTCACAGGGATTCCGGAGGATGTCGCGTGCTATAAGTGTCCCCGCTTCTCCCGCTCCGATGATAAGCGTCCTTTTTGATGTCTGGCATTCTGTCCTTCTTGAGACAAAGATAAGTTTCCAAAGAGCCCTGACCCCAGTCATGAAACTTATCCCCATTAAAAGCAAGAGCACGAGCGACGATCTTGGTATCCTGGTTATGTGTCCAAATTGCAGTAAAGCCATGAAAAGCAAGGATCCAACGACATACCACTTGAAAAGGTCCGTGTATTCTTCAATGCTTGCCCTTGTCCAAACGATCTTATGCACTCCGCCGACTATGAATGATCCGATAACGCAGCAGGAAAAAACGACCATAGTTATAAAAAGCTCTTTGACGTATCCCTGTAAAATAAAGAATGTGAGCCTCAGTGAATAGGCAAGATAAACAGAAAAGCAGAGCACAAAAGCATCAAGGGTCAAAACATACCTGGCCCTTGATGATAAAAGAAGATAGAAAGTAAAGATTTTCCTTATAAAGGCATTATTATTTCCAGACATATGAAAACTCCTCTGATCGAGGTCGACGTGACAAAACAAGAAAACGAAGCAATTTCTCCAATTATCTAATTCAGTGCCGTTCGGCCGACAGTCGTACCATTTGTAAATTCTAGCACACAATACAACAAAGAAAAGGCCCCAACTGATATTTCAACTTATTGCAATAGTTAGACTGCGGGGAATTTGCAGCGGGGAAACGCTGCGGGGAATTTGCAGCCTCCTGGCTGCGGAGAATTCGCGAAGTCCATCGCTGGTGAATTTGCATCGCTTCGCATCGCGGTGAAGGGGCGGCTGAGCGATGGCTTAGCAGTCGCTGAGCGGTTGCTGAGCAGTTGTAGGGGCTGTCAAACGATCGTCAAACGTTGTCAAACGGTTGTAGGGGCGGGGGAATTTGCGGCCTCTGGGCTGCCGTGAATTTGCAGAATGAACCTTTCAGCGGGGAATTGGTTCTGAGCCCCTACCCAAATGGACCTAAATATTCGTCGTTCCCGAATGCACATATCGGGAATCCAGCGGCTTGGGGTCAAGTCTTCAAAAGCCTGTCAGGGCCTAAATCTAAAGACACTGGATCCCCGATACAAGCACTCGGGGACGACGGTTCTATGAGACTTTTATTTAGACTTAGAACTTGCAATGAGGAATCTTATCACCGTCGCTCCCGGACGCTGCTTAACGGGAGTCCAGCGGCTTGGGGTTAAAGTCCGTAAAGCTTGTAATAACCTAAGTTCAAAGACACTGGATCCCCGATCTCAAAACGCATTCGAAATGGTTCGAGCACTATGGATTATTTAAAAATTTTCCTAACGGAAAACTGTGCTCTCCCGATAGTATCACTCGAGGACGACGGTTCTATGAGACTTTTATTTAGACTTGGGGGTTCGCAAAGAAGGACCTAATCACCGTCGTTCCCGAATGCACATATCGGGATACGAGCGGCTTGGGGTTTAGGTTTGCATATTCAGTCATAGCCTAAATCCAGAGCTGCTGGATCCCCTATTTGAACACTCGCGGACGACGGTTCATAAAGCTTTCATTCACCGGCGGATGAACCGCCCGCCAAATTCTCCGTGGCTTTAGCCACAGCCCTTAAATTCTCCGCAGCTTGAAAATATGCAAAAACTGGGGATTGGATCAAGCTCATATTAACTGCAACATCAATTAAAATGATCTTTATGAGTATGTCTGGTTTTAAATGAATGTGTTAAACTTTCTCCGAGACGTCACACGTGTCCAAGATTGGAAAATAAAATAGTAAAGCCTCCGTTATTGGGATATCATTTAGTTAGGGTACCAAAAATTCCCAAAGAGAACACGGAGGCAAGACAATGATAAAGTACCCGGAAGTGGAAAATAACAAGAAAACCATAAAGGACAACCTGGTTTTAAATGCGTCCAAAAACGATTAACAAAACCTTGCTATTACAGGAGGGCATTTTGATATTTGGGTTATCTTGGACAGCAGTGAGAAGAGCATAATGAACCACCATAATGACTGAACTCTATCTCAAGCGCGTTTCGAGATCGGGGGTCAGGCGATTTAGGATTGGATGAGATTCCATCCACAGAGGTAACGGATAACGCATATCATTAATCTTCATAGATATAGAGATATAACAAAGACCATAAATTCAGTACGAGAACCAACTATGACACAGTAATCCAATCACAAATGCATCTTTAACTTAAAGTGTTATGTAATTGTGATCGATATGCATGGTACACACAAGGCCTCCAGAACCACTTGACCAGACGATTTGTTGAAGTTACTATACTCACAAAGATTATAAAACTTTAGGTAAATAAAATCCCTATACTAAAGTAACATTACGAATAGTGCCAATAAAAAAATTTTCTACAAGTCATACTACAATTACAAGCTAAAAATTTAAAAAATCATTTTTCTCAGCAAAATAATTTAACAACAAAATATAATATAAATTATATATTTGATGTGAGTTTTATTCAAAATTTACATTATATAGCAAATTAATATAAAGTTAAAACTTTTAACGGATTTATTTATAACAATAACAATCATTATTTTTTAAATTTAACCTAGAGGTTTTTAGTTTGAATAATACAAAATTAAATAAAATATTTTTATTAAAACATCAAAATATTTTTTATAATGCATTAATATTTTTTTTATTAATATTATTTTTTATTCCTCTTTTTAATAGTGGATATTATGGTGATGATAGTATAAATTCATTTATAAAAGGTAGTATTGGTTTTAATAATACAACTGTAAATAAAATATCAAATGATATTTTTAACAGTTGGCTTAATGATGCTGGAAGATTTAATCCACTTTCTTTTTATGTATATTTCTTTTTTAATTATTGCACGTCTTTAGTGGCTTATAAAATTTTAATATTTATTTTTATATTATTGAATATATTGGCATTTTCATATTGGCTTAAAATTAATTATAACGATGTAATATTAAACAGATTTCCATTTTTGTTATTACTTATTTGTTTACAATTTAGAATTTATCATGACCCAGTCTTATCTTTTCATTTTTTGATACAATTAATTTTTCTATACTCAATGTTTAGTATAATTTGTATGGAAAAATTTTTTAAATCACAATCTATATTTTATGGAACTCTATCTATTATATTTAATATACTTGGACTGTTAACCTATTTTGAACTTTTTTTTGTTATTAGTTTTTCTACTTTACTTTTGTCAATTTACAATTTAAAATGCAATAGACGTAAAATGAACTGTATTTTCATTTTATTGTTTTTTACATCACAAATTATTTTATTTTTATTAAATATATATTTAAGATTAACACATGGCAATATATACAATGGAACTTCTGTTGGAATTGATATATTTAACATATTAAGAACTTTTTATTATCAAATAATTTCATCATTTCCATTAATATACGCAATAAATAATCATAATATTTTATTTGATAGTTTACGGAATACTATAACATGGTATAACACATTAAGCACTATAATTTTTGCATTTTTATTTTTTATTACATTAAATAATTTGAAATCTAAAAATCATTACAACAAACTATTTGTTTTATTTATTGTTTTTTCAGTTTTCCCATCAATATTAGTTGCTGTTTCTGAAAAATATCAAAATGAGCTTGTTTTAGGGTTAGGTTATTTGCCTGTATATTATCAATATTTTGGTCAAATTTGTTTGTTCATGTATTTATTTTTTAAATTAAATATAAACAATAAATTTAAACAATATTTAATCACATTATTAATTACATTTATTTATTTTGTTAATTTATCATCAAACATTAACGTTGTTAATAATTTGAACAATATTTATTATTATCCTAGGATTACATTGCAGAATTTTTTAAAAAACTTTAATTTTGATCAATATAATGAAAACATTAATATTATACAAAAAATCAGATACCCCTACGACGACAAAGGTTTTTATTTTATGTACATGAACAAAAGAATTAATTTACATAATTCTGATACTTATTATTTTTCATCGTTGAACAGTAACAATAAATTAATTGTTCTTGATAACATTAAAGATGCTTACATGTTACATTATGATGCTAGTTCAATCAAGGGCGTTGTTTATTGGGCAAAATTAAACAAAATAATTATTAAAAACAACATTGATATTTCATATTATGTTAATAATTTTTTTGTTTACAAAGTTAACATTAAAAACAATTATTTATTTAGCCATAACATTACTCAAGAAAAATTTATTTATCAAGTTATGTCAGATAAATTAATTAACTTTTATTCTTATATACAGCAATATGATAATAAATGAAATATTTGTATATTCTAATTTTATATTAATAATCTTAAGGAGTGGTTGATTTATGAAGTGTGTAATTTTGGCGGGAGGACTTGGCACACGTCTTTCTGAAGAAACTGTCGTAAAACCAAAACCAATGGTCGAAGTTGGTGGGTTTCCAATACTTTGGCATGTTATGAAGATATACTCCCACTATGGGATCAACGACTTTATTATTTGTTTAGGATATAAAGGATATTTGATAAAGGAGTATTTTGCCAACTACTGCCTGCACATGTCAGATGTCACATTTGACATGTCAGACAGTAGCATCGAAGTGCATAACAATTCCGCTGAACCCTGGCGCGTCACTTGCGTAGATACTGGTGACGCAACAATGACAGGGGGAAGAATCAAACGGATACAAAAGTACATTGGAAACAAAACCTTCTGCATGACATACGGTGACGGGGTCGGTGATGTTAATATTAAAAATGAAATCGATTTTCATTGCCGAATGAAACTTAAGGCTACAATGACAGCTGTTCAGCCGCCCGGACGCTTTGGGCACGCTGAAATTGATAATGATTTAGTCCTTGGATTTAAAGAAAAAACACAGGGTGATGGCGGATGGATAAACGCAGGATTCTTTGTTCTCGAACCGGATGTTTTTGATTTAATTGATGGTGATTCAATGATTTGGGAAAGAGAACCTTTAGAAACTCTGGCTTTAACAGGACAGCTCGCTTCGTGGAAGCATGATGGATTTTGGCGTCCCATGGATACTTTGCGTGACAAGAATCAATTGGAAGAACTTTGGAGTAGAGGAAAGGCACCATGGAAAGTTTGGTAGACGCCTCTTTCTGGAAGGGTAAAAAGGTCTTTATTACCGGGCACACGGGCTTCAAAGGTTCCTGGATGTGCCGCGTTTTGTCCAATTTTGGAGCACAAGTCGCCGGATACAGCCTTCCTGCCCCAACAGACCCAAACCTGTACGGCCTGGCCGGACTTGCAGATAAGATAACAGGCACTCTGGCTGACATCCGTGATTTTGAAAAGCTAACGGCCTCGTTTGACGAAGCAAAACCTGAGATAGTAATACATATGGCTGCCCAGCCAATTGTTAGGGACAGCTACAACGACCCCCGTTATACATACGAGACAAATGTAATGGGGACGGTCAATTTGCTTGAATGTGTCCGTCTTTCAAATTCTGTAATAAGTTTCTTGAATGTGACCACAGACAAGGTTTATAAAAACAACGAATGGGAATGGGGATATCGTGAGACAGACCCGCTTGACGGATATGATCCCTATTCAAACAGCAAAAGCTGCTCAGAACTGGTGACTCACAGCTATAAGAGAAGTTTCTTCGCAGACAGGGATGTTGCTATATCCACGGCAAGGGCAGGAAACGTAATCGGCGGCGGAGACTTTGCAAACGACAGGATAATTCCAGATTGTATCCGAGCTGTTCAGAAAAACGGACCCATTATAGTAAGGAATCCGCACTCCACTCGCCCCTACCAGCATGTACTGGAACCGGTCATGGCATATCTTATGATCGCTGAAAAACAGTACAAAGATACTAAGTTCGCAGGATATTACAACGTTGGCCCCGATGACTGCGACTGCGTGACGACAGGGAAACTCGCAGACATCTTCTGCTCTGCTTGGGGGAATGACGCACGATGGGAAAACAAATGGAACGGTGGTCCCCACGAGGCTGCCTTCCTTAAACTGGACTGCTCAAAGATAAAATCAACCTTTGGCTGGTCTCCAAAATGGCACATATCGGAAGCAGTAGAAAAAACTTGCGAATGGACAAAGACCTGGCTTAATGGAGGCAATATCCCTATGATAATGGATAAACAGATAGAAGAGTACATGAGGGGCGGACAAAGATGAAAAACGAAACTTCGAGAGGGAAAGCATTAAAAGAAGAAATACTTTCCCTCGTAGCCGAATACTACAAATCTGAACATATCAAACCGGATCATAAGCCTGGAGACCCAATACCTTACGGAGGCCGTGTTTATGACGAGAAAGAATTACAGAACCTTGTAAGTTCATCACTCGACTTCTGGCTCACTACAGGCCCCTGGTCTGATAAGTTCGAGGCGGAATTTTGTCAATATTTCGGGGTAAAATACTGCTCTCTCGTTAATTCCGGATCTTCAGCCAACCTGCTTGCGTTTATGGCGCTGACATCACATAAGCTTGGCGAAAAGAAGATACTTCCTGGCGACGAGGTAATAACAGTTGCCGCGGGCTTCCCCACTACAGTAACACCTATCATCCAATATGGCGCGATTCCCGTCTTTGTCGATGTTACGATCCCCACTTACAACATAGACGTCGCTCAGCTTGAAGCAGCTCTTTCACCAAAGACAAAAGCGTTGATGATAGCTCATACTTTAGGGAATCCTTTCGACATCAAGGCGGTCAAAGATTTTTGCAGTAAACACTCACTGTGGCTGATCGAGGACAACTGTGACGCGCTGGGTTCCCGGTACTTTATGGACGACAAATGGGGATACACCGGAACATTCGGAGACATTGCCACATCGAGTTTTTATCCACCACACCACATGACAATGGGAGAAGGCGGCGCTGTTTACACAAACGACCCGGAACTGCACAGGATCGTAAATTCGATGCGCGACTGGGGACGGGACTGCTGGTGTCCATCAGGACACGACAATACATGCGGATGCCGCTTCACACAGCAGTTTGGAGAGCTTCCACTCGGGTATGACCATAAATATGTTTACTCTCACTTTGGTTACAATTTAAAAGTTACTGACATGCAGGCAGCGATCGGATGTGCCCAGCTTGAGAAATTACCCGGTTTCATAGAAGCCCGCAAAAAGAACTGGCAATATTTAAAAGAGAACCTGAAAGATCTGGACAAATATCTGATACTTCCGGAAGCAACAGAAAACTCCTCTCCAAGCTGGTTCGGATTTATGATGACCGTTAAGAAAGATGCTCCCTTTACAAGAGATCAGCTTGTCAGACACCTCGAAGAAAACAAAATACAGACAAGGATGCTCTTCGCCGGTAACCTCACAAAGCACCCTTGCTTCGATGAAATGCGGGATTCAGGGAAAGGATTTAGAATCGTCGGAGAACTTAAAAACACTGACCTGATAATGAACAACAGCTTCTGGGTCGGTGTTTATCCGGGTATGAACGTTAAGAAGCTCGATATTCTCCTTTCTTTGATTCTAGAAACGGCAGAATAATATCACTACTAAATATCTTTTACGGAGGGAAGACCATGAATAAAATGGAGCGGCAGATGGTTTCAATTTTAGAAGATCTTAAGGAAAACCATTTTGTTGTAGGTGTTAAAGCAGAATTTGAAGCGGAAGGCACCAGAATGGAAGAAGCAATGCGCCTCAAAGAAGTAATTACGACCGCTGGACTTGAATTAACTGTAAAAATTGGCGGCGGCGAGGCTATAAAAGACATGTATGATGCAAAAACTCTCGGTGTGTCAAGGATAGTTGCCCCAATGATAGAAAGCCCGTACGCCATGATAAAGTTTCTTAAAGCTGCAGATACAGTTTTCAGCGATATTGAGGAATGCAATGTAAAATATTTAATTAATGTTGAAACTAAAGTTGCACATCATTATTTTGATGAAATGATTGAAAACGCTAAAGGCACTTGCCTTGCCGGTATTGTTTTAGGAAGATCGGACATGTCAAGGTCCCTTGGGCTTACAAGAGATGATGTGAACTGTGACAAACTTTTTGAAATTGCAGAGGATATTTCATTGAAGTGCAAAAACAACGATTTGGAGTGCATTATTGGAGGCGGTGTATCCGCACACTCTCTGCCTTTTTTTAGAAAATTGCCCAAAGGAGCGCTTTCTCGTTACGAGACAAGAAAAGTAATATTTAAGTGTCCAGAAGCCCTTGGGCCTGATTCTGAAGCTGGAATACTGAAGGCAGTAGGATTTGAATTAATGTGGCTAAAAAATAAAAGAGATTTTTATGGGAACATACAAATGGAAGACAAAAATAGGATCGAAATGTTGGAAAAGCAATATAAAAGAGAAATTGAAAGCGTTGGCGGCAGCGTAGGAGTTTGATATCAATGAAAAAAAGGGTTGCAGACATAATTGCTGAGACTATCGCGGAAAACGGGATCGACCATGTTTTCATGATAACCGGCGGCGGGGCTATGCATCTTAATGATGGTTTCGGCAGATGTAAAAAGCTGAAGTTGTTTTTTAATCATCATGAACAGGCAAGTGCAATAGCTGCAGAAGCATACTGCCGACTTTCAGGGAAGCCGGCGGTAGTAAATGTTACGACTGGTCCGGGCGGAGTCAATGCGCTAAATGGTGTTTACGGAGCTTATGTTGACTCTATAGCCATGGTTGTAATATCCGGTCAGATCAAAAGGGAAACATTGGCAAGAAATTTTACCGTGCCTCTCAGACAACTCGGTGATCAGGAAATTGACATTGTTTCAATGGCCAAACCTGTGACAAAATATGCAACTGTATTGCAAGACCCACTCCAGGCAAAGGCGGTAGTCCAAAAAGCGTTATATCTTGCTTCATGCGGCAGGCCAGGACCTGTCTGGATCGATGTCCCCATGGATATACAGGGGGCTATGGTAGATGAGGATGACCTTCTAGATTGGTCTCATGTTAAGCGTGGCTCAATTGAAGCTTTGAGAGGAGATCCTGAGTTATCTAAAAATTCACTGTCAGACTTTACAGTTGCAAATAAAGATGAAATTTCTGCAGCACTAGATCTTATTTTTGAAAAACTCGCAGAAGCCAAACGGCCGGTAATATTTGCGGGTACTGGTGTGAGGATTTCCGGATGCGCAAAGCAGTTTACAGAACTTCTCAACAACCTGAAAGTACCTGCAGTGGCGGGTTGGAATGCAATTGATGTATTACCCAGCGATCATCCTTCATACGCAGGCAAACCCGGAGCAATGGGAGAGAGAGCAGGAAATTTCACAGTTCAAAACTCCGATTTTGTACTAATACTGGGATGTCGTCTAAACATCAGACAAATTAGTTATAACTGGAAGTCTTTCGCAAAAAACGCTTGGAAAGCCCAAATAGATGTTGACAGCGCAGAACTCTCAAAGCCAACTTTAAATAATAATTTGACGCTGCAAGCTTCTTTAGAAGATGTTATTCCCCTAATGCTCGAAAGAAGCAAGAAGTGGAAACCAAAGAAGGAACATAAGGATTACTTGGAGTGGTGCAAGGAGAGGGTAAAAAAATACCCTGTTTTCCAAGATAAGTATCTTTGTTCAGAGATGATAAATCCATATCACTTTCTTAACACATTCTATAACGCACTTGAGGAAGATGACATCGTCATTACAGCAAATGGCAGCGCATGTGTAATGGGTCTGCAGGCTGCTATTATCAAAAAGGAGACCAGACTGCTTACAAACTCAGGAGACGCTTCTATGGGCTATGATTTGCCTGCTGCGATTGGTGCAGCTGTCGCTGCAGGAGGAAAACGTGTTTTTTGCTTATCGGGAGACGGCAGCATAATGATGAACCTGCAGGAGCTTGAAACAATATCAGGGAACAAACTTCCAATACATGTCTATATGATCAACAACAACGGATATTCCTCCATTCTTCAAACTCAAGCATCCTACTTTTCAGATAATTTGTTAGGCGTTAATCCAGAAACAGGATTAACTTTCCCTGATTTTGGCAAAGTATCTTCTGCATTTGAGATACCATTTATCAGAATTTCAGACAAAAACACTATGGAGGATGAAATCAAGAAGGCATTGAAAATGCGGGGGCCTGTATTCTGTGAAGTAATCGTTGACCCGGAACAGTTCTTTGAGCCAAAATTGCTGTCAAGAAGACTTCCCAATGGTGATATGGTATCTCCGGAACTTGATGACATGGCGCCTTTCCTTTCTAAAGAGGAATTAAATGAGAACAGAATATCAAGTTAATGTCGGGGGTATTCAAAATGTTTAAATACTGCGGGCTTGGAGAGATATTGATGCGTCTTTCCCCGCCAAAGAATGAAATGATCCTGCAAAGTCCAACGTTTGATGTTTCGTTTGGAGGTTCAGAAGCAAACTTCCTTGCTTCTGTGTCCAATTATGGCGGGAAGGCTCATTTTATCAGCGTGCTTCCTGATAACCAGTTGGGCGACGAAGCAGTAAGATACCTTAATTCACACGGGATTGAATGCAGTCATATCACACGTGCCGCAGGAAGAATGGGTATTTACTATGCTGAAAAGGGAGCTTCTTTGAGGCCTTCAAAAGTGATTTACGACAGGGAATTTTCTTCTTTCTCGGGCGTAAGTGACAGCACTTTTGACTGGAACAAAATTTTTGAAGATAAAAACTGGTTCCATATATCAGGAATCACGCCTGCACTGACTGAAAACTTAGCAGGATCATCTCTCAAAGCAATGAAAAAGGCAAATGAGAAAAAATTAGGGATTTCCTGCGATCTGAACTATAGATCAAAACTGTGGAAATGGGGGAGATCCCCCGTTGAGATCATGCCGGATTTTGTGAGGTTATCTGATGTTCTTATTGCAAATGAAGAGGACTGCCAGAAATCACTCGGTTTAGGCGTCAAGTTTGACATTACAAAAAATGAATTAGATCTTGAAAATTATAAAAGGATCATTAATGAATTAAAGATTAAATTTCCAAACCTAAAACATATAGCTATTACATTAAGAGAAAGTATAAGTGCTGACTGGAACAACTGGTCAGCGATCCTGGCTTCAAGGGATAATATTTATTTAAGCAAAAAATACGAAATTCGCAACATTGTGGACAGAATAGGAGCAGGGGATGCATTTAGCGGTTCGCTTATATGGGGGCTGAACAATCTTGAAAACGACCAGGAAGCTATAGAATTTGCTGTTGCGGCCTCTGCAATCAAACACACAATTTATGGAGATTTCAACAAAGTTTCAATAAATGATGTTAAGAACCTTGTGGATGGTAATATGTCCGGAAGAGTCCAAAGATAGGATCACACAGGGTGATGAGTTTCTTCCCAAGAAAACAGAGTATGCTATTGGCTTCCGATCTTGAATTTGCTGAAAGTAGATGTTGTTCGTTTGCCAATAAAATAAAAGATCAAAATTTATTCCTTACAGGTGGAACCGGCTTTTTCGGTAAGTGGTTCCTCCATAGTTTTATGCATTTCAACAGATCGTTAAAGCTAAATGCCTCAATGACCATATTGTCGCGCTGTCCGGAGAGGTTCCTTAAGGAAAACTGTTGTTTTGTCGGTGATGAGGCACTAAGTTTCGTTCAGGGTGATGTAAGGGATTTTGTTTTTGATCACAATAGCTACGATTATCTTATACATGCTGCGACTCCGGCGAGTGCGAAACTGGAGGCAGAAGACCCTAATGAAATGTACTCCATAATTGTTGATGGGACAAAGCACGTCCTTGATTTTGCAAAGCACACCGGAGTAAAAAAAATTCTTTTAACAAGCTCGGGCGCGGTTTATGGGGTCCAGCCGCCGGAGTTGATTCACATATCAGAAAAATACGATCCTGACCCGGTGACGGCATATGGCAAAGGAAAACTTGAATCGGAGCGTCTTTGTGTTGAGAGCGGCATCGATACTGTAATTGCAAGGTGTTTTGCGTTTGTTGGTCCGTTTTTACCTTTGGATATTCACTATGCAATTGGTAATTTTATCCGCGATGCACTTGAAGGGAATACCATTACCGTCAGAGGTGACGGCAGGCCTTACAGGTCATATTTGTATTCTGCAGACCTTATTATTTGGCTGTGGACTATTTTGATGGAAGGCATACCTGGCACAGCGTATAATGTCGGCTCTGAAAAGGCTGTCTCTATTGCTGAACTGGCAAAGGTTATTTCAAAATGTGTTTATCCTAATATAGGATACAATATTATAGGAAAACCGGATCCGGATACTCCTGCCCCAAGATATATCCCAGATACGAGTAAAGCTCAGGCTGAGCTTGGACTCAGTGAGTCTTACTCCCTTATTGACGGAATAAAAAGGACAGTGGATTGGCATCAATGATCAAGGGACTTAAAGCATTATTTGATGACCAGAGAATACGTTTTTTAATAGTTGGCGGCATCAATACCATTGTAGGCTATGGGGTTTTTGCTTTTTTTATATGGGTGGGACTGCATTATTTTTTTGCAAATGTCCTTTCGACAACAATTGCTGTTGCAAACAGTTACATATTAAACAAATATTTTACTTTTAAACAGCCCAAAAAATCAGCAGCGGAAGCTGTTCGTTTTGTATCTGTATATATAATAAGCTTTATCCTCGGCAATGTTATATTGTATATTCTAGTAGACAGGCTGTCTGTTACACCGTACCTTGCAGGCCTATGCAATCTGGTCTTTACCACTTTGATCAGTTGGTTCGGGCATAAGTACTTTAGTTTTAAAATCGGCAAGATCTGATTTTCAGGAGGCTTCATACATGAAAGTTATAAGTATCTTGATCCCAACATATAATGAAGAAGAAAATGTTATTCCTCTATACAAAGCTATCCGTGAAGAATTTTCAAAAGAGCTGCCAGGTTATGATTATGAAATACTATTCATAGACAATTGCTCTAAGGACTCAACCAGAGAAAAATTAATTTCATTATGCAATCAAGACAAAAAAGTCAAAGCAATTTTCAACGCCCGTAATTTTGGACAAAATAACTCCCCCTTTTATGGAATACTGCAGACGAATGGAGATTGCACCATTTCAATGTGCGCTGATTTCCAGGACCCCGTTGAGATGATCCACCAATTTGTAAGGGAATGGGAGAATGGTTACAAAATCGTGACAGGAATAAAGACTTCAAGCAAAGAAAGCAGTTTCATGTATGCATTACGAACCCTCTACTATAAAATGATCAAGAAGTTTTCTGACGTAGAACAAATTGAACATTTTACAGGCTTTGGATTGTACGATAAAAGTTTTGTTCAGATCCTAAGACAATTGGATGAACCATCCCCGTTGATGAGGGGACTGGTGGCGGAACTTGGCTATAAACGTAAAGATATTGAATACGAACAGCCGCTGCGCAGAGCAGGCATTTCACATAACAATTTTTATTCCCTGTATGATGTAGCTATGCTAAGCATTACAAGCTACACAAAAATTGGACTTAGGCTGGCCGTATTTTCAGGGGCATTGATCGGGTTCCTCAGCATTATTGTTGGTTTTATCTACTTAGTTTTGAAATTGCTCTATTGGGATCAGTTCCCTGCCGGCACTGCCCCTATGCTTATCGGCATGATGTTCCTGGGAGCCGTTCAACTGTTTTTTATTGGATTCATAGGAGAGTATATCCTTGCGATCAATCAGAGGGCAATGAAAAGGCCTTTGGTCATAGAGGAAAGAAGGATCAATTTCTAACTTATATTTACAAAATAAAATATAACAGAGGATAACAAATTGAAAAAAATGAATAAAATTTTGTTTTCTCAATCGGATAATGTTAGCTGGAAAAACATTATTTTAAACGAATGGCATTGGTTATTATTGGGCTTTTTATTATCTTTTGTCACGGCAAGTTTACTTATGTCAGGGTGGCCGGTTGGGTTTCTCCCAAATCTGAAATATCCCTTTAGTTATTCCGGAGACTATTTATTTACATCTTGGACAGTCCAGCGTCTTAATGAAGGCTGGATTTTTAACAACCTCCGTTCCGGATACCCATTTGGATCAAACTTTCTTGATTATCCGGTACCTGATTTTGCAAGTTTGTTGGCTTTAAAAATACTTGCAATCATATTTAGCGACTCTTTTAAGGCAGTTAATTTATACTTTCTGCTTGGTTTTCCTTTTGTATTTATTGCAACTTATATTATTAACAGAAAATTCGGACTTTCCCCACTTTTAGCCTTCGTTTCTTCAGTCCTTTATGCATTTGTACCATTTCATTTTATGCGTTTGGGACATTTGTTTTATACATGGTATTTTGTTGTGCCTATCTTTTATTACATAGGGTATATATTATTTTCTGCTAAATCTTTTAGAATACCTTCAAAAAAATACTGTTTCCTTTATTTTTTGTTATTTACGTTTCTGTCCTCCTTTGGAGTATATTATGCACTCTTTGGAGTAATAATTATTGGTTTGTCCGGCTTAGTTGGTTTATTCAGAAGCGGGAAAAAAGTTAATTTTTGGGTGGCATCAATTATTGTAGCTTGTATATCACTTGGAGTATTGCTTACCATAACACCAAATCTTATTCATAAATGTAGGAATGGAGTTAATCCAGAAGTTGCGGCAAGATTGCCGTCCGAGAGCGAAGTATATGCCTTTAAGATGGCACAGTTGATTTTGCCTCGGCCGGAACACAATATTACGAAATTAGCAAATCTAACAAAAAAATATAACCAAACATTTCCACTGATCAACGAAAATGCTATATCCTCTCTGGGAATAGTTGGCACATGCGGGTTAATTATATTGTTTTTCGCCACTTTGCTAGTTTTGTCCGAAAGAGAAATTGATATTCGGTTCAGATTTTTAAGCATTACTGTCTTTATTCTTTTTTTATTCGGCACAATTGGCGGTTTTGGAACACTGTTTGCTTTGTTTATTTCGCCTTCTATCAGAGCTTGGAATAGAGTAAGTATTTTCATTTCATATGGCACTATCCTTGCGTTCTTTGTTGCCTTTCAAAAAACCATTAAATCATTCATTAAGATCAATCAAGGCTTTAAATCAATATTATTAACATGCCTGGTGCTGGGCATCTGCCTTTATGACCAGACATCCTCACCTGATATTAATTCAAATAATTTAACTAAAATAAATTTCCAGGCAGATAAGAAATTTATAAATGCAATTGAGAAAATTTTACCCTATGACGCATCTGTGTACCAGTTACCATACATGGCTTTTCCTGAAGTGCCGCCGCTTAACAATTTACCTGATTATGCGCATGGTGTAGGATTTATACATTCAAAAAATCTTAATTGGAGTTATGGGGGAATGAAGGGTCGCGAAGGAGATTTATTCTATAGAACTCTTTCAAGAGAACCGATGGTAAAACAAATTAAAGTAATCAAAAAACTTGGTTTTGCAGGCATTTATATTGACAGAAGGGGCTACGATGACAACGGTAGCTATGTTATTAATGAAATTTCAAATATATTAAAAGTTTCTCCAACGCTGACAAGAAAAGATGGACAATCTGTATTTTTTAAGATACCCAATAAAGTGCAAACTGATTTTTCCGGCATGACCGCTTTTGATATCATGAAAGAAGTTGGATACATAGCAGATACACATGGAGTCAGATATAACGCCTCACAAAAAGACGGAATAGATTTCACGAAGGATGGTTTACCAATCTTTGTTAGATTTATTACTGGTTTATCTGGACCAGAACCTTGGGGACGTTGGTCTGATGCTAATATAGCTCCAACCGTTATATTTGAATTTTTTGATACATTACCAGATATTTTTACGCTTTCATTAAAAGCAAACGCATTTGGTCCTAATGTAGGTAAGGACCTGATCATTAAAATTGGCGAAAAAACTTTTAATGTTTTGATCCCAAACAGCGGACCTTTTGACATTGAGCTGCCTGTGGATTTAAATGGTAAAAAGGTAAAAACAATCGAGTTTATTTCACCAAAGCCAACATCGCCGAAGGAACTTGGGCTTAGTGAAGATGGTCGAAAACTTGGAATAGGTTTTATCAGCATGAAAATAATTCCTGTTGAAGGTGATAAGAAGTGAAAACTACTGCAGTCATAATGGCAGGTGGAAAGGGCGAACGTTTCTGGCCACGCAGCAGGAGCAGTTTTCCTAAGCAGTTCCTCTCTTTGACAAATGACAAAAAAACTATGATCCAGCTGACTGTGGATCGAATATCATCACTTGTCGAACCCGAGGATATTTATATCTCTACCAACACAAATTACGTGGATATAGTCAAAAACCAGTTGCCTCAGATCCCTGCTGAAAATATCCTGGCAGAACCTATTCCAAGGAACACGGCTCCCTGCATCGGCTTTGCTGCATCTGTCATAAGCAGAAAATACGATGATGCCATCATGATGGTCCTGCCCTCTGACCATCTTATACGCAACACAGAGATATACCTTGACACTTTAAATACTGCTATTGAAGTTGCCACTGACGGGGACAACCTTGTTACAATTGGCATTACTCCAACATACCCGGAAACCGGCTACGGCTACATCCACTTTTCAAAAAACGGTCCCGACAACCAAAGACGCGGGGTCTACAAAGTCAGAAGATTCGTAGAAAAACCCCATCTTGATCTGGCAAAGGAATACCTTGCCTCCGGGAATTACCTCTGGAACAGCGGACAGTTTGTCTGGAAGATATCTACTATCAGAAAGAATTTTGAACGGCTGATACCAAATACATTTAATGGCCTACTCCGTATCAGGGAGGCATACGGAACTGTTGATTACGACAAGGTCCTCTGTGATTCGTTTCAAAATTTCAAGTCTGAGTCCATAGACTACGCGATCATGGAACACGCTGACAACATATACACAATACCTGGCAACTTCGGCTGGGATGACGTGGGAAGCTGGCTCGCCCTTGAACGCTTCAACCGTGCAGACGAACACGGCAACATAATACAGGGAGACGTGGTTGACATCGATTCAAAGAACAACATTATCTGCGGCAACGACCGCACGATAGCTGTTGTGGGGCTGGAAAACATCGTCATCATACAGACAGACGATGCAATACTTGTTTGCAGCAAGGACAGCGTAAACGACATCAAAAAGGTGGTAAATCAGCTCAAAGTTGCAGACAGAACGGATTTGCTATAATATACGCGTTTATTGCATACAAAAATTACATTTTTTAGGGTGGTAGATGAGATGAAGCGCGCTTTGATAACCGGTGTGACCGGACAGGATGGATCTTACCTCTCAGAGTTACTGCTTGAAAAGGGATACGTAGTCTATGGGATCATGCGCCGCAAGAGCTGTGTGGACTACGGAAACGTAGAACACATTAAGGACAAGATCAACTTTATATATGCAGACATGACAGACATTGTCTCCCTTATAAACGCAATGAATGTTTCACAGGCGGACGAGGTCTACAACCTTGCTGCCCAGTCATTTGTGGCTACAAGCTGGGAACAGCCGCTCGCGACTACAGAAATTGATGCTGTCGGAGTTACAAATATGCTTGAAGCGATCCGCATCATAAAACCCGAAGCGCGTTTCTACCAAGCCTCCACATCTGAGATGTTTGGACTGGTCCAGGCGATCCCCCAGAGTGAAACAACTCCCTTTTATCCGCGAAGCCCTTATGGAGTCGCTAAACTTTACGGACACTGGATCACAAAGAACTACAGGGAAAGCTACGGCATGTTTGCCTGCTCGGGTATCCTTTTTAACCATGAATCAGAGCGCAGAGGCAAGGAATTTGTCACACGCAAGATCACGAATGCCGTTGCAAGGATAAAATACGGTCTTCAGGAATGTGTCGAACTTGGCAATCTTGATTCAAAGCGGGACTGGGGCCACGCAAAGGACTATGTGAGGGCCATGTGGCTGATGCTCCAGCAGGAAAAAGCCGATGACTACGTTGTAGCAACAAACGAGACGAGGACTGTCAGGGAGTTTGTCGAAATTGCTTTCAAACATGCAGACATCGAAATTGAGTGGCATGGCAGCGGTGTGAATGAAACAGGCACCTGCAAAGCCACCGGCAAAACAGTCGTCAGGATTGATCCTAAATTCTTCAGACCGGCAGAGGTGGAACTCCTTCTTGGTGATCCTGCAAAGGCAGAAAAGGTTTTAGGCTGGAAGAGGGAGATAAACTTTGCCGAACTGGTACGCCTGATGGTCTCAAACGACATGGCCCTGAACCGACAAGCATAACACATGAGATCTAACCTGATACTGGAGCTTGCCAAGAGGGACTTCACGGAACGGTACGCAGGGTCCGTTCTGGGGGTGTTTTGGGCGTTTATATGGCCGTTGGTGATGATCGCCATATACACGCTGGTATTTTCACGTGTCATGGGCGCAAAATTACCGGGCATCTCATCTGTATACAGCTACAGCATATACCTTATCTCCGGACTTCTGCCATGGACGGCTTTCACAAACACCGTAACCAGGGCTTCCACTGTTTTCCTTGATAAGCGGCACCTGATCTCAAAAGTCAGCATGCCACTTCCCAGGCTGCCCCTTTATGTTGTGATATCGGAGACTGTAACGTTCGTCGTCTCAATGTCATTCTATTTGTTATTTATGATCCTTACAGGAGTACCAATGACATTCAAACTTCTGCTGCTTGTTCCCTTTGTTTATGCTGTCCAGCAAATATTCGCATTTTCATTGGGTTTCCTTTGTGCAACCTTAAGTGTATTCCTCAGAGACCTGCGGGAACTGGTCAGTATTATTATGCAGCTCTGGTTCTGGTTCACACCTATTATTTACATGAAAGAACTGCTGCCGCCCTTTGCACAAAGATTACTGCTGTTAAATCCTGCAACATATTTTATAGATGCTTATCATCAGATATTTTTCTTTGACCAGCTACCCAACTTTCAGCTGCTGATTGTTCTGACTGTAATGGGACACGGCCTCTTGCTAATGGCATATACTTTCTTCAAAAAGCTTGAGAAGGAAGTGAGGGATTTCCTATGACAAACAGGCCTTCTGCCAGAATTGTTGGCGCAATATGCGCTTCATGCCTCTTCTTTATGCTTTTTTTCGCCGGGGGAATGTATCTGTCTAAACTCGGGTATGTAGGAAATTCGGATCAACCATGGCTGGCTTCCCTGACATGTGATGTAAGTGAAGTCGTCCTCACAGGGACAGAAATAACCTCTGTTCCTGTACATATTGAGAATCTTGGTACGGAGACCATTGAGAGCACTGCTTCCGAAAATGCTGTTTTTCTTTCGTTCCATCTCCTGACACACGAAGGAAATGACATGAGATACGACAACGATCGTTATGCCATTCCGGAACCCATAAGAAAGAATCAGCAGAAAACTGTTGCGGCCGTATTGGACAACACGAAACTGGGTCTTGAACCCGGAAATTATATAATTGAATTTGACCTCGTAAAAGAGGGAAAGTTCTGGTTCTCAGAAAAAGAGAGCCAAACCCTTAAGATACCGATGACGGTAAATGGTGGAACAGAATGATACATGTTGAAAATGTTTCTAAGAGATTCAAGCTATACAGGTCTCCTGCAGACAGATTAAAGGAGATCATATTCAGACGGTCGTTCCACGCAGACTTCCAGTCACTGAGTGACGTATCGTTTCATGTTAATGACGGCGAAACACTTGGAATAATAGGCCCTAACGGCGCGGGCAAGTCAACCCTGCTCAAAATTCTTTCGGGGATCATCATCCCCGATTCAGGCACTGTAAATATTTCAGGGAAGGTTACAGGTCTGCTGGAACTTGGAACAGGCTTCAACCCCGAAATGACAGGCCGTCAGAACATATACATGAACGGTCTGCTTATCGGCATGACTAAGGAAGAGATCGACGAACGGATCCAAAGGATCATTGATTTTACGGAACTTGGTTCTTTCATTGAAAATCCTATAAAGACCTACTCTTCGGGCATGGTGATGCGCCTTGCTTTTGCTGTCGCATATCACGCGGAACCCTCTTGCTTTCTTGTTGATGAAGCTTTGTCGGTAGGCGACGCACATTTCCAGCAAAAGTGCATGAAGGCTATCAAAGGATTCAAAGAGAAGGGCGGCTCAATAATCTTTGTTTCTCATGACCTGAATGCGGTAAAAATGTTATGCGATAAGGCCATTCTCCTTTCAAAAGGAAAAACAGTGGATGAAGGCAATCCGGAACAGGTAGTAAATACATATAATTTTCTGTTGGCACAACAGGAAGACGAAGAGATGCCCAGAAAAATGCTTGAAGAAAAATCTGAAAAAACTGACTACGGCACAATGGAAATAAAAATTACAAATGTTGCTGTTGTCGGAAAATACTCAGGGTCTTCGGTCATAACCTCAGGAGAAGAAACAACAATAAGTGTTTTTTTCACTTCTTATATTAAAATGGAAAATATAACAGTTGGAATTGCGATCCGGGACAAGTATGGACAGGATATTTTCGGCACAAATACATATCACTATAATGTGAAAATAGAATGTAAGAATGGATGCGCCTACATCTGTGATTTTGTAATGGACATGAATATTGGCCCTGGGAAATACACAGTAACTGCGGCTATACATACTGATGACAATCATATCGATTCTTGTTTTAACTGGATGGACAGAGCCATAGATTTTGAAGTTGCAGGAATAATGGGCTCTCTTTTTAATGGTGTAGCTTACTTAAAACCATCGATTTCTATCAGGAGAGAAGATAATGAATAACCAGAATTTCTATAGGGCTTTTGAAGATAAATTTCGGGGATCCAGAGAGAATATTAAGTCAAGATTAGAAGTGTATCTCCCTTTTGTATTGCCTCTGAAAGAGATATATGAAGAGTTCGACGTCCTAGACATCGGATGCGGCCGTGGAGAGTGGTTAGAACTGATGTCAGAAAACGGATTTAATGCGACTGGGGTCGATATTGACGATGGAATGCTTGCAGCCTGCAAAGACCTTGGTTTGAATGCAATGAATAAAGACGCCCTGTTTGCATTAAAAGAACTGCCGGATGAAAGTCAGGTAGTTATCTCGGGTTTTCACATCGCAGAACACCTGCCTTTTGATACACTTCTAGAAATAGTGAAAGAATCAAAAAGAGTTCTTAAACCTGCCGGAATGTTGATCCTTGAAACACCAAACCCAGCAAATATATATGTTGGAACAAATAGTTTTTACTTTGATCCTACACATACTAGTCCAATTCCATCTGAATTGCTTTCTTTTTTGCCCGAATTTTTTGGATATAAAAGAATTAAGGTGCTTGGACTACAAGAAGGTCAGAAAGAAAATGGGACTGCAACCACATCAATATTTGACGTTTATTTTAATAGCAGCCCGGATTATGCAGTTGTTGCACAAAAAGAGGCAGATCAGAACATTTTGTCATTATTTGACAATGAGTTTGCCAAGAATTACGGACTCAGTATAAACACGTTATGCAATAGATTTGAAGAAAGCATAAAGATCCGTTTTGATAAAATTGCCTTTGCAGCCAGAGACGCTAAGGAAAAAGCACAAAGCGCTGAAGCAAAAGCGCAAAGCGCTGAAGCAAAAGCGCAAAGCGCTGAAGCAAAAGCACAAAGCGCTGAAGCAAAAGCGCAAAGCGCTGAAGCAAAAGCGCAAAGTGCTGAAGATGCTTTGAATGCGATATATACCAGCCGTTCCTGGAAAATAACCGCGCCTTACCGTATACTTGGTGATTTTACAAAGAATTCAAAACAAAGAACTGTGAATGTTTTGAAGTCTGTTGCAGCAAAATGTGTAAAAAAAATTGAGAACTATCCTAGGCTTAAAGGGTTAACATCCAAACTGATAAGTCATTTCCCGAAAATAAAATCAAGGTTTAATAGATTTTATGAAATATATTACGTACCTAAATATTATAATGATGCCCAATTTACTCAAACCTGTAATTTAAAATTTTTTCCGCTTACCTCACATGGAAAGCAAATATACGAGGAAATAAAGAAAGAAATCGCACAAAGAAATGAGGCTGTTTGATGCGAATTGTGATAGACCTCCAGGGAGCACAGACTGATAGCCGTTTTAGAGGAATAGGAAGATATTCTCTTGCAATTGCAAGAGCAATAGCTGCCAACAAAGCACACCACGAAGTCCTCATAGTGCTTAATGCTTCTTTTCCTGAAACAATAGAACTAATTAGAAAAGAGTTCGCTGATTTCTTGCCTTATGAAAATATTCGCGTTTTCGATTCGCTATATCCGACAAGAGAGTCTCAGCCGGGCAATGAATGGAGAAGATCAGCTGCAGCTAAAATTAGAGAGGCATTCATAAACGATCTTAACCCGGATGTCTTATATGTCACAAGCTTTTTTGAGGGCTTTATTGATGATGCAGTAATTACATTAGGATCAAGTCAGCATTCATATCCTATTGTAGTTACTTTGTACGATTTGATCCCTTTACTTAACCCCACAAAATATCTGACAAATAAAGGTTATAAAAATTTCTATCTTGCTAAAATTAAAGAATTTACCAAAGCAGACGGCTTTTTTGCTATTTCAGAACATTCTGCCGCGGAAGCAGTAAGACATTTAGGGATAAAAATTGAAAAAATAACAAATATATCCGGCGCTTCAGATAATATATTTAAAATCAATAAAGATAATGATACGAATATACTGAAACATTTAGGAATTAACAAACCTTACGTTTTGTACTCCGGTGGTGGCGATGAAAGGAAAAATTTATTAAGATTAGTTCAATCTTTTGCTGGCCTTTCTGCCCAAATAATGGATCAATTTATGCTTGTTCTTGCAGGTTACATTTTAGAAGATGAGAAAAAGAAATTATTAAAAGAAGCTGCTATATCTAAGCTTCCCCTCGATAAGATTGTTTTTACGGAATACTTGCCGGAAGAAGATTTAGCTTTTCTATACAATAATTGCACCCTTTTTGTCTTGCCCTCTTGGCATGAAGGATTTGGCCTTCCCGCCCTTGAAGCGATCAGATGCGGCGCCCCGGTAATCGCTTCCAACACTTCTAGTTTGCCAGAAGTTGTCTGCACAGAAGAAACCCTTTTTGATCCTTTTAATACGGAAGATATTACCCAAAAAATGGAATCTCTTTTATCAAATGAATCATTCAGAAATGAAATCGCAAAAAAACAATACAATCATTCATTAATTTTTTCATGGGATAATTCTGCCCGCACTGCTATCAATTTTTTTGAAAGGATTTTTGAGAAAAGCGATAATTCCACATCTGCATCAAGCATTTCAAACTTAATTTCTGACATAGCGAGCATAGATGGCAACTTTAACGATTTAGATCTAAAATTTGCAGCTAAGGCTATATCAACAAACCACCCATCTGTTCGTAAAAAACAACTCTTTGTAGACATCTCCGAATTGATCCAAACTGATGCCAGAACTGGAGTTCAACGTGTAACAAGAAGTATATTAAGTGAACTGACATTGAACCCACCCAAGGATTATGAGGTGGTCCCTGTTTACGGTAAGATCGAAGAAACAGGCTATATGTATGCAGCTCCTTTAACTAACAATGCTAATAGACGTTGCAGCAATAATGACAGTGAAATAATTGAATTCAAGATAGGTGATATTTTCCTAGGATTGGACCTTCAACATCATGTAACAAGGTGTCAAAATGACTTTTTAAAATTCATGTATCAAATGGGAGTCAAAATATACTTTGTAGTTTACGACCTTATCCCAATATTATTACCTCATTGTTATCCAGCGAAACATTCAGTAGATATTATACACACTCAATGGTTGAGTGTTGTTTCACAATTCAATGGTGCTGTCTGTATTTCTAAATCAGTATCAGACGAACTTAGCAACTGGCTAACAAAGAATATTCCTGATAGGCTGGACTTTTTTGATATCTCCTGGTTTCATTTAGGAGCTGATATCAACAATTCACTCCCCTCTCTCGGAATCCCAGATGATTCAATTCAGGTTATGAATGCCATTGAAGATAGAATCACATTTTTAATGGTAGGCACGGTTGAACCTAGAAAAGGTCATAAAATTGTTCTTGATGCTTTTGAGTTAATTTGGAATTCAGCTTTGAACGCTAACCTGGTAATAATTGGCAAAAAAGGCTGGATGGTTGATGATCTCTGCGTCAGAATGAGGAAACACAGGGAAAATCGAAAAAGGCTTTTCTGGCTTGAAGGCATCAGCGATGAGTACCTGGAAAAAGTTTATGCCGCATCATCCTGCCTGATAGCGGCATCCGAGGGAGAGGGCTTCGGACTCCCCCTTATAGAAGCCGCACAAAAGAAAATTCCAATTATAGCCAGAGACATCCCTGTATTCCGTGAAGTTGCAGGTAAGCATGCATATTACTTCTCTGCAACTACGGGAGAAGAACTTGCAGAGTCGATCAAAGAATGGATGACCCTTTATAATGAGGGCAGGCATCCCAAATCTGACGACATGCCGTGGCTGACATGGAAGGAAAGCACAAAGCAGCTCCTGAAGGCCATAGGGATAGAGAGTGAAGGAAGTGGATCTGACAATGAATAAAGCTTTGATCTTTGGAGTTGCCGGACAGGATGGATCATACCTTGCGAAACTGCTCCTGGATAAAGGGTACAAAGTACTTGGTGTGGAAAAAGAATTTATCGGGGACCTTTGGCGTTTCAGGAAAGTCGGAATAGACGGAGCCGAAGATTTTAGCCTCAAAGAATGTGACATTACTGACAAAAAGGCTTGTGATGAGCTGCTCGTCTCTTTTCAGCCTGACGAGATATACAATCTGGCTGCACAGAGCTCTGTGGCACTTTCCATCAAAGATCCGGCAGGTACGGTTGGATCAACGGCATTTGGCGCGTTCAACCTGTTTGAATCTGTAAGGACTAACTGCCCGAAAGCCAGGCTTTTTCAGGCATCTTCCACAGACATGTTCGGTATGCATAATGGCGAAGACCTGAAAAACGAAGAGTCAAAATTCTTCCCGCTAAGCCCCTATGCTGTTTCAAAAGTCTTTGCGCACAATATGGCTGTATGTTACAGGGAGGTCTACGAACTTCATTTTTCTTGCGGCATCCTCTGCAACCACGAGTCACCTCTCCGAGGAGAGGCTTTTGTAACAAAAAAAATCGCGATGGCTGCAGCCAGGATATCCAAAGGCAGTGACGTAGTTCTTGAGCTTGGCAACATGGATGCCTGCCGTGACTGGGGCTACGCTCCTGAATACGTCGAAGCGATGCACCTGATGCTCCAGCAGGACAAGGGAGACAATTTTGTCATTGGCACAGGACGGCTGGTCTCTGTCCGCGATTTTACCGCACTATGCTTCAAATCCCTGGGAATAGATATCAGATGGGAAGGATCCGGTCTGGATGAAAAAGGCTTCGATCCATCGACAGGCAGGCTGCTTGTAAGTGTAAACAGCGAGTTTTTCAGACCTGTAGACACTGCCCCGTATGCCGGAGATCCAGGCAAGGCGGAAAGGATCCTTGGATGGAGGGCAAGGACTGACCTTGAAGATCTTGCACGTCTAATGACCCTTGACGCGCTTAAGGAAGCGTCCTAAACCTCGGTAAGTATATATTCAAGACTGCCAGTTATCGTGTATTGTCCGCAGCCTGCAGGAACAAGCAGGCTGTCGCCTTTTTTCAGGCTTATCTCCATATCATTCCATTCAAAGACCCCGTTGCTGTCGGTGCACAGAAGGTGATGAAAGCTATGTCGGTCTGCAAATGATTTTATCTCACCCTTCAGCCTTATGAGCTTTGATTTGAAATAAGGACATTTTGTCAAAAGAGTTTCTATATGTCCGTCCGACTCAATATTGTTCAGTTTGATCTTGGGCTGGGTCGTCTTTTCAAGCACAGTAACATTGAGCGCGTCTTCGATATGCAGAGGCCTGTGGTTGCCGTCCTTTCCCCTTCTTCCATAATCATATACGCGGTAAGTGATATTGCTGTTCTGCTGGATCTCTGCCACCAGCATTCCCTTGCCTATTGCATGAAGGGTCCCGGCCTGGGTGAAAAAGACATCGCCTTTTTTTACTTTTATCCTGTTTACTATTTCAAGAAGGGAACCGTTTTTTATGCTTGTTTCGAATTCTATTTTTGTAACAGTGTCTTTAAATCCATAAATGATTTCAGCATCCACTTCAGCATCCAATACATACCACATTTCGGATTTTCCGCATCCGCAGCCCGTCCTGGCAGCATAATCGTCATCAGGATGCACCTGTATTGACAGGCTCGCGTTCGCATCGATCAGCTTGACCATTACAGGCATTAAATTAATGTCCCCGACTTTTTCACCCACAATCGAGGGATGTTCTTCTATCATGTTTTGAAGTGTCCGGCCTGCGCACTCCCCGTTGATTACCCTGTTGGTTCCGTCTTTGTGGCATGCAAGCTCCCAGCTCTCTGCAAGCGGATAGAGGTCTGTCTCTTTTCCAAAATCTTTTTTAAGGCGCTCTCCTCCCCAGATGTAATCCTTGTAGACAGGCTCCAGAAGCAATGGGTATAAAAATTTTTTCATTTCAATATCCCTCTTGCCAATTTTTCAAGCGAGTACAGCTTGCTTTCAGCCTCATGAGCATTTTCTCCCCTGGCTGAAATGTATATCTTTACCTTGGGTTCCGTTCCGGAAGGACGAAGCACGAGCCAGCTTTCGTCATCAAAGATAAATTTAAGGACTTTTGATTTGGGAAGGCCTATTTTATCCTTTTTCCCTGTCCTTATGTCTGTCCGTTCGGACTTTTGGTAATCTTCCACAACAGCAATAGGAGCTCCATTAAGCATTTCCTTGTAGTTAGCCCTCATATCAGCAATTATTTCGGCACAGCGTTTTTGCCCTTCCTCACCTGGCATTTCAACTGAAATGAGCTTTTCTGCATAGTATCCGTATTCCGCATAAAGATTCTGCAAAGCCTGATAGAGGGTCTGCCCCTTATCTTTATAATATAGGGCCATTTCCGCAATTTGAGCCGCCGCTATCACAGCATCCTTGTCACGCACAAAATCCCCGGCCAGGTAACCATAACTTTCTTCAAAGCCAAAAATAAAGCTGTGTCCTCCTGTATTCTGCCACTTCTCCGCCAGTTCTCCGATATATTTGAACCCTGTAAGGACATCAAATATCGGCACACCGAATTTATCGCATATATTTTTGGCAAGATCTGTCGTTACTATGGTTTTTATCACTGCGGGATCATTTGGCATTACGTCCATTTCTCCGCGGGAACTTATTATGTATTGACAGAGCAGCGCGCCTGTCTGATTTCCAGTTAGGACTGAGTATTTGCCTTCATCGTCCTTTACAAGCACCCCAATTCTGTCACAGTCCGGATCAGTTGCAAAGATAAGGTCCGGGTGGGTCTTTACTGCCATTTTAATTGCAAGGTCAAAGACCGAAGGGTCTTCCGGATTTGGGTATGGTACAGTCGGAAAGTTCCCGTCATGTTTTTCCTGTTCAGGTACTGCGAATACGTTTGAAAACCCCAGTTCGCTCAGTATCCTCCTTACAGGAACGTTTCCGCTGCCGTGAAGAGGGGAATATATGATCTTAAGACTGTGAGCCTTTTCTGCTATCAGTTCTTTTCGAATTGAGAGTGATCTGATCTTTGCAAAGTAATGGGAATCCACATCTTCTCCTATGTATTTGAGAAGACCCTTTTCAAGTGCTTCCTTTAAGGGTAACGTTTTCGCACTGCTGAAGCAGTCAGATCTCTCTATGCAGGCCAGGATCTCTTTTGCGGCACGGTCTGTGATCTGCCCGCCGTCCGGACCGTAGACCTTGTAGCCGTTGTATTCCTTTGGGTTATGCGATGCCGTAATTACGATACCGGCGTGAGTCTTCATATGCCGAACCGCGTAGGAGAGCATCGGTGTCGGGTGTACTGAGTCAAAAAGATATGTTTTTATGCCGTTGCCGCAGAGCACTTCTGCTGCAGTTTCCGCGAATTCCAACGACTTGTTTCTTGTGTCATAGGCAATGCATACGGAAGGAGCCTCACCTTTTTCCAACAGATGATCAGCCAGCCCCTGCGTCGCCCGGCGCACTGTGTATATGTTCATACGGTTTGTACCGGCTTCGATAATACCCCGAAGACCTCCCGTGCCAAATTCAAGGTCGCGATAAAAACGGTCCTTGATCCCGGCTGTGTCGTTTGATATAGCCAAGAGTTCCTTTTTTAATTCTTCGTCATCCATTTTATCGAGCCATGTTCTGTACAAGTAGTGTGGATCCATAGAACTCACCCTGCGTTCATAAGTTTTTTATACTCTGTGAGTAGTGACGACAACATCTTGTCCATTGAGAATTCTTCCCTTGCCCTTTTATATGCAGCCTTCCCGAATCTCTCTCTGAGTTCAGGCTCGTCGATGATTTGCCGGATCGCTTTTGCAAGAGCTTCAGGGTCATTTGGTGGCACGGTAAGCCCCGTAATGCTGTCCAGACTTACCATTGGTGCTCCGCTGGGCAGATCTGTGTTTATAACGGGCTTGCCAAATGCCATTGCCTCGATCTGAACAAGTCCGAAGGCCTCGCTCCTCTCAACTGACGGGAGAACGAGAAAATCACATTCAGCCAGTTTTTCAGCTAGATCGCGGTCGTCAAGAAAATTAATAAAATCTACTTTTTCCGATACTCCCAGTTCCTCGGCCTGTTTTTTCAGGGAAGACCTTAATGGGCCCTCCCCCACAATGGTCAGCCTCGCATTCATTACTTTAGAAAATGCTTCCAGCAGTACGTCGCATCCCTTGTAATATACGAGCCGTCCAATATAAAGTACAGAACATAGACCCAAATTATCCTTCGGCCCCGCCGGTCTGCTTTGGTCACTAAGTTCCATTATATATTTATCTACCCCATAAGGTATTACCACGCACTTATCTTTCCAACGACTGATAAATCCTGAATTATCTATGTGCCCCTGTGTCGCGGCAACTATAAGATCCGCCCTCTTTAGCAGCCATTCCAGGAAAGGCCGGTAGAGCAACAGAAGTTTTTTTTGTTTTACAATATCACTGTGCCACCATAAGACTACTTTGCCCTTATAGCCTGAGAGGAACATAGCAACATCGGCTAGCGGAAAGGGCATGTGTATGTGGACAATATCCGCGTTCCTTGAGAGTCTGGAAAAATCCCGCATGAAAGAAAAGGATACCGGCATGGAGAAATATGTCCCAAGGCTTCCGGACTTGATGACCCTGACACCATTTATCTTATCATTTATCCCCGATCCTTTTTTTTGACAGGCCAGGACAGTCATATCCACATTGCCGTTCAGTCCTTCGGCTATCTGTTGAACCACACGCTCAACTCCGCCGGTAACGGGATGATAGAACTTATTGACCTGCAGGACCCTGATCTTATCAATCATTGTTAATGCAGCTGCCTGAATATGTTCATAAAGGTTTCTGCCGTAGCATTCCACGAAAAAACATCAGCCCTAGCCAGTCCCTTTTGTGAAAGTTCATTACGCAGGGTTTCATCTCGGGTAAGGCTGTTCATTGCTTCAGCAATGTCGTTTACAGAATAAGGATCGACAAGGAGGGCTGAATCAGCTGCGACCTCAGGCAAAGAAGATGCTGTAGAGGTAAGGACAGGCGTACCACAGGCCATTGCCTCGATCACAGGAAGACCAAATCCTTCATACAATGACGGAAAGAGGAAGACCAAAGCTCCTCTCATCAGCACAGGGACATCGTTATCCTCAATATATCCTGTGAAGATTATGCTATCGCGAAGACCTAATTTACGGACCTTTTCAAAAATAGCATCGTACATCCACCCTTTGCGTCCTGCTATAACAAGTATAGGAGTTTCTTCAGGTTTTTCACGCTTAATTATTGAATAAGCTTCTATTAGCCTTTCAATGTTTTTGCGTGGTTCCAATGTTCCCAGGTAAAGCAGATATTTTCTTGGGAGGTCAAATTTATCAAGTACTTTACATATTGTTTCTTCAGGTATATTTTCATTAAAAATCGATCTATCAACACCGCAATATGCAACCGTGATCTTGTTTGAAGAAACTTTAAAATATTTCATTATCTCTCTTTTGCTGAATTCGGAAATCGTTATTATCATGTCAGCCCTTCGGCATGATGCTTTGAGGTTCATGTCGAGCATAGTTTTTGTTTTCCAACAAACTGTTTCAGGAAATGATTTGTAGACCATATCGCATACAACAACAACACTCTTGCCCGGAACAAATGGCGGCACGTGATAATTAAAAAATTGTGTTACTTCTGCCCTCTTATGAAAGAAAATTCCATAAGGCACCGGCAGAAAAGTCCACAAAACTTTATACATCCAGGCCCTGAACCAACTGCATTTGTCGAGGATACAACCTTGGTCACAGAATACCTTAATATCATCGAGACAGCCGTTGCTGCTTGTGAAATATCTAAGTATGTATGTGTTAGAGGGAAACTTTTCGAGCATAGACTTAATAACAAAATGGGTGTACATTCCCACTCCGGTTTTTTGTGAATCAATAAGCGGCTGTATATCAAAAGCTATTTTCATAGTTAAACAATGCCTTCTGTGCTTTTCTTTGAAAAAACCGCTTTTATTGTCATTAATAGGATCTTTATGTCAAGCAGGAACGAATAAGTCTGGATGTAGATGAGATCCAGCTTTAGCTTTTCTTCCGGTGTTGTGTTGTATTTGCCGAGGACCTGGGCAAAACCTGTAAGGCCGCTTTTTACGCTCAGCCGGAAGTCGAATTCCGGGAGCTTCTTCTTGTAAAGTTCAATAAACTCCGGGCGCTCCGGCCTGGGACCTACAAAAGACATTTCTCCTTTTAGTATGTTGATGAGCTGAGGAAGCTCATCTATTCTGAATTGTCTGAGATATTTTCCGACAGGAGTGACCCTCGGATCGTCTTCCTGAGCCAGCCTGGCTACTCCGTCTTCTTCTGCCTCTGCTATCATAGTCCTGAATTTTAATATGTTGAATTTTTTCGCTCTCTCAGTGCATCTTTCCTGAGTATAAAAAATCGGTCCTCCGTCGCATAATTTGATCGCCATGGCCGCCAACAGCATCAAAGGGGAGCAAACAACAAGGAGTGCGACCGAAAAGAATATATCAAAAGTCCTTTTCCATATCCTCTGTCCGAGGTAAAGTCCCTCGTTTTTCGACATGAGGAGGGGGATGTCTTCAAGATAGATGATGTCTGATGTTCTGAGTATTATGTCTCCTAAGGAGGGTACAAGGTAGTAGCGTATTCCTTTTTCTACACAATGCTTGAGTATCTCTGCTGATTTTTCATCAGGTATGTTGTATATAAGAACTCCGTCTGCGTCAGACAATTCTGCGTAAAAGCCACTGTCATCCGGATGCACTTTGATGTTCTTGGTGATGTTGAATTTATCGGGCCTGGAAATAAAACGGCCAATTATCCGGGTCGGGTCGTCTCCGTTGTAAAGGCAGATCAATTGTTTCGGCTTGAACATCCTGAAATATATGCGGTTTACGGACAGAGCCCATATTGGAACTATCAGAATCTGAACACATAACAGGGACAGGATGGGAAAGGGATCCTGGAACCACCTTCCGATAAGGCTTATCTGGAGGTATGTAAATGAGTTAACGATAACTATCGTCAGCCAGTTGGAATAGACAATGTCTGTTATTCTCTCTGTGCCTATCCTGTAGCCCCCGTAAAGGTTCGTAAAAAGGTGGTAAAGGACCATATAGAGGAAGACCAGGGCCCAGTTCCCCTTCCTGAAAAAGGGGTTGGTTATAACGGAGGAATAGTATTCTGCCCACACAAATGCAAAACAGCAGCTCACGATCAACGTGATGCTGCGTCTTATAAAAAACATTATGGACTTCTTGAACTCATCCGATCTGTAAAAGTTATTCATGGTTTCTCCATTTCGAAGAGTCATTCTGTAAGTGTTTTGCGTTTATTATATTGCAATTCCAAGTGCATTAAGTTTCAAACAAAAATAATAAAACATCCAAATTCATATATATTCGATATTGATATTATAGCAAAAAAATGTACATTTTTTTGATCTGTTTTTAGATAGCTGTAGCGATATCGAAAATCTGTAATTTTTGGTAAGCTCATAACAGATGGACAAGCAGATCATCAAGGAAAAATAAAGAAAAATTACATAAAAAACCCTTCCACGTTGTTTGATTTCAGGAAGGGGCAATTTTACTGCAGTATTCAATTGTCAGTTATAACAAGTCATTAATTAACCGTTAATTAAAAGAATGGTGGAGCTGAGGCGATTTGAACGCCCGACCCCTTCCGTGCGAGGGAAGTGCTCTCCCGCTGAGCTACAGCCCCACTCCAGGTACTGCGGCGTGTTGCTTGCCGCGTAAAGGCAGCTGAGCAGTGGCTGAGCAATTGCTGAGCGGTCGCTGAGCTGTTGTTTTCAAACCGGGTAGATCAAAACCAGATGCATGGTGCAAAAATAAGGCACGGAAGTAATTTTAGCATGTTTATTCCCCCTGTCAACTTGCATGGCAATTGGGAGATATAACAGCGCCAACTTGGTTTGCAGTGTTGTCTTTTCCCTCAGTTGATTTCTTTTTTTATTAATGCCGATATCCTTGCACAGTTTTTACCGTCACAGTAAGCAAATGCATATTTCTTACCTGATTCTATCTTGTCCCTGAAGAGTTCCGTTGAGTAATTGTTTTCTACAAAATACCTCACCCATTCGGCAGCCTTCCGCGCATTGTAAACCGCCGGACCAAAGAGATCCTTTTTCATATTTATGTACGCACCTGTGTTTTCGATGTATTTATCTATGTCAAATTGATAAAAAAGGACAGGTTTGTCAAGATAAAGAAAATCCCACGATATACTGGAATAATCAGTTATCAGCAGGGAACTCTCAACAAGGACCCTCTGCAGATCAGCACCCAGATCAATGATGTTCGTACTCTTTAGTGTAAAATTATTTTTAAAATCTTCAAAGAAATCTCTCATCCACATGTGGACATAAATATTTAAAGTGATGCCTTTTTCGTGCAGGTATTCATCAAGCGATGAATCTACAAGAAAGGATTTTATCTGTCTGAAAAAATCAGTTTTTGCCAGACTTATTTTTGAGGCATTCCATTCTCTCCAGGTCGGCATATAAAGAATAGAAAGCCCGTTAGCACGTGCACCATTTTTTAAACTGTCAAGTCTGTCATAGCGCGCAAGACCTGCAACCGCCGTCTTTTCTTTCGGAACACCCCAGAAAGAGCTGTGGATCATTGCCTCTTCTTCCGACCCTGAAATGATAAGATCCCAGTCGGCGGCATCCTGTACAAAATCATTCCCTGATGGAGATCTTAGCGTTTTCGCCCTTTTAAGCGAGGTGAAACCATGATCCAGCATTACGTCAAGAGCTTGGGGAGTACTGCTTTTTTTATATTCTGTTATATCGTAGCGTCCATGTGTATAAATGTACGCTGCAGCTTGTCCGGCAAGCATACAAGCTCTTAGCGTGTCCTTGAACACTACTCTGTCTTCAAAGGGTATCCTGCGTTCGTTTCCGGGATCAATGAACGCATCTTTTCTGATTATCCAGTAAGGATCAAAATCAGGTTCGTTTCTGACCATGTATTCAAAAAGCGCGGCGCTGTTATCATCATAACGCCTCCCTCCAAAAGCCCCGAAAAGCAACACTGGCTTTCCTTCCGTTCTTAAACTTTTGGATTTACCAAGTTTAGCTATTAATTTCGCCAGGATATAATTGATGGGAAGTATTATTTTATCTTTAAGGCGCGGTAAAATACGCCGAGGATTTTTGCTGTATTTTATTGATTCCCTCAGCAGGCTCAATTCAAACACCTCTTATTTAAAAATTAGGCTATTGTTCTGTAGTTATTTTTCTGCATTCTACGTAGAATCTCTTCTCATCGGCCTCACCGATAGAGAAAGTCTTTCTGGGCAGTACTCCGCCTGCGGCTATGCCGGGGAAGAGGGTGGACTTGTCTATGGATTTAAGAAGGATCCCTACCGCCTTTTTCTTTTTGACCAGATCAATGACGTGATTTTCACCATGGATGTAATCAAGTTTTTCCGGGTCGTTCTTCGTAAGTTCGTCCAGGAAGCGCTGGACGACATCGACAGGGAGCCTTCCGTTTAGTCCATCAAGAGCAAAACCTATTCTATTTTCACTGGGATCAACGAAGGTTATTTCATCGCCCTCGCGTCCGGTAAGTCCTTTGTCTTCGATATATTTATTGAAATATTTAAGGATGGCGTCACAGTCATAGTCGTCAACGACACGATGGATCGGTTCAAAGTTCAGTGAATCGTCATGCAGATTGATGACTTCGACCATGGAGAACCTGGCGGGATGGGTAGACTTTTCTTCTTCGCTCAGATCAACTTTGATATTCTCCCAGCATGTCTTTGCGGTAGCAAGTGAATGGTTGCCGTCGCCGGCTGCCAGGAAGAAGTTGCTGCTCTCGGCCTGCATTTGGGATATAAGCTTTGTCAGAGACTCTGCCCTCTGACCTTCTACAGCATAACCTTTTACGTTGCCGCCGTCCAGCATCAGGTCAAAATCATAGAGCTTCCTGAGCTCGGTTTTTTGCGCCGCAAGAGGTTCGATCAGTTTTTTATCAGGGTCATCGATCAAAAGCATAACGTGCGGGCATTCCAGTGCGGCGTTTTCCCTTATCCTGACTCTTGGAGGGATCCTGGACAGTACTGTCCCCTCCGTGGCTCTTATCAGTTTTTCAGAGCCCGGTGTGAAGTCATACTCTTCAAGGTCTATGACTCCGATAAGCCCCGTTCTTGTACCATGTCCCACCTCGCGTTCGACAAGGACAAAGCCGTTGGATACTGCTTTGGTCACGATCCCGTTTTTAAGATACTCCTTCATGGAAGCGCATATATTCTCGATCCTGCCGTCCTGTTTTCCCAGATAGACCTCAGGGAAAACAAGGTTAAGCGCAGATTCGGATGAACCGACAATTTCCCTGACCTTCTCCCAGTATTCAGGCTGGCTCGTGTACTGGTCACATGCTATAACAGCCCATTTTCCCATCTCTGTTTTTTCGTTTGGCAGCAGTATGTCCGCAGGCATAAAACATGGCTTCATTATAATTTCCCCTTTGTTGTGATGTTTAGTCAGCACAGTGTAAATTTTAGAGTATAGGTGGATATTATACTACAGCGGCATGGGCCCGTGCCGCGGGAATCGGTTGGAAATCGATAGCAAATCAGTTGGGAGAGGCTGTGGCGAGAACCATGCCACGAAAATCGGTCGCTGATCGGTCGGGAATCTATTGCAAATCAGTTTTTAAGAACGGTGAACCTGCTCCTTCTTCGTCATCCCGCTATGCACCCTCCACGTCATCCCAGTATGCACCTGAGCCTGCTTTACAACACAATTATTATTTAATTTCCCTTCTTTTCTCAATTACTTCCGGCAATTCCTTTATTTTTTCGGCTTCCATTAACACTTGAAGCTGATATTGTGCGATTTTGTATAGAGTATCAAAACGATCAGCCTTATCCATTCCTTCTTTTAGCAGCTCAGCATTGTGGGTTTCCAAGTTTGATAATACCGTCAGTTCAAGAATAGAAGCGTAGTCTCTGATATTATAATTCTTTGGAATATCCGGATTCGCATCACGCCACGCTTTGGCTGTGCATCCGAACAGCGCTACATTCAGCAGATCAGCTTCGTCAGCATACGCAAGCCATTCCATACTTTTTGCAAAATTCTTTTGCGGTAAAACATAATTCTTTACTGCATCTGTATGGATCAGGTAATTGTTCTTAGACAAAAAACGCTTTGCGGTCCACTCAAGCTTTAAACGGTCATTTTCGTCGTCTTTAAGTCGTTGGTATTCTTTGAGCAGGTACAGTTTAAAGATGGGACTGATCGCTGACCCGAATTCAAACGCAATATCTTTATGTGCATATGTACCACCATACCTCCCGACCTGAACATACATTCCAATTGCGTTTGTTTTTTCTATCCATTCTTTTGCGCTCAGCGTGAAAGTATGGAGACCGGCTCCGCTTTTAAAGTGGTCGAATTCGACCACTTTAAAAGCGGGGTTATATAAAATTTCCCAAGTACCCAAAAACTCCAGAGTAGATCGGGTGCGCAGCCAATTTTTGATAATATCCGCTGCTCGTGGTGCGTCCGCCCGAGCTTTCACCATATCTGTCAGGCAGATGTAGTCATTTTGATTGACATTCATGATCGTTACAGGAATATTCTGTACAGTAATTAAGGAAGTTTTTTTCAAATTACTCATGACTCTGTCCCTCCAAGCAATAAAAAATTGGTATTCCAAGTCGAGAAACCGATATTGTCAATATTTTTACAACCACTCAACAATATCAAGGGCCAATTCCCCGGCGGATGAAGCTTCCGCCAAATTCTCCAGCGACAAGTGTCGCGAATTCTCCGAAGCCGGAGGCCACAAACTCACCGCGGCATGATCCTCGCCGCCTTCCCTCACAACCGTTTGACTACTGTTTGACGATCGTCCGTTTGACCGCCCCTACAACTGCTTCCCGACTGCTTCACGGCGATGAAATCGCCACTTCTCGCGGCATCTTCACGCCGCACTTCGCCATTGTGCCTGCATACGTTGAGGTGATGGAGTATCGCATGTTGTTAAGTCATCGCCGCGATATGCCCCAATTGCGCGGAATTAAGGCAGATTGGAGATGATAGCGACGCAGGAATCTGCCGGAAGACACATCGGCGGGAGTCAGTAGGTAATCGATTGGAAATCAGTTGGTCCTTGGCTCTTAACGACTGCTTGCCTATCGCTTGCCAGTATTCTAATTGCCAATTGCTCGCCCGCTGAACGTACTATTCGGCGCTTATGCTGCTAAAATTCCTATACGTCACATTGGCCTCTCCGCCCTTGATAGGGCTAACGTACTTTCTGAGGGTGTAATCTACCCTCTGTCCGGGGTTATCGCCGTTCCTGCTGTATTTAGCGGCAAGGGAGGCACAGAACTTTATGGCCTTATCCTTTTCTTCTTCGGTCGGGGCTGAAGTGAATCGCAATATGACGTGGGCTCCGGGTACGCCCTGGGCATGGAACCAAATATCATCAGCATTGGCAAGCTTGAATGTAACGTATCTGTTGCCCTTGGAAGAGAGTCCGACAAAAACAAGTGCATATTCAAGATCGAATCGCTTATGCGGAGGGAGGGGGGGGGCGGTCTTCTTTTTAGCGTTTCGCTGCTTCGAATATTTGATGCCAAGTTCCTCTTCAACAAGAGCGAGCGACTCTGTGTCATCCATTGACAGTATGATCGCCATCTGCTCCCTGAGATCCTCAAGCTCTTCTTTTACTTTTATCAGAACTTTGGCTGCCCTTTCCTGTGCCGAAATTATCTTCTTGTACTTCGCAAAATAACGTGCTGAATTTTTTGCAGCGGAGAGCCTTGGATCAAGAGGCACCGTTTCCCGGACCTCATTGCCCTCACTGTCCCAGTAGGTCACACAGGCCTTCTCGGCTCCCGGGGTTATCTGCCATGAATTCGCAACAAGGGCATCTCCATATTTTTTATATTTTTCCGCATCCTCTTCGTGAAGAAGCTTCTCAATGTCGGCTGTCTGCCTTTCTCGTCTCACTGTTTCGCGTTCTATTTGATCAGTGATGATCTTACGTCTTCTGTTCAGGGACACATCGGCGATCGGACTTAAAACAACTGTCCGTCCTGTATCGGCGGTCGTTGTATCCTGTATGGCTGACGCTCCTTCCAATAGTTCGGGCAATACGGTGAGATATTTTTTTACCAGCTGCGGAATGTATGAGGAAATGTCAGTTTCATTTTTGTAAAATCCATTCAGGTATCGGGCTGCTCTTTCGACTTCCGGTTCGGAGAGTCTCTCAAGAAGTTTTTTTCCAAACCCTGCAACAGATCTCAGAGTTTCGTTGGAGGGACGTTCGAGCCATTCCTCCAACGCAATGCCCTTAAATTCCGGGGGCATGGAGTAGGGCTGACCTGGCAGGACAGAGCGAAACCTGTTGTCGGCAGGATGTATGTGCTTGGCTGTTTCAAGAACCATGTCATTCTCATCTGAAAGAATGAGGTTGCTGTAACGCTCCATAGTCTCAAGGATCAGATGCCTTGTATTGGAGAAGCCGGCGCCTATAGTCTTTGTAAAGGTCAGTCTGATGATCCTGTCCCTGTTCAGCTGGCAGACATCAGTAAACTCCGCTCCCGAGATGTTGCTTTTGAGGGCGTTTACGATCGGCGGAGTCTGCTTGGCACTTGCAATGAGTTCCTTTTTTTCTTTCTCTGATATAACTGCTATTCCGCAGTTCTGAGCACCCCACGAAAGCAAAAGGACAGTGCTTCCCGAAATCGAGACTGCTACCCAGCTGTCCCCGCCCTCAAGCTTCTGAACTCTTTTGCCAATATGTTTTTTTAACTCCCTGCTCCAGATCCAGACAAGTTCAGGCCCGAATGAGATGGGTAGGACCCCCTTTACACTTACAAATTTATCAAAGTATTAATATAGCATAATTGGGGCGGCAGGTGACAGGCCGGGGGTGAAACTGCGGCAGGATCGGCAAGCATGGGCAAGCCGTAGGCAAGCGATCGCAGGGGCGGGCGGGGAGTGCCCCCGCCGGGGAATTTGCAGCCTCCGGGCTGCGGAGAATTCGCGACATTCGTCGCTGGGGAATTTGCATCGCTTCGCATCGCGGAGAATTTGCGGCCAAAGGCCGCGGAGGTTCAAAATCACCGTCGTTCCCGAATGATTGTATCAGGAGAATGCTGTTTCCTGCTAAGGAAACATTTAAATACTCCTTAGCATTCGATCTATTTCGAGTGCGTTTCGAGATCGGGAGAGCACTGTTTTCCGTCAGGAAAACTATTAAAATTGACCTTAGTGCTCGAACCATTTCGAGTGCGTTCCGAGATCGGGAGAGCACTGTTTTCCGTCAGGAAAACTATTAAAATTGACCTTAGTGCTCGAACCATTTCGAGTGCGTTCCGAGATCGGGAGAGCAGCGGCTTGGGGTCGGAGTCTGTAAAGCTTGTAATAACCTAAGTTCGAAGACACTGGATCCCCGATTTAAGCACTCGGGGACGACGATTCTTAGATCTTGATCCTAGACACAAAAATTTAAGTTCATTTCATCGTCTCTCCCGGACGCTGCTTAACGGGAGTCCAGCGGCTTGGGGTTTAAGACCTACAAACTTAGTCATAGTCAGAATCTAGAGGCACTGGATCCCCGATCTCAAAACGCATTCGAAATGGTTCGAGCACTATGGTCAATTTTAATAGTTTTCCTGACGGAAAACAGTGCTCTCCCGATACAAGCACTCGGGGACGACGGATTTTTAAGGATTTTTTCAGATTTTACGATCGCTCAGCAACCGCTTAGCGACGGCTCAGCAATTGCTTAGCCATTTTCTTAAAACCAACTGCCTGCCTTTATAACCTCTTCCCGCCGGCTATGTCGGCACTTCTCGGCGATGGGATCGCCACTTCTCGCGGCATCTCCACGCCGCGCTTCTCCCGCCCCTCCAACCGTTTGCCTATTTATCGCCAGTACTTAAAAACGAAGATGGCCTCATCATAATCTTAATAAATTGGGACAGAGAACAGATGATGACGACGCAATGCGCAGCGGACACTTGCGAAGGCGTATATCAATACGTCGAAGCCAGGGTCCGCAAGCCTTGCTAAGTCAGCGCTGTTATATGTCCCAATTTATCCTCCGAAGGAGAGCAGACAGCTCGGCCGCCAGCGGCGCGCGAAAAGCCATTTTCTGCTTCGTTCGGGGATGCTCGAAACTCAGCTTCCATGAGTGGAGAAAGACCCTGTATTCTTCGAAGGGCGATGGCTTTGAGGGGGCGTAGGTTTTGTCGCCTACCAGGGGGCATTTTATAGCGGCCATGTGGACCCTTATCTGGTGGGTACGGCCGGTGTGGAGACGGCATTTTACAAGAGAGTATCCGTTTCTGCTCCAGATGGTACCGTAGTCCGTCCAGGCGTCCCTGCCGTCTTCTGTCACGGCCATTCTCAGCTTGTTGTATGGGTCACGGCCTATGGGATAGCGGATCTCGCCTTTTGGCGAGGGCGGCGTTCCCCAGCAGAGCGCAAGGTATTCTTTTTCTACTCTCCTGGCTTTGAAGTCCCTGAAGAGACCCTCCTGCGCGAGGCCGTTCCTTGCGACCACCATGAGGCCTGATGTTGTGGCGTCGAGCCTGTGGACTATTCCGGGGCGCTTTACTCCGTTGAGGCAGCCGATATCCGGGTATCTGTAGAGGAGACCGTGGACAAGGGTCCCGGTCCAGTGGCCGGGGGCGGGATGGACTACCATGCCTGCGGGCTTGTTTATCACTATTATGTCGGTGTCTGAGTATACTTCTTCGAAGGGGACATCCTCAGGTTCGAGGTCGAGGGTCTCTTCCGGCGGGAGCGAGACCTTTATTACGTCGTTTGTCTCGACTTTTATCGAGGGCTTGATGCGTCTTTCTGGAAGGAGCGATGTCCTTCCCTCTTTTATGAGTTTCTGCGAAAAACCCCTGCTGAGCCCGAGCTGCCTTGAGATTACGAAATCGAGCCTATGGCCTGACATCTCCTCTGATACGGTGAATGTTTCAATTACAGCGATACTCTCCTGAGGGCTTTCTTCCTCATAGAAAAAGAGGGAAGAGGCTTCCCTCTCCCCCGCTTTTATATTTATATCTTCTCTTTTAGTCTCCGATGACATCTTTGCAGCGGCTGCAGAGGCCTTTTTCTGCAACTTCGGGCCTTCTCTTCCAGCAGCGAGGGCATTTTTCGTCTTCAGACTTGTCAACGCCTATCACGAGTCCGGTGGTTTCGTCCTCGTAGACCACTTCAGCACCCTTTACCTCATCCACGACCTCACATGAGGATACGATGAGCACCATCTCCCATGTCTCGTCGCTGACCTTGCCCGCGAGCCCCTTGTAGTAGTCGCTGAGCTTTATCTGGACATGGGCGTCGAGTGAGTGACCGATGACCCCTTTGCTTCTTGCTGCTTCAAGTCCGCGGAGGACTCCCTGTCTGGCGTTCATGATGCTGTCCCAAAGCGCCTCAACAGAGGTATCGAGTCCTTCGCCAAGCGGTCCCGGCCAGTCTGTGAGGAAGACGCTCCTGGGCAGGGACGGATCCATTTCGCGCATTTTCTGCCATATCTCTTCCGCTGTGTAGGAAAGGACGGGGGACATCATCTGCGTTATGGTCCTGAGGACCTTCCACATTACCGTGCGTATAGAGCGGCGGCTGTCTGCATGCTCTCCGTCAGCATAGAGCTTGTCCTTGCTGACGTCGATGTAGAATGAACTGAGCTCGTTGTCGCAGAACTGGTGTATGAGCGTCATCGGCTGATGGAACTCATACTCGTCAAATCCGTTCGTGCATCTTGAACGAAGCTTTTCGAGCTTGATCAGTATGTACTGGTCTATCTGAGAAAGCTTATCATTGGGCACGGTGTCCTTTTCGGGATCGAAGCCCTTGAGGTTGGCAAGGAGGAACCGCGCCGTATTCCTGATACGGCGGTATGACTCTATAAGGTTTTCGAATATCTCCTGCGAAATGCGGACATCGCCGCGGTAATCTGAGGAGGCTACCCAGAGACGTAGTATGTCGGCGCCGTTTTTGTCTATTATGTTTTCAGGGGTCATGGCGTTTCCGAGGGACTTGGACATCTTGCGTCCGTCCCCCGCCATGATGAATCCGTGAGTCAGCACTATCTTGTATGGAGCAGTTCCGCGGGTCGCAACGCTGTTCAGGAGGGATGTCTGGAACCAGCCGCGATGCTGGTCGCTTCCCTCAAGGTATAAGTCTGCCGGCCAGCGGAGGTCTTCCCAGTTGTCAAGAACTGCCGAATGGCTGGAACCTGAATCGAACCATACGTCCATGATGTCTTCGTCCTTGCGGAGGTGTTTGCTGCCGCATTTGGGACATACTGCCAGATCGCCGATAAGCTCTTCGGGAGTCATGCTCCACCAGCAGTTGCTGCCGTGCTCCCTGACCTTGTCGGCAACCCTGAGTACCCTGTCTCCTGTAAGGATGACTTCTCCGCAGTCCTCACAGTAAAAGGCCGGGATAGGAACTCCCCATATCCTCTGTCTGCTTATGCACCAGTCTGAACGGTCCCTGACCATGTTGGTGATGCGTTCCTTGCCCCAGTCGGGTATCCATCTGACTTCGTCTATTGATTTAAGCGCCTCGTCCCTGAAATCGGCTACTGAGACGAACCACTGCTCGGTCGCCCTGAATATTACGGGTTTCTTGCAGCGCCAGCAGTGCGGGTAGGAGTGGGAGAGCTTCTCACGTCCGAGGAGTTTTTTTGATTCCGTCAGTATTTCGAATATCTTCTTCTCTGCGTCTGAGAGCGACATTCCGGCGAAGAACGGCGTATCGGAGTAGTAGTGCCCTGTCTCATCAACGGGATTGTATATCTCAATGCCATAGCGCACGCCGGTCTCGTAGTCATCGTTGCCATGACCGGGCGCTGTGTGGACGCAGCCTGTTCCTGTCTCAAGATCTACATACTCAGCAAGTACAACAACGACTTCTTTATCATAGAATGGATGCAGCGCCTTTGAATTTTCAAGTTCAGCGCCCTTGCATGAGATGATCGGCTCTTTTAGGTCAAGGCCTGTGGCCTTTATTACATTGTCCTTCAGTCCCTGCGCTATGAGGTAGACCTTGTCCCCGACTTCATAGAATCCGTAGTCGAACCTGGGGTGGACAGCGATGGCCATTGAAGCGGGAAGGGTCCACGGCGTGGTCGTCCAGATGATTATGTCAACGTCTTTTCCTTCAAGCTGCGGAAAGATCTTTGCGGCGTCTTTGTATGTGTAGGCTACGTATATCGAGGGCGATACTTCGTCTGAGTACTCTATTTCCGCAGCAGCAAGGGCAGTTTCGCAGTCGATGCACCAGTGGATCGCCTTGCGTCCCTTATATACAAGGTTTTTATCGACCATCTTGGCAAATCCTTCAAGCTGTGTGGCCTCGTATGCGGGAACAAGCGTCATATAGGGGTGATCCCAGTCTCCGATCACACCAAGGCGCTTGAACTGTTCCGTCTGGACTCCGGCAAACTTTTTGGCATATTCCGTACATCTTTCACGAAGCTCGACCGGGCTGATGTTATCACGGTCAATGCCCATTTCCTTGAGGACCTTAAGCTCTATAGGAAGGCCGTGTGTGTCGTATCCCGGCACGTATGGCGCAAAATAGCCGCGCTGCCATTTGTACTTGACTATGAAGTCCTTGAGGATCTTGTTGGTCGCTGTACCGATGTGTATGTTCGCATTGGCGTACGGAGGCCCATCATGGAGAATGAATGAGGGTTTGCCCTTGTTCTTTTTCTTCAGTTGTTCGTAGAGGTCGATGTCGTACCAGAATTTGAGATACTCAGGTTCCCTCTGCGAAAGGTTTGCCCGCATCGGAAAATCTGTCTGCGGGAGAAACAGTGTGTCTTTATAATCATTTGCCATTGATGTTACCTCCTATAAGCTCGGTCCGCCATGTCGTCCGGCATAGGCAGAATATATCGCCGTATTGTACAACCTATGTATTATAAATGTGATGTGGGGATGAGACAAGGGGAGGGGGAAAACATGGCTGAGCAATTGCTGAGCCGTCGCTAAGCGGTTGCTAAGCAGTTGTAGGGGGCAAGAGGCAGGGGCGGGGAATTTGCGGTGATGCCACCGCGGCGAATTCGCGACATTTGTCGCTGGAGAATTTGCTTGCTTCGCATCGCGGTGAATTTGCCTGACTCCGTCAGGCGGAGAATTCAAAATCACCGTCGTTCCCGAATGCCTGTATCGGGAGTCCAGCGGCTCTGGGTTTAGGGCCCATAGATCCGGTCATAGTCAGAATCTAAAGACACTGGATCCCCGATAGGAACACTCGGGGACGACGGTAAAGGACTAAGGTTTCAGGTTGTGACAACTGCTTGCCAACTGCTTGCCAATGTTCTAATTGCCAACTGCTTGCCAATATTTTTTTAACAACCGCTTCCCGACAGCTTCGCGGCGTATCTCAGTCGCAGAGGTATCCTTTTCTGCGCAACTCACTTTCAATAACATCCAGATCCTCTTCGGTCTCAGCCTCGACCAGGTGGCAGTGTCTGTTCTGCGTGAGGTTTTTGAGAGGGCGGCTCATGCCCGATGAAATGCTTTCCATGAGTTTTTCCGCATCTTTGCGGGATCTCACATTGAGCATTGCAGCAAAATTTCCGTATGCAGGGTGTTGGATCTGGACGTCAATTATATGACCGCCCAGGTCTACTATTGTGAAAAGTTCATCCAGGATGCTCTCGTCATCGTGGACCACGTAAAAAACTCTTTGGGGCTTTGAAGGGCTTTTCAGGATGTAGCCGGAGTTTGTTGAGAGGATATCATGTTTCTGTGCCCTGAGAAGGGCGATATCCTGAACGATCACCTGTCGGCTCACCCCGTAGGCATCAGCCAGCAGTGACCCCGAAAGGGGGATGCCGGACTGTTTGAGATTCTCCAGAATATTTTCTCTTCTCTTTTCTCCGTCCATTATTTCAGTTTATCCTTTCCAGTTCTTTCAGCGACAGGTCCAGTATTGAAGAATTGTATGTAATGGCACCTGATGATATGTAATCTATACCTGTCTCCCTTATCATGGGGATGCTTTCTATGGTGACATTTCCTGAACATTCTGTCTCTGCCCTGCCGGCTATAAATTCCACAGCTTTTTTCATTTCTTCGGCGTTCATGTTATCAAGCATTATTATATCCGCTTTAGCTTCCACTGCCTCTTTGACCATTTCCAGATCTTCAACTTCTACCTCTATTTTATGGACAAAGGGGGCATATTCCCTTGCTAAAGCAACGGCCTGCTTCACTCCCCCGGCTGCGGATATATGATTGTCTTTGAGCATTATGCCGCCGGAGAGGTTAAAGCGATGGTTGTGTCCCCCGCCTACCCTGACCGCATATTTTTCAAATACCCTGTTGTTAGGGGTGGTTTTTCTGGTATCCAACAGTTTTATGCCGCTGCCTTCGAGCAGTTTCACTATTTTTCTTGTGTGTGTGGCGATCCCGCTCATCCTCTGTATGAAATTCAGCGCGGTACGTTCGCCTGAGAGTATTGCCCGGATGTCTCCCTCAACCAGCGCTGCAGTGTCGTTTTTCTTAACGGTATCTCCATCATGGAAATAATGATCGATCTTGATCTTATCGTCGAGAAGCAGGAAGACGCGTTCAAAGACTTTGAGTCCTGCTATGACCCCATCTTCTTTGCAAATGAGTTTAGCCCTGCCTTTAGAGTACTCTTTTATCACCGCGTTTGTCGTTATGTCCTCGTGGGATATGTCCTCTCTCAAGGCCGAAATGATCAGCCTGTCAATGTTATCCTGCATCATTCTCTCCCTTTCCGATTTTGCCGTAATTAGACTTGATCTTGGCGGCCGGTTATTCTTTGTTAATGTGGTCAGCAATACGGGTAAAAGCTTCTGCAATATCAATGGCACGAAAGGTATCACCTGACAAGACAGGTGTCAAGACTGACCAAAAGAGAATGAATTAACGAACTGAGGAAGAAAATAAATAAGCACAGCGGATCTTTGCGCGGTCCGCTGTGCTCTGTTTGTTCGGGCTTGTTCCAACAGGATCTAGAAGAGGCCTACTATGCGGCCTTCACTGTCCACGTCGATCTTTTCTGCTGCAGGGACCTTTGGAAGTCCGGGCATGGTCATCATTGCACCGCATATTGCTACTATGAATCCTGCGCCTGCCGAGAGGCGGACTTCACGCACTGTGACTTTGAAGTCTTTGGGCCGGCCTTTGACAGATGCGTCATCGGAGAGGGACATCTGGGTCTTGGCCATGCAGACAGGCAGGTTTCCGTATCCGAGATCTTCGAGTTCCCGGAGCATCTTGGAAGCCTTGTCTTCGTATACCACGTCATCGGCTCCGTAGACCTTTGTAGCTATTGTATGGATCTTGTTCCGCAGGGGCATTTTAAGCTCATAGAGCGGCTGGTAGTCGTTCTTTTCGTTTTCTATCATGTCCAGTACCTGATCGGCCAGGTCAAGCGCGCCTTCTCCGCCTTTTGCCCAGACTTCAGCCAGAGATATCCTTGCGCCAAGGTTATGAGCCGCATCCCGGACAAGCTTGAGTTCGGCATCTGTGTCGTCAACGAAACGGTTGAGGGCTACAACAACAGGAACGCCAAACTGCTTCATATTCTGGATGTGGGCTTCGAGGTTAGGGATGCCCTTTTTAAGCGCCTCGATATTCTCGGATTTCAGCTGGTCCTTCGCTGCTCCGCCGTGAAGCTTGAGGGCGCGGACGGTCGTAACTATGACGACCGCATCCGGATGGAAACCGGCGTAACGCGAAACTATGTCCATGAATTTCTCCGCGCCAAGGTCGGAGGCAAATCCGGCTTCCGTAACCACGTAATCTGAAAGTTTAAGGGCCATCCTTGTAGCTGTGACTGTATTAGTTCCGTGCGCTATGTTCGCGAAAGGACCGCCGTGCACAAACGCAGGGACTCCTTCTATCGTCTGTACAAGGTTTGGGTTGATCGCATCACGAAGCAGGGCGGTCATTGCACCCTCTGCCTTGATGTCACGGGCAGTTACAGGCTTGCCGTCGTATGTGTACGCTACAACGATCCTGCCTAGGCGTGCCTTGAGATTTTCAAGGCTGTCAGCAAGACAGAAGATCGCCATTACCTCTGATGCTACTGTAATGTCAAAACCTGTCTCACGCGGAACGCCATGTGCCGTGCCGCCAAGTCCGACCACGATGTTACGGAGCGCGCGGTCATTCATGTCCATTACCCTGCGCCATACTATCCTGCGCGGGTCGATGTTGAGTATGTTGCCCTGCTGGATGTGGTTGTCTATCATTGCAGAGAGGAGGTTATGTGCTGTTCCTACTGCATGGATGTCTCCGGTAAAGTGCAGGTTGATCGATTCCATCGGAAGTACCTGTGAATAACCGCCGCCTGCAGCACCTCCCTTGACTCCAAAGCAGGGTCCAAGGGAGGGTTCCCTCAGGCAGGTAATAGCTTTTTTGCCGCTTTTTACCAGCCCCTGCGTCAGGCCTATCGTGACCGTGGTCTTTCCCTCTCCTGCTGCGGTCGGTGTCGTGGCAGTTACAAGGATCAGCTTTCCGTTTGGTCTTCCTTCAAGTGTTTTGACGAAATCAAGGGAAATTTTCGCCTTGTCTCTTCCGTATGGGATAACATATTCCTCCGGGATACCCGCTTTGTCTGCGATCTCCTGGATCGGTCTGAGCTTTGCCTGCTGAGCTATTTCGATATCTGAGAACATAATATCCTCCTCCTGATATATAATTACTACTGTGTTTGAAAGTTATATATATACCATAAGTGGCCCAAATTGTTAATGTTTTGATCTGATTTTTATTTTTAAACTGAATGGTGATAAATAATGAAGCAATGGAAGAACGGCAACCTTATCAACAAGACTATGTTTTCCCTGAATGGCATCTATTCTGCTTTCGTCACCGAAAACGCTGTGAGACGCGAATTCGGCGCACTTGCTTTTCTTTTGGTGCTGGCAATTTGGATGGACAAGGATATCAAAACTATCCTGGCTGTCTTCCTGGCAGGACTCTTTCCTATAATTATCGAACTGATAAATACTGCCGCTGAAACGATAATGGATCTGCTGCTCGGCTCCATCTACAGGGAAGATGTCAGGCACGCAAAGGATATGCTGTCGGCTGCGGTTATGGTTAGTCTGTTTTGCGGCTACGGAGTAGCATTAATTTTAATATTTGGGTGATTTTCCCAAATATTAAAATTGCGAAGTGCGGCAGGAAGCTGCCGCGCGAAGTGGCGATTTTATCGCCGCGAAGCTGTCGGGAAGCGATTGTAAAGGCAGTCAAACGATCGTCAAACGTTGTCAAACAGTCGTCAAACGGTCGTGAGAATCTAAATCACCGTCGTCCCCGAGTGTTCCTATCGGGAGAGCACAGTTTTCCGTCAGGAAAATTTTTAAATAATCCATAGTGCTCGAACCATTTCGAATGCGTTTTGAGATCGGGAGAGCACAGTTTTCCGTCAGGAAAACTATTAAAATTGACCATAGTGCTCGAACCATTTCGAATGCGTTTTGAGATCGGGGATCCAGTGTCTTTGAACTTAGGTTATTACAAGCTTTGCAGGCTTTAACCCCAAGCCGCTGGACTCCCGTTAAGCAGCGTCCGGGAGCGACGGTGATAAGATTCCTCATTGCAAGTTCTAAGTCTAAATAAAAGTCTCATAGAACCGTCGTCCCCGAGTGCTTGTATCGGGGACCCAGTGTCTCTTTAGATTTAGCACATGACTGGATTTTCAAGACCTAAACAAAAGCCGCTGGACTCCCGATTAAGACATTCGGGAGCGACAGAATGGGGTCGATCCTCAGGTCCTCACAACCGTTTGACAACGTTTGACGATCGTTTGACCGCCCCTACAACTGCTTAGCGACCGCTCAGCAATTGCTCAGCCATGTCTTGGGTCCAATTCACCGCGATGCGAAGCGATGCAAATTCACCGCCGGCTATGTCGGCTCTTCTCGGCGATGGGATCGCCACTTCTCGCGGCATCTTCACGCCGCACTTTCCCGTTCCTGCCACCCGACTGCCTATTGCTTGCCAATTATTTAATTGCCAACCGCTTGCCGCCGCCTGGGGTTATTGCTTCGGGCACACTTATCCTACTTCAGCGGGAAGTATGTCGTTTTATACGATACAACTTCAAGCCCTCTTCGCCCGTTTCAGGCGGCACGTCTTCGGCGGCTTCCAGCGCTTCGGCCTGGGCTCTCATTGCTGCTTCATCTTCGGTTGTTGGTCCTTCTTCCGTTTTGGCTCCGGCTCTTTTTATCTTTATCATTTTACGGAGAAGGCCTTCTACGTAGTAATTCGTATCTACGATGACCATCGCTCCCTTTTTGATGCGTTCCGCACGTATCTCGCTCTGGAGGCGGTCGTCCAGGAGGTCTTCAATGTTTGGTTTTTCCTTGCCTTCCTTTCCCATGGACTGAGGTCCGTCGATCTCGGCTATGATCTGATTGTTGGTCTCTTTTATGCTGAGTTCCTTCAGAAGGTCGTCAAGGTTCGATATTGCGCGCAGGCCCGATGCAAGTGATTCCTGCTCCGGTTCCATGATGCCTCCGCCCCTGACAAGTATCTCGCAGAAACCTACGGCATTTTGCGGAACTATGATCGGGATCCTCTTTATCATCGATCTTTTGCGCCAGGGCCTGAGTGTTATTTCAAGATCTATCCTCTCACCCGGAGCATAAGAGTCTTTTTTACCGACGATCTCAAGTTTTTCAATGAAAACGACTCGGGCGTCCCTGGTTATTTCAACGTCAAGCTCTACGCCTAAAGGCCTGATCTCCTGGAACTGGTTGAGGGAAAACAGCTCCGCAAGGTTATCGAATTCCGTCAGCAAAGATCCCATAAGATCCTGATCGGAGAAGAAGATGTTCCTCCTCTCCCATCCGTTTTGGAGATTTCCTCCGTAGAATTTATATTTGAGAATGGCGGTCCCTTCTCCCTTTCGTGCCCATAGATCGTCTATTATCCCAAGCATTCCCATGCTTCCGATCACCGGGCCGGTGAAAGAATCCGCGACAGTCTGGAATCTTTTAACAGTCTCTTTTTTGCTGTCAACGTCGTTGAACCTTACCCTGTAACTTATCGCAGGCGCCAGCCGCCCTACATAGCCGGCAATGGCTTCAGGCCTGTCCTGAGTTATTATTCCGATTATCGGCCCCTGGTACCCAAGTTTGAATGAGCTCTCCATGCTGGGTATTACCTGAAGTATCGTTGCCTCTGTCAGGGGGTAGGATACTGCTCCCTGACCTGCCATCGGATGACCGAAGCCAATGAAGCGCCCGTCTTTTGAAAGCGCAGTAAGGGTCCCTATGCCCCCAATCTGGATGTCGCCCCATGCAAGAGAGGCCCCTATCGCTGATCCGGGTTCCGGTGTTGTGTTTAGTTTTACAGCTGCGCCGTCTGATGACGCTCCGCCCAGAGGCACCAAAGGCAATCCAAGCCTTTTTTTCATCTCCTCTGTGACCCTGCCGCTGATGCCGTCGACAAGTATCGGCATCCCAAGGGGTACAAGTTCTGCATCATAAAGCTTTGCGATGTCTTTCGATGTCGGTTCGGTCTTTATATCATCGGAAACCGTTTCCTCACCCGATCCTTCCGTTTCATTATCTGGGGCAGGATCATCTTCAGGACACTGATCTCCTGATGTTACGTCTGCTGAAGTTATTCCCTCTATTGCAAAATCACATGGGTCAGGATTTTCCTTAATATCGTCTGAAACCGGTTCCTCTTTCGACTCGTCTGCTTTTTTCTCTTTTGCTTCCGGTTTTATGTCCGCACTGATCGGCTCTTTCGGTATCTTTGCCGATACTCCGAAAGGCGGGATCTTGTCCGGCCAGTTAAAGGCTTTGACCATTTCTTCCACAGGAGTGACGAGGCCAAGGTTGTTGTCTCCGAACTGCCATCCGTAACCGATAGCTCCCACAAGTCTTCCTCCGACATATACAGGAGAACCGCTCATTCCTGCTGCGATGCCTCCATTTGCCCTCACATAAGGGTCGTCTACCCTTATAAGGACAAGGTTTTTCGGGCTTGTCTTCCTTGGAACTATGCCAAGCAGGGTAGCGGGAAACCTGGATATCTTAGTTCCGTGCAGCACTGTTCTTATTTCAGCCTTCATCCCAGGTCTTATCTGCGACAGAGGCATGACAGGGTCAGCCGGAACAAATGGCTTGTTTTCAGCTGCCCAAGATGTCACTGGCAGTAAAATGCTTCCCAAAAAGAACACTATTACTGCAATTATTTTGATCAATTTTAGAAAAAAACTGCCCGGTCCATGGACCGGCCGGTCGATCTGCTCAATTTTTTGCGGTTTCAAGCTCTGCAGGAAATTTATATTCATCTTCATCTGTCACTCCCGTTTTGGAGTTTTCCGGTTTTCATATACCTTAAATAGCTCATTATAAGCTCGTCGAGGTCACCGTCCAGTACTGCCTGGACATTTCCGATCTCACATCCTGAACGGTGGTCCTTGATAAGCTGGAAGGGCTGAAGCGTATAGGACCGTATCTGACTTCCCCACGCAACAGTTCTTTTTTCGCCTTGTATGTTGTCGAGCTGCGCCTGCCTCTCCCTGAGCGTTTTCTCAAAGAGCTTTGAACGAAGTACCTGCATCGCGGTCGCCCTGTTCATGTGCTGAGATCGTTCTGTCTGACAGCTGACGACTATTCCGGAGGGCATATGGGTTATCCTTATCGCGGAGTCCGTCATGTTGACATACTGGCCGCCGGCTCCGCTTGAACGGAACGTGTCCACTTTGAGATCCTCGGGCCTGATCTCTACTTCGACACTGTCCGGAAGAACAGGCATTACTTCAATTGAGGCGAAGCTTGTGTGACGCCGTTTCGCTGAATCGAAGGGAGATATCCTTACAAGTCTGTGGACCCCCTGCTCGCCTTTCAAATATCCATACGCGTAATCTCCGTTAATGGATATGGTTACGCTTTTTATCCCTGCTTCCTGATCGGGCAGTTCATCTATAAGCTTTACTGTGAATTTATTTGATTCTGCCCATCGCATGTACATACGGTAGAGCATTTCTGCCCAGTCCTGTGAGTCCAGGCCACCGGCCCCGGCATGTATAGTCATGATCGCATCTCCGGAGTCATATTCTCCGTCAAGAAGCACTAAAATCTGGTATGCCTTGATGCTTTTGGCCATTGCGGATGATCTGGCATAGAACTCTGAGTTCAGCTCAGGATCATCAACTTCGCACAGCAGCTCAGCTATAGCTTCGAGTTCAAGAAGCTCATTTTGTGATGATTCGATTTTGTCAAGTCTTGACTGAAGCAGTGAGATCTCCCTGTTTACCTCATGGGCATTGTCCGAAGTCCAGAAGTCGGGTTCTACGGTAAGTTTCTGAAGTTCATCTATCCTTGTTTTCAGTGCAGACGGGTCAAAGACTTTCACGCAACTCGTCAAAAGACGAGCGCAGATCGGTCATGACAGTAGATATTGGCAGTACTACCATGTGTACCTCTCCCTTTTGTTCCAAATAGTACAACGTTGTGCGTGCTTTATTATATCAAAAGTACGCGCGCAATTGGGATATAAAACAGCGCTGACTTAGCAAGGCTTGTGGACCCTCGCGTCGACGTATGCTGGGACAATGGCGAAGTGCGGCATGAAGATGCCGCGCTAAGTGGCGATTTTATCGCCGCGAAGCGGTCGGGAAGCGGTTGTAAGGGCGGTCAAACGATCGTCAAACGTTGTCAAACGGTCGTAGGGGCGGGGGAATTTGCGGTCTCTGGGCTGCCGTGAATTTGCAGAATGAACCTTTCAGCGGGGAATTGGTTCTGAGCCCCTACCCAAATGGACCTAAATATTCGTCGTTCCCGAATGCACATATCGGGAATCCAGCGACTTGGGGTCAAGTCTTCAAAAGCCTGTCAGGGCCTAAATCTAAAGACACTGGATCCCCGATAGTATCACTCGGGGACGACGATTCTATGAGACTTTTATTTAGACTTGGAACTTGCAATGAGGAATCTTATCACCGTCTCTCCCGGACGCTGCTTAACGGGAGTCCAGCGGCTTTTGGTTAAAGTCTGTAAAGCTTGTAATAACCTAAGTTCAAAGACACTGGATCCCCGATTTAAGCACTCGGGGACGACGGTGATTTAGGTTCTCACAACCGTTTGACAACGTTTGACGATCGTTTGACAGCCCCTACAACTGCTCAGCAACCGCTCAGCGACTGCTAAGCCATCGCTCAGCCGCCCCTTCTCCGCGATGCGAAGCGATGCAAATTCTCCAGCGACGAATGTCGCGAATTCCCCGCGACACGACCCACGCCGCAAATTCACCATTTCATTAAACCAGTTTAATGAAATTATTCCCCGGGACGAATTTTCCAATTCGGACGGAATTGGCGAATCCGCCCGTATGGAGCTGCTTAAGCAGTTCCTCTTCATGATCTGCAGGTATGGCGATAAGAAGGCCTCCTGAGGTCTGGGGGTCGAAGACAAGGTCTTCGGCGAAGATGCCCATTTTCGACTCGTTTATGACTTTGGGACCTGAATGTTCTTTGTTTCTGTATGATCCTGCCGGGATCAGCCCCATGCTGGACATTTCCTCGATCCCCGGAAGGAGGGGCAGCCTGTCCATTTGGATCTCAAGCGCGGCACCTTCAGACATAAGGTCAAGGGAGTGGCCGGCAAGGCCGAATCCTGTTACATCTGTGCATGCTGTTACTAACTTGCACATATCCTCTGAAAGTATAGGAGGGATCGAATTCAGTTTCGCCATGCTTTGCACGGCTGCATCTGTGTTTTCATCCGAAAATAGTCCGGCCTTGATCGCCGTCACTGCTATCCCGGTCCCTATCGGTTTCGTCAGGATCAGGACATCGCCCGGTTTTGCTGTCCCGACTGTCCACATCCTGTCCTTTTTGACTTCGCCGAAGACAACGAGCCCGTATTTTGGTTCTTCATCCTGTACGCTGTGTCCGCCCGCAAGCATAGCACCCGCCTCAATGGCCTTCTGTGCTCCGCCGTTCAGTATCTGCTTAAGGACATCGAGTGGCTCGCAGTCGGTCGGGAAGCATACGACATTAAGAGCTATGAGGGGTTTGCCGCCCATGGCATATACATCACTCAGGGAATTTGCCGCAGCTATTTTGCCGAAGTATTCGGGAGAATCGACAACAGGAGTTATGTAATCCACCGTCAGGATCCCTACCCTTTCTTCGTCGATCATCCACAGCGCGGCGTCCTCACCCCTGTTCCACGAGGCAATAAGGCTTTCATCCCTGAATACAGGAAGGTCTTTCAGTAAACTGTCCAGCTCCGCCGGACCAATTTTTGCCGCTCAGCCACTTGTACGGGCACGTTCTGAAAGCCTCATACAGATCCCTTCCTTTCTCTCTCTATTTCATGCGAAGATGGGTGACATCCGCCGCGGCAAAGATCTTTTCTTTTTCTCCGACCTTTACGACAAGGGCTCCCTGCTCCGTTATTCCCTGAGCAGTGCCTGTAAACTTCTCTTCGTCCTGCATAACGCTGATCTCTCTGCCGATAGTATCGCACTCTTTTCTGTAAGAGAAAAGGAGTTTTTCTTTTCCGTCTGATTTTTTCAGGTCCAGTACGTATGACGAGAGGCTGTGAAGGATGCGCGAAAGGAGAAGGGGCCGGGGAACAGTGAGACCTTTCTCAATTTTTATCGAAGTCGCAATATCTTTGACCTCTTCACTCATGTCTTCCTCTGTGAAATTCACGTTAACGCCAATGCCTGTAACTGCATAGTATATCCGGTCCGGTTCACCCGCTGCCTCGCTGAGGATGCCGCATATCTTGCGTCCGTTAACCAAGATATCGTTAGGCCATTTGAGTTTTGCATCGACCTGGTATTGGTCTTTGAGTACCGATCTGACCGCGATCCCTGCAGCAAGGTTAAGAAGCTGCACATCGCCCGGCCTGAGTTCAGGCCGGAGCAAGACGGAAAAGAGCAGGTTTTTCGAAGAGGGGGCATGCCAGGAGCGTCCCCTTCTCCCTCTTCCTTCTGTCTGTTCATCAGCCACAGCGACTATACCCTCAGGTGCGTCCTGCTGGGCAAGTTTTTTTATGGCGTGTTGGGTAGAAGTTATGGTTGGAAAATAAATTGATTTGTTGAACAAAGGATCATCCCTTAAAAGGAAATCCATCAGTGTCTGGCTCATGGGATCTGTTTCGCTGATGTTTTTTATCATATATCCCTTTTGAGGCACAGATTTTATATCAAGACCCTCTTCACGAAGCGCACAGATATGCTTGAACAGAGCCTGTCTTGAAAAGCCCAACCTTTCCGCGAGGACAGGACCGGAAACAAACTCCCCCTCGGAGGCTGCAAGATATTCAAAAAGCCTGTAGCGGCTGGCAGATCCATCAATGCTGTCCAGCAAAAGATCACCCCAGCCTGTTCGCCCTAAGCGTCAGCCCGCCCCCTACGATGAGGAAGACTATGTTGGCTATCCATGCGGCAAATACCGGATGCAGATAACCGGCATCTCCTAAAGACTGTGTGAAAGAGAGGATGACATAGTAAACAAAGACTATGATGACGCTCAAGCCAAGCCCCATTCCGGAACTTGACCTCTGGGGCCGGCTTCCCACTGCCGCTCCGACTATAGCCAGCACCAGACATGCCCAGGGGACTGAAAAACGCAGGTTTAGTATCATCACTATCTTAGATACATCCATGCCTTTCTGCTTCATCATACTGATCTCACGTATGAGCTCATTCAATGCCATTTCGTCCGGAGTCCTGGCTGTTCTTGCTGCCTCCTCAGGGTTGAGGTCAAGCTGGAGTGCCTGTTTGTCAAAGGTGAATAAGAGCGATACATCGTTATCCTTCGTTATCTCAAAGACTTTGCCCTCTTCAAGCCACCAGCTTCCGTCTATCCATTCGCCTTTTTCAGCGGAGACCAGCCTGCTGAGAAGCCCTTTTTCAAATTCCTGAACTATTACATCGCTCATCTTTCCATCTTTAATATCTATCCTGTTCACGTATATGACACGCTTAAGTTCCCCGCCGGATTCCTCTTTAAGAAATACTTTATCCCTGAATACAGGCGGAGATTGTTTGAAGACTTCGTAAGCCATCACGTTCGCTGCAGCCCTTTCACTTACAGGGACAAGCGTTTCGTTTATAAAAAAAGCTCCCATTGATACAAAAAAGGCCATGATGATCACAGGTTTGATGATCCGGGTAAAAGATATGCCGGACGACTTGAGCGCTACCAGCTCAGAATTAGCCGACAGCTTGTTGAAACCAAGCAGCGCAGCAAGCAGGCAGCTCATGGGTATAGCTGTTGCCGCCATCTTAGGCAGATAATAGAGGAAAAGCCGAACTACAATGCCTAAAGGGACTCCATTCTTTATGATGAGATCTGCTATCCTGAAAAGGAGTCCTCCGGCGACCATGATTATAGTGAAAGCCATCAGTCCGAAGAAAAACGGACCAATAAGTTCGCCAAAGATAAACCAGTCAAGCGCTTTGAATTTTAGATATTTATCAAAAAAATTATTATTCACTTTCGCCCTCGTTGATCTCAATTATTTTCTCAGCGCACTCACGGATCGCTCCGTTGCCGCCCGGGCTCTCTGTCTTCCAGTCAGCTGCTTTGACGACCTCCGGGACAGCGTTTGCCACAGCTATCCCCCAGCCTGCCCATTTAATGCATTCTACATCAGGGATATCATCGCCCGCAAAAGCAATCTCTGCACGTGTTATACGGTTATTTTCTGCAAGCGCTTTAAGTACGCCGAGCTTGTCTCTTGTTCCATTTATGCATCCTGTGATACCTAAGTCATCAGCTCTCTGCTGAGTAGCAGCTGAGTAACGCCCGCTGATAAAGAATATTTTTACACCCAGGTCGATGAGCTTTCTTATTCCGTAACCATCCCGGATGTCGAAGCGTTTGAATTCCCCGCCTTTTCCATCCATGTAGACTCCCCCGTCTGTAAGGGTCCCATCGACGTCAAGGGCAAAAAGCTTAATCAATGTCTTTTTCTCCCGGATCCCTGCGGTCCCAGTCATGATTTATCCTGGGAGAAAGTCCTCTTGTCGACTCAGATGCGAAGTCAAGTATCATCCTGCCTTCAGCAGTCGAGCCATATTTTATCTCAAGCTCGTTAAGCCCTTCGCGGATAGTGCGTGCAGGATCATAGAGGGTCCTGAACATATCCCTTATGCGCCTTCTGGTTTCGGAGTCGAACCCCCTGCGTTTGAGTCCTATCCTGTTTATGTCATAGACTCTGATAGGAGCTCCGGCTGCCAGGCAAAAGGGCGGAACGTCCCGGACTATCTTCGATAATCCTCCGATCATGCAGTATGATCCGACATGAACGAACTGATGGAACCCGGACATTCCGCCGACCACTACAAAATCGCCTATATGTGTGTGTCCGGAAAAACCGCATTTGTTAGCGATGGTGCAGCCATTTCCTATTTTCACGTTATGGGCAAGATGGACATTTTCCATAATAAAACAGTTGTCACCCACAGTGGTAGACTGGCCTTCACCAACAGCCCTGTTCATAGTGACATACTCACGGCACATGAGGTTATCGCCTATCCTGACCCAGGTCTCTTCATTCCTGAAGGAGATATCCTGGGGTTCTCCGCCTATGACCGTGTGATCGAAGATGGTGCAGCCCGAGCCCATTTCTGTGTAGTTATATATGTGGACGTAGGCCCTGAGTTCAGTCTCATCTCCCAATATCACTTTGTCATCCACCATACAGAATGGACCTATCCTGACGTTTTCTCCAAGCTGAGCTTTCGGAGATACTATCGCGGTTGGATGGATATATACGCTCATTCCGGTCTATGCCTCTGGCCTGATGGTAAGGCCTGAAGAGACTACACAACCCATCAAACCTTCGGCAGCCAGATCTCCGTCAATTGTTGCCCTGAACTTGAATTTGAAGTTGTTTCCCCTGCGTTTTACGAGAGTAGCTACTGTTTTTAGCTGATCACCAGGCTTCACCGGCCTGCGAAATTTCACTCTGTCAATGGATGTAACATATACCAGGCGGCGCTCGTTTTCTTTGATCTCGGTATAAAGCTTCAGCAGCACTGCAGCTACCTGACCCATGGATTCGATGATAAGTACTCCGGGCATTACTGGTTCGTCCGGAAAGTGTCCCTGAAAAAACGGTTCGTTTATCGTTACATTTTTAATTCCTGTGACCTCTACCAGATCGTCTGTCAGCACCAGATCCTCGATCCTGTCTACCAGGAGAAACGGATACCGGTGCGGCAGAAGTTCCAATATTTTATTGATGTCATATTTCATCTTTTATGCCTCCAGTTAAAAGATTTGGTCAAATAATTATAAGACCCTTTTTATTCTATCTACAAGCCTTCCATGAAGATCATGGCCGGCACATATGCCAATGTAATGAGCAGTCGGTATAGAACCTAAGAGAGCCAGGTCCCCGAGAAGATCGTTTATCTTATGCGTTACACACTCCAATGGAAAACGGAGCCCGCACTTATTCAAAAGGCCATTTTCATCGAACATAAGAGCATTCTCCAGTGATCCGCCCTTAGCCAGACCATTCTTTTTCAAGTAGTCCAGCTCCGAGGTCAGTCCAAATGTTCGGGCCTTTGATATTCTTTCAAGAAAAACGTCAGGCGATATCATAAATGATGCTCTTTGAGTCCCCACCGGAGTTCCGGGATAGTCTATCACATAGGTGACCTTAAGTCTCTCCGAAGGAAGAGCCATTATAGAACGATCTTTATCAGGGTCATCTATGACTACCGGAACAGAAAGATCTTTTTTTGTGGGCTTCTCCCCATATTCTATTATCCCCATCTCTGAGAATGCCATGGCAAATGGGTGCGGACTTCCGTCCAGGATAGGTATTTCCTCTCCGGTCAGCGCGATGACCGCGCTGTCTATCTCAAGCCCGACCAGAGCAGCCAGAAGATGCTCCGCTGTCCTTACAATGGTCCCGTCAGGAAGTCTGAATCCTGTAAGCCTGCTGTCCTCCTCTACATGAGCCGAGGTAAGAGGGAGAAGTCCGTTCTCGGTGGAAAAATAAATGCCCTCTTTTTGAGAAGGGAGAACGGAGACCGTAGAGATGTCTCCTGAATGCAGCCCTATTCCTGAAAATTCTATTCGCGCAGATATGGTCCGTGACATTATTTTTTACCCGACTCCAGTTCATCGAGTCTTTTTTGTAAATTTTTAACATTTTTGATCATGTCAGGAAGCTGCCGGACAGCTGCCTTCTGACGAAGGTCTTTTTTGTGGTCTATCGCAGGAAAACCGGAGACAACTGATCCGGGAGGAATGTCCTCAGTTATGCCGGCTCTTGCTGCCGCAATAACTCCATCTCCCACACTGGCATGATTAGCCACTCCTGACTGTGCCGCCATTGTGACACCTTTCCCGAGCGTACTGCTTCCCGCTATTCCTGACTGAGCTACAATTATTGAGTATTCTCCGATCGAACAATTATGGGCGATCTTCACATGACTGTCTATCTTTGTTCCTTTAGATATTTTTGTTTCTCCGAAAGTAGCCCTGTCAATACTTGTACATACACCGATCTCAACATCATCACCAATGCTGACTGTCCCGATCTGCGGTATGCGAAGCAGTACCTTTTCGGAGTCGGGCATAAAGCCAAATCCCTCACATCCAATGACTGCGTTTGCGTGGATGATGCAGTTTCTGCCCAGGGAAGATCTGTCGTAAATCACTACGCCCGGCTCTATCAATGTATTATCACCTATCGAAACGTGTTTCCCGACCCAGATATTCCCTGCAAGGACGCATCCGTCGCCGATCCTGCATTGGTCTGACAAGACACAGCAGGGTCCTATAGTCACTTTCTCCCCGATCACAGCACTCTTGGATATTACTGCTGTTTCATGTACAGAGGGAAATGTGTATTTTTTGTCCGTATCAAAATATTCAAGAAGAGTTACAAGAGCTCTTCTTGGGTCTTCAACTTCCACTCCCTGCCCGTTTTCAGGGATCCAACCTTTTTTTGTGAGGAGCACCGCCTCCGGATGTGCATGCGGTATAAGCGTTTTTTCCCATAGGGGGGATATCGATCCGGGACATGGCTCTTCCGGTGAGGTTATCGATGTGACGACCCGGCTTCCTTCTCCCTTAAACGTTCCGCCGACCATCTCTGCTATATTTGTCAGTGTCAGTCCTTCAATTCTCATGTTTGTCATTTCCTTTCAAAAATACTACAGGTTTCCTATCATACGAAGTCCGAGTGAATCTTCGTCGCGTGAGTCATAGTGCAGCTCAAATGAAATATATCCAGTCGCCTTGTAACCTATGGCGGCGTTATATTCTCCGTCTTCCCGCCAGCGGAACCATGCATAGGGTTTGTGCATCCTCGGTTCGATGTTGATTCGTCCCCACCACATGCTGTCTTTTGTTGACCATTCACCGCCTATCCACACATCGCCCCAGGGAGACCACCTAAGGCCCAGCCTGCCTTCGGGGTCCCAATCCTGCAGCTCAATTATGCCCTCTCCGTAGACCTCCGTATTCCATTTTGAAAAAGTTTTCAGTTTTCGGCCAAGATGTACGCCGAACTCGCCTGTTTTGTCCTGTGTTCCGGCGTATAGCGCAGCCCAGGCAGATATTGTGTAATGCCTGCTTTCGACGTTGACCTTCATCTGTGATACCTGTCCAGCAGAGAACGTTGACTTTGTTTCTGCTGATGTCCTTTCAACTATTCCCCTTGTCTGGAGAAAGTTCTCTGTCCATACATTTATTTCTTTTTCATGTCTTTTAGCCCAGACCACTGGGAGTCCGATGAACGGAGATGCTCTCTCCATGAGGTCTTCCCTCAGGTCTTCGTGCAGCAACGTGGGCAGCGAATTGGATGTAAGCGTCGGGTTGACTGCAAGTACAAGAGGAAGTTCCGGAGCCAAAGATATCTTCAAGATATATTCTTCTTTTTCAGAATAGACAATAAGTGTCGGTTTCCACCCCGGAAGGACCGGAGCCAGGATCTTTTGCACCTCTTCTTTAAGCCCGGCGTCACACCAGTTCAAAGCTTCGACAGGAATGCCTTGGATAAGTTCGTTGAGCGGTTTTTCTATTGCTTCGATATCAGTATTGAACCACTGCAGCGGCGGATCCTGGATCTGAGGTGTCTGGACTTCGACCCTCCATTTTTCCGGAGTCTTTTCAGAGGACAGGTTTATCTTTATCACACCCGAACTAATAGAGACTGAATCAACTTTGTACCCGTCAAATAGCTTCCCTGATATGACTTCTACAACTTTTTCTGCGTTTTTGTCCGATTGTGACTCAGGCATCCGTTCTGCGACCGCAGAGATACTTCTTTCTATTATCTGAGCAAGCCAATCCGGGACACCATCTGCATCGACAGAATATGCAAAGGCTCTGTCTGTAAACATAAGAAGGGTCGCGGCTATAAAGACGGCCGCAACCCATAATTTAAACTGATATTTGCCCAGCTTAGAAAAGCTCTCCGAAGCCAAAGTGGAATCTGCCCTCATCGCCTGTGGCATAGTCAAGCCTAAGGTTGCCAAGCGGGGTGTTGATCCTTACGCCGAATCCCGGAGACGAGCCCATGTCGTCGCCGAAGCTTGAATTTTCGCCCTCTTTTCTCCACGCACGGCCTATATCGTAGAAGCCTACGAGAGAAAAGTTCTTGTCGACAGGCAGTCTGAGTTCAAAGTTGCCCAGCAGCATATCTTCCCCGTGATAACGGTCATCGTCATAACCGCGCAGTGTCGTGTCTCCCCCGACCGTATACATCTGCTCGTAAGGGACATCTCCTGAAGAGGATCCTGCAATTATCCTGGCAGCAAAAATGACCGGTCTGTCAGAAGATTGCCCAAAAGAGGTCTCGAAGAAATCCCTGAAAAACTTTTCCAGCGGGAAGTAGAACCTTGCTTCAAGCCAGTACTTGAAGAAGCTGTAATCCACACCTTCTACATCTGCCTGTCCATACTGAACGTTGATGGTCTGGACGTCACCCTTCGAGTACGGCAGGTATTCATCGATATTGAGCCGGCGGACAGAGGCGGTCGCAGAATAGTATGTACCGTCACCAAGGTCCTCCAGAAGGGTCTCTTTGCCGGGCAGGGGCGGACTGTTGCCTTCGATGTCAACATTGCCCCAGTTGCTCTTATTGTATTTTGCGGGAGGGTTGTCAGGGTCATTTTGAACTTCATGCCAGTCAAAGAGGAGATACCAGTTGTAAAGGGAATCCTCCTTAAATTTTCGTCCAAAGCCGAAGAAGGCCCCGGTCTTGTCCCTGTCGTATTCAAACTGCTTTTCATCATTTGCATAGTAATAGAGGTCGCTCCATGCCCTTTTATATGCGCCTATCTTCCAGGCTGTCACTTTTCCGCCCATGTAAGGCTGTTCATAGCTCGCCCAGTACTCTTCCCTGTCGCCAAGGTCGAAACCAACACTGAGTTTCATTCCCCTTCCGCCGATGTTTGAATTTTCATAACTGAGTCCTCCGCCAAAACCGCTCTGGGTACCGTATGCAATGTTGAATCCTAATTTACCCGTTCGCCCCTCTTCGACAGTAAGGACTACTATGACATCATTTGGATCTTCATCAGGCTCGAAGTTGACGTTTACATCGCTGAAGAATCCCACTCCCTGAAGTCTGCTGAGAGATAAGCGGAGCTTGTTGGCGTTAAAAAGCTCTCCCTCTTTTATCTTGAGGTACCTGCGAACTATGTGCGTTTTAGTGATCTTGTTTCCCTGTATTATTATCTGGCTTATCTTTGGTTCCACTATCACAACGTTGATCTCCGTTCCCTCTATGCGAACGTCCGCAACGTTAGCCATAACATACCCGTCCGACTGGTACTTTTCCTTTATCCTCTGGAGGTCGTTCCTGAAGAATGTCCTGTTGAAGATCATCCCCGGCTTTGTAAAAATCATTTCTTCGAGCTCTTCGTTTGAGTATACTGTATTCCCTTCAAAATTTATTTTGCTCACTACGGGGTTTTCCTGGACAAGGAAGACTACACTCACCCCATCGGCTTTGTCGGTCACTCTGTAGTCTGTAGCGACAAAGAACCCAAGCTCGAAGATAGCCTCGGCGTCTTTCCGCAGTTTTTCCTCGTCTACCGGTTCTCCGACTTTTGAAGTTATTATGCTCATGATATGTTCCGTTACGACTTCAACATTCCCTTGAACGTTTATCTCAAGAATAACAGGGCCTGTAAGGGCGGGGATCTTTTGTTCCTCTTTCAGCTTTTCTGTTCCTTCAGCTGCTGTTGTTTCCTGAATATCAGGGGAGGTCAGGCTTTCTTCTGCTGCATATGCAGGAGTGAACATTAAAAGGAAAACTATTACTATAACTGAGAAAAACCTGGCATGGAAGGACACAAAAAACCACTCCTCTGAAATGGATAAAAATTTCAGCGCATGTATCTGCGCAATGTTGCTATTTTATTACTTTGATCGCAGGGGTATCTCCTCTCAGAGCCTTCTCCCCTATCTGCAAGAGAGCCATTAGATCCTCTGCACTTATTCCGGCTTCAGATCTCACAGGCGTATTCCGGACAGCAGGTATTTCAGAAACCACAACGATCTCCCTTTTAGCCTGTGCAGAAGCTCTCTTTTTTACAGGTGCCGAGAAAACTCTCTCTGTCTGAATTGCTCCTGCATTTTGGCCGCTGAGGTCTGATCTCAGTGTCCTGAGAAGTTCATCCTCCTCACGGGTCACCCACGCAAGGATCTCATCTCCTGTGCCTTGGGCCGGTTTCATCTCAGTCTGAGCTGTCCATGGCTTTTCAGATTCAACAGCGAGAGGTATGGTCGAAACCAAGACAATAAAGAGTGCTATCCCAACGCTTTTGATACTCATGGTGACTGCGGATCTGCTGAATATGTTTACTGCCGCAGCATGATCGTTTTCAAGTTTCTGAGTAAGGTCTTCTCTTATCTCACGTACCTCTGCTGAAAGGCAGTCTGCTTCCACAAGAGCAGAATCCCACCTTCCGGTCTCGCAGGCGGTGGAAAGTCTGTCCAGCCATCTTTGTATCCTTAAGATCTTTTTTTTCATCCGGCGCCTCCTCCATGCCCATGGGGATGTTTAATTATTATCCCGTATTACGTGGCGGAAGTGGCTTCATCAGCATTGAGCCACTTACGTAATTTGGACATAGCTTTCCTGCGGATCCGGTAAATGTGGCTTATATCAAGATTCGCTTCTTCCGCGACCTCTTTTGCCGCCCTGCCTTCGATCACAAGAGCCTTTACTATGTCTGCTTCCCTGTGTGAGAGGCTGTTCATAGCCTGCTCAAGGTCAAGAGTCCATTCAGCATTGTCTGCATGTTCAGACAGAGATCCGGTCAGTGGAGCTTCATGGATAAAAACTGTGTCATCGTCGACCGGGATCGGAGCCTTTGCCTCTACACGCTGAATGAAATTTATCATCCCGCCCTTTATCTTGTAATAGGCATACGTAGAAAAACAGTTGTTTCTTTCTACGTCAAAACGGTCGACAGCTTTGATAAGAGAGACCATACCTTCCTGGATCAGGTCGGGATAGGTGCCGTAGGGAACTTTAAGTTTTTTCGCGAGCCAATAGACCATGGGCCTGTATGCAAGGATAAGTTCCTCCCGTGCTTCCTCATCTCCGTTGGAACACCTTAACCACAGTTTTTTTTCTGCTTCTGGTCTATTCTCGTCATTCACTGTCGTTACTTTCTCGGGATCGCTTTTCAAAGGCATATCCTCGTTTCGCATTTTTTATGCAATCGTCAGCAGCCACACCTACATTGGTGATTTTACCATTAATCTATGAAATCTACCACGGCAGAGGAATATCTTTGATGCAATCCATCTTTGTCCTCAGATGGATGGTGTCATTGAAAAAAACTATGAAAGCTCTATTTTTCCTGTCTACACCAATGCCTGAAAGAGAACAGTTGTCCATCTTCATCTTCCAGAAGACATTACCTCTGGGTATCTTTATCAAGGGCAGCAAAAGGGCTCTGAAAAGGGCTCCGTGTCCAACGACCACGACATGTTCGTCCTTTAGTGCCAATATCTTTTCAGCACAGCCTTCAGCCCTTTTATAGACAATATCGGAATTTTCTCCGTTCGTTGCAGTAACATTGACCTGAGAGGACTTCCACCTTTCGAAAAGATCCTCTCCGAACCTTTCCTTGATCTGAGGAACGGTAAGCCCCTCCCATTCACCGAAGTCGACCTCCCTGAGTTCGTCCCAGGATTCCACTCTCTTGATTCCTATAGTTTCTGCAATGATGGCAGCCGTCTTCATCGAACGTTCGAGCGGGCTCGAGATGACCCTGTCAACAGATTCACGTGAAAGACGCAGCGCAGCCTTTTTAGCCTGTTCTTCACCCTCAGGTGAAAGAGGTACGTCTGTTATGCCCTGATAGCGGAACATCTTGTTCCACTCCGTGATGCCATGCCTGACAAGCGTTATTTTTCTTTTTATGGACAAAGAAAGTCCCGGTGTCTCGGGGGAAGCTGTTTTATTCTTTTCTGAAAATACGCTGTGACTTTTTAACACTATCATGATCCCCTTTGTAATGTCTCATAATTGTGAAGCGGCTGGAATGGCGTGCGGAAAAGCCTGCCCGCCGGGCGGGTCAAATTGCAAATCGATTGGGAGTCAATTGTGGATCAGTTGTTTGGATCTGAGAACCGGGCCTCTCACTTAAATCAGAGATCCAGGCACTTTGAACCTTTCCTATAACGAACTATATGAACCAACCAACTGATTTGCTACCGATTCCCGACCGATCAGCAACCGACTTCCAATTTTTGTTTCCAACACCAGGAATTCTAACAGATAACGGAGTTGTTGCACAAGGAACGTTGGTGCATTTTGAGCGGAGACAACAAAAAACCCCGGTCGAATATGCCGGGGTTTGTATTTTTTCGAGTGGAGCCAGCGTCCGGATTCGGACCGGAGACCTGCGCATTACGAGTGCGCTGCTCTACCAACTGAGCTACGCTGGCCTCTAAAATAATGGCGGTCCCAACGAGATTCGAACTCGTGTCGCCGCCTTGAAAGGGCGGTGTCCTAGGCCTCTGGACGATGGGACCGCAAAAAAATGGTGAGCCGTCCGGGACTCGGACCCGGGACACCCGGATTAAAAGTCCGGTGCTCTGCCAGCTGAGCTAACGGCTCAAAAATGTACATCACGATGGGTAATTTTACAGGTTTTTACTAGAAAGTCAATAAGAACTTGTCAAATTATATATTATGATCAGGATTTTTTATTGATCATCATCTGTTTTTCCGCAAATCCCGCAGGCACATTCTGTGACTTCCAGCTGTTCTTTGAGCCAGTCCTCTGCAGGATGATACCTCCAGCCAAGCCATGTAGCAACCTGAAGATGAAGACATTTTACAGCATTAGGCACATCCCGCCAATTTATTCCTCCGACCCCGGTAGAGATATCTGTCTCTTTAGCAGAGATACTCTTCCTCAAAAGAGCGTATCTTTCATGCCAGATGGAAACTTCTGTATGCCTGGTCATGAACAGTTCTTCCAGTTCGCCTATCTTCCGGAGCGATTCCAGTTCACCGCATTTACGGTCTAAAAACGGACATGTCAGCCAGAACATTGTTGGGAAAGGAGTTCCTCCTCTTCGGTGAGGCCTGCATACCAGTACCTGTGGAAATCCATAAAAACATCTTGCCGCCACAGCATAGATGATCGAAAGATCGAAACGCCGACGGCTGTTCCTGTTTCTTAGAATGGCGATATCACCGTCACTCATGGGTGTCCAAAAAGCCGGCGGATGATCAGCCGCCGGCTCCTTAAAGGTGTCTTTTGCAATCATGTCCTCAACTCTATTTTTTGCCGGTTTGTCCGGTCCCGGTTTTTCTTTTGGTGCTTCGGACTTCTTTTGATTTACTGAGGTCGGCAATTTTTTCATCGCTGAATTTGAGGAATGTAGTAAGTTTCTTCTCAAAGTCATCTTCACGGTAGACCGGCCGGGGCGGAGGCTCTTTGACTTGAAGCGCCTTGATAGAAAGGTCTATCCTGCCCTTTTCATCGATCTTAATGACCTTTGAGGTTATTTTCTGTCCGACTTCCAGAACGTCCTCAACCTTTTTTACATAGTTGTGAGACAGTTCTGATATGTGGACCATCGCCTTCTGTCCCGATTCGAGCCTGATAAACGCGCCGTAGGCGGCAACATGCTCAACAGTTCCGTTAAGCACATCCCCCACGCTTACTCCTGATGCTGCGGGTACCTTATCTACCATATGCGGTTCTGACCTCCAAGAAAAATATGTCTCCGTTCTGCACGGAGTCTTAAAAAACATCATGGAGCGCATTTTACCATAATAAGTAAAAATAGCTACTCCTTTATGTTGTATAAAATAGCCTACCTGCGCTGCAGCGCTTTGTCTATCGCTTCGACAACTCTCTCAGCCTGGACAGGCCTTATAAAAAAGTCAGCCGCACCTGCTTTTATGGCTTCAACAACTAAATGCTGCTGACCCATCGCTGCGGACATGACCACCCTGGCTTCCGGATAATTCTCTTTGATCTCCTTGAGAGCTTGTAAACCACTCATCTCAGGCATCATGATATCCATCACAACGGCATCGGGCTTGAGCTTCCCGTATAGATCAAGGACCTCTTTGCCGTTCTCTGCCTCACCAATAACATCATATCCGTTTCTCAGAAGCAGGTCTTTTAGTATCGAACGCATATAGGCCGAATCATCTGCTATAAGGATCTTTGCCTTCAAGATATCTCCCTCCCTAAATTTTTAACGAGAGACTGCTATGCCAAGCTCCTCCAAAAACAGCGGGCTGAGGACCTTGATGTATGTTCCTTTCATCCCAAGGCTCCTGCTCTCTATGATACCAGCGCTTCCGAGTTTTCTCAATGCGTTTACTATAACGCTTCTTGTTACACCGACTCTGTCTGCAACTTTGCTTGCTACTACAACACCTTCTGACCCGCCCAGCTCTTCGATTATGTGTCTGACTGATTCAACTTCAGAGTATGAGAGGGCTCTCATTGCCATCTGGACCACAAGACGCTCATGTCCTCGTTCCTCGATCAATTTTCCTCTGTCGTTAAGTATTTCCAGCCCTACAACCGTGCCAAGGTACTCGGCAAGGACAAGGTCTCTTGTGTCGAACTGACAGCCAAAACGGGCAAGTATAAGTGTTCCCAGCCTTTCCCCGGAACCATTGATCGGGACCAGAAGCACATGCTTGTTTGAGTATGTGCATGGCTGATCTGCATAGGCGCAGAGGCCGTGATCCGTGTGATTCAGTATGGACTCGTGGAACGAGTTTACCTTTTCAACGTATGCGGCCGGCATCGCACCGGCCAGAAGCTGGTCTGCCATTATTGGGCAGTCATATTCGCTTATCCAGGCGTAGCCCAGTATCTTTCCGTCTTCGTTTATAACGTAGACGTTGGCTGCTGAGAGGTCCGACATAAGTCTTGCAAGTTTGGGATAGTCAGGAGCTCCTCTATCCTTACGCGACTGGAGAGCACGGCTGACTATCCGCGTTTTCTCAAGAAGATCCTGCATTGCGGCAGGATTCATAATTTTGGGTCTTGCTTCGATAAGTTCTTTCGGTGTGTCCATTGCAACAACTTCCTTCCCTGTTTTTCTGTTTTTTTAAGTATTACTCGTGTGCTCTCGGGTGGTGTTCCATATAACTTCTCTTCATCTGTTCCGCTGTAATAGAGAGGTATCTTTGGGTCGCGGCTATGCTTTCGTGACCGAGGAGTTCCTGGACGACCCTCAGCGGAGCTCCGCGTTCAAGCAGATGTGTCGCGAAACAATGCCTCAATGTGTGCGGTGATACTCCGTAGATCCCTACCCGCAAAGCAGCTCTTTGCACCAGCCTGTGCACTGTTCTGACTGTAAGCCTTTCTGCTCCTTTTTCTGATACGAACAGAGGTCCTACGGTTCCTTCTTTTGAAAGGAGGCTCCAGTCCTCAAGGAGTTTTTTGACACTCGGACCAAATGGTACAAGCCGTTCCTTTGAACCTTTGCCTAACACTCTGATCATCCTTTGATCTGTTTCTATGTTTTCCCAATTAAGGTCTATCAATTCAGATACGCGAAGACCTGAACCATAAAGCAGCTCAAGTATCAGCCTGTCCCTATGATAGTGTTTACCTTTTTCTGGCCCTTCTACAAGAAGCTTTTCTGTCTCCTCAAATGACAGAGCTCTTGGAAGGGACGAAGGCAACTTGGGTCCCTTAAGTCCCGCTGCAACACCACACTCAAGTATCTCCCTCGAAGAAAGCCATCTTATGAAGCCTCTTACAGCGGAAAGCTTTCTTGCAGCGGACGATTTTGCTATGCCGAAACCTATGATATTTGAGAGGTAGACCCGGACTGACTGAGAATCTATCCCAGAAACATCAGAGATGTCCTGTCTAAGCAAATACTCCCTGAACTGCTCTAAATCGACCCTGTAATTAATAACAGTGTTTTTCGAGCGGCCTCTGGATTCCATAAATGCTAAAAACTGATCGACATTTGCTGAAATGTTTTCTGCCATGAATGGTATTCTAGCATGTAGAGTTGAAATTTCAAGCGAATTTTAAGAAAATTCACAAGATGCAAGCATTTGTTTACTATTTGCCCCAAAAAGCTGTAGGAGACAGGGTTCTCTGTCTCCTACAGGGAATCAATAGCAAATCGATTGGGAAACAGTGGGGGAGTCAATGGTTAGTGGAGGCGGCGAGAAACATGCCACGATAATCAGTTGGGAGCAGATAGCAAATCGGTGGCAAGTCAATTGGTTGGTTCAAAAAATTAGTTATTTAGTTATAGGGAAGGTTCAAAGTGCCTGAATCCCGGATCTCAGTGAGAGGCCAGGTTCTCAGATCCAAACAACTAATTCACAATTGACTCCCCAATCGATTTGCAATTGATCATCAATTGATTCCCGTAGCACGATTTTTGCCACAGTCTCTAACAATCGATTCTCAATTGATTTCCAATTGATTTGCTATTGACTCCCAAGGCGTAATTTCCATCTTGGCTACTTATCGCCTGTAAATAATTCTGCGTGCGATTTGATAAACTTACCCATCGCACCTATCGCCCTTTCATGATAAGCCCCGCAGCGCTCGGTGCGTCTTTTGATCTTCTTTCCCTCGAGTTTTGAGAATATTCCGAGATTTACATTCATTGGCTGGAAAGTTTTTGGAATGGCAGTCCTAAGGTAATTCAGAAGTGAACCTATTGCGGTCTCAAGCGGGAAATCCGGCATCGGGGCATCTCTGAGCTGCGCTGTCATGAATAGTGCAGAGGCCAGCCCCATTGCTGTGCTTTCAAGATAGCCCTCAACACCTGTCATCTGTCCGGCCAGAAAGATATATTTTTTGCCGATCGGCCTGAGGTATCCGTCAAGAACAGCGGGCGCACAAACAAACAGGTTCCTGTGCATTACTCCTTTACGGACAAATTCAGCATTCCTGAGCGCGGGTATCATTCGGAAGACTCTTTCCTGTTCGCCCCACTTGAGGTTGGTCTGGAAACCGACCATGTTGTAAAGAGTCCCTTCTTCATTGTCCTGCCTTAGCTGAACAACAGCACAGTATGTCCTTCCGCTTTTATCATCAGTGAAACCTACAGGCCTGAGCGGACCGAAAAGAAGGGTCTTTTCTCCCCTCTTTGCGATCACTTCCACAGGCAGACAACCTTCAAAATGTCTCATCTCTTCATTTTCGAAACTGTGCTTTGGAGCAGTCTCGGCGTTCACAAGGGCTTCCCAGAAAGCATGGTATGTCTCCTCGTCCATTGGGCAGTTTATATAGTCTCCGCTCTCAGTATATCTGTTCCCTCTGAATGAATATTTGGGGTCTATGCTTTCAAGCGTCACTATCGGGGCGACCGCATCATAAAAATAGAGGAGATCTTTGCCGACCAGTTTTTCAAGGCTTTCTGCAAATGCGTCACTCGTCAGCGGTCCTGTCGCAATGATGGAAGGGGCTTCCGGAAGTTCGGCCATTTCTTCTCTTATTACTTCTATGTTTGGGTGAGACGAGATCGCCGAATCGACAAGGCGTGAAAAGACATCCCTGTCGACAGCAAGCGCGTTGCCTGCAGGAACTCTGCTTTTTTGGGCACTGTCCATTATGAGACTGCCTAAGAGACTTAGTTCTGATTTAAGTATACCGGCAGGAGTGGTCGGTTTTTCCCCTCCAAGGGAGTTGCTGCATACCAGCTCGCCAAGAAAAGCCGTCTCATGCGCCGGGGTCTTTTTTTGCGGCCGCATTTCATACAGCCTGACCGGAAATCCTCTCTGCGCAAGCTGCCATGCTGCCTCTGAACCGGAGAGACCTCCTCCTGTTATTGTTATCTTTTTACATCTCTGTATCTGCATTTTCAATTTCTACGGGATCTGCAACTGTTGCTTTCTTGTCTGCCGTTCCGGGTTTTTTCCACGAAATGAAATCACATTCCGGATATCTCGTACAGCCGTAGAACATCCTTCCCTTGACCTTTCCTTTTGCAGCGCGCCTTCTGACAAGTTCGCCCTCTCCGCATTTGGGACATTTGATCCCGGTCGTCCTGACGATGTTCCTTGTATATTTACATTCGGGATATCCGGAACAGGCAATGAATTCTCCGAATCTTCCGCTTTTGACAACAAGATCTTTGCCGCATTCCGGGCACGGCTCACCTACCAGTTCAGGTTCCGGCCTCATGCTCTCCGCATGGGCTGATACGTCGTCAAGTACAGGCTTAAAGCCGTTCCAGAACTCTCCGACTACTTTCCTCCACCGGAGTTCCCCTGCCTCGATCTGATCAAGCTCATTTTCCATCATTGCAGTGAAATTTACGTTTATAAGGCTTGAGAAATACTTTACAAGAAAGGTATTTACAAGCCTCCCCAGTTTTGTGGGGATAAGTTTTTTGTCTTCTTCGCCGCGGTCTACATAATTTCTCACCGTGAGCGTGTTGATTATCGCGGCGTAGGTCGAAGGCCTTCCAATACCTTTTTCTTCAAGTGCTTTGACAAGACCGGCCTCTGTATACCTCGAAGGCGGCTGGGTGAAGCGCTGATCTTTTATTATCCTGTCAATAAAAAGAGTCTCCCCTTCAACAGCCGGTTTCATGTCCGCATCTTTGACTCCCAGCGGGAACACCTTTCCCCATCCGTCAAATACGACTACCGCGCCTGACTGTTTGAGCGAGTAATCTCCGCTGACACATGTCAAAGTTGTCCTTGCTATTATCGCAGGCGCCATCTGGCTTGCTATGAAACGGCTCCATATAAGTTCATAAAGCCTGTACTGCTCAGGCGTCAGGCAGCCTTTTACAGATTCCGGAGTGATAAACGGGTCTGTTGCCCTTATAGCTTCATGGGCGTCCTGTGATCTGGCCTTTGAAGCATAGGTATTTGTGCTTTTAGGCAAATATTTTTTACCGTAGTTATCGAGGATAAATTTATTGGATGATCCCACTGCCTCAGGAGATATTCTCAGGCTGTCGGTACGCATGTATGTTATGAGCCCTATCGGTCCTTTTCCTGGTATGTCAACGCCTTCGTAGAGAGACTGTGCTATCCGCATCGTTCTGCCCGGTGCAAAACCGCACCTTCTGGATGCTTCCTGCTGGAGCGTGCTGGTCTTGAACGGCGGCAGGGCAGACTTGGGACTCTCTTTTGTTCTGAATTCCTCTACCTTAAGCTCTGATTTGTTTATCTCGCATTCGACACGCGCTGCCTCTTTTTCATTACGGACGGCGAGCGTCTTGCCTTGATATTTATCAGCTCTGAGCCTGTATTTTCTCTTTCCGTCCGTGCTGCTGCTTTCAACATCTATCAGCCAGTACTCTTCGGGAATAAATTTGTCGATCTCGTCTTCGCGCTCACAGATTATTCTTAGCGCTACTGACTGGACCCTTCCCGCAGAGAGGCCTCGCTTTACCTTGTTCCATAGAAGGGGGCTCAGCTGATAGCCCACAAGCCTGTCAAGGACACGGCGGGCCTGCTGAGCATCAACTTTATCTATGTCTATTGAGTCAGGGGCTTTTACAGCTTCGGTGACCCCATGCTCCGTTATTTCCTGCATTCTTATCCTGCATTCTGACTTCGGGTCTATGTCAAGGAGAGATGCAAGGTGCCATGCTATCGCCTCTCCCTCCCGGTCAGGGTCTGATGCCAGAAGAGTTCTGCTGCTGACCTGCGATGCCCCTTTCAGTCCGCGTATCAAGTCTGCTTTGCCCCTGACCTGGATGTAATCAGGCTCAAAATCGTTGTCTATATCTATGGCGATACGGCCCTTCGGAAGGTCTCTTACATGTCCTACGCTTGCAAGGACCTTGTATCCATTTCCCAGTATCTTTTCCAGAGTTTTAGCCTTTGCCGGGGATTCGACAACTACAAGGATCTTCCCCTCATACTGTTTAAATTTCTGTTTGCCGTTCTCTTTGGAAGAAGACTTTTTGGATGCCGTTTTTTTTGCAGTTTTAGGGGATACTTTCTTTTTGACAATTTTAGTGCTTGTTTTAGTCTTTTCTTCTGCAGTTTTATTGGTCTTCTTTTTGGCAGCTGGTTTTGTGGTTTTGGTTTTCACTTCAGCAGCTTCATCGATCGTCTTTTTTTCTTTAGTCCCATGAACAGTCGCCATTTATTACACCTCTCTCAAACATTTGCGCTATACCGGCCCGAGCCCGAAGAATATATTATTCCTTTTGCAGACAAAATTGCAATTATTTTTAAAATGTCGGCGGCGCTCATTTTAACCTCAAGAGCGATGTTGTCAACTGTCTGCCCTCCGCCAAACCTTAAAACCTTCAATATTTCCTCTTCTTCATGTGAAAGGTCAATGTCAGATACCTGATCCGCCTTAGGATCATCATTAGAAAAGACAGCAGACTCCCTCGTGTTTGTCTCGAAGAAATCCTTCAGATCTATGAGGGGATAAGCTCCATCAAAAATAAGTTTATTGCCTCCGTGTGCCGATTCTTCATCTATCCTCCCAGGAACTGCCCATACTTCTCTTCCAAGCTCTGCTGCAAATCCGGCAGTTATCATAGCTCCGCTTTTGAGAGGCGCTTCGACGACTATCAGCTTTGAAGAAAGGGCTGCTACTATTCTGTTTCTCCTTGGAAAATGCCATTGTTCTCCCTGGCTGCCGATCGGGAATTCTGATATAAGCGCCCCGCAGTCCTTTATTTCTCTGAAGAGGTTTGCATTTGACTGAGGGAAATATACATCCACTCCTGTACCGAATACCGCAAATGTTTTTCCTCCGGAGATACAGGCCCCCTGGTGGGCGTTCCCGTCTATACCTGAAGCTCCTCCGCTTATGAGGGTGATCCCTGCAGACGCGCAGTATTCACCGATCCTTAGAGCTGTTCTTCTTCCGTATGTACTTGCCCTTCTTGTTCCTACTACTCCGATACACTTATGAGGGATCCTTTTTTTGTTTCCCTGCCAGTAGAGTATCAGAGGCGGATCTTTAAGATCTTTTAGCTTCGCAGGGTAATCTTCGTCTTCTATTCCGACAGCCCTTATGTCCAGCTTCAAACATTTTTCCATTTCAGTTTCGGCCCATCTCATGTCAATTTTTTTCTTGATCGCAACAATTGTCCTCTCTGTGATGCCAAGCTCTGTAAAAAGTTTTGCACTGCATTTCCAAAACTCGTCCTGGGACATAAGTCCTCTTTTTAGAGCAAACCATAGCTTTCTTCCCTGACCTTCAAGGCTGTTAAGGAGAAGAAGCGTCTTTAAATTTTCATCCAAGAGAGAGCTTCCCCTTCCCTGTAACTCAGTGCCTCTGCTACATGTTCAAGCTTTATCTCTTCTGAAGCGGCGAGGTCGGCAATGGTCCTGGAGACTTTGAGCACCCTGGAAAGCCCCCTTCCTGAGAGCCTTACACGGTTAAGTGCCCTGAGCAGAAAGCTTTTTACCTCCGGGGTCAGTACGATCTTCCTTCGAAGCAGTTTTTCGGGGATCTCAGAATTTGATCCTATTCCATACCCGGACCACCGTTTTACCTGTATATCCCTGGCAGCCCGGACCCTTTCAGCAACCTCTGCGCTGCTCTCGCCGCATTTTCCCTCGAGGGAGACAAGCTCTTCAGGCATAAGCCTGGGTATCGAGATGTGAAGGTCTATCCTGTCAAGAATTGGGCCTGAGAGGCGCCTTCTGTACCTCTCGAGGGCCGAAGGCGAACACGTGCAGTGTTCAACTGGATCTCCCGCGAAACCGCAGGGGCATGGATTGCACGCAGCGACCATCAGGACTTTTGCCGGATATACAACGCTGCCCGAAGCACGGCTTACAGTTATCTGCCCATCCTCAAGCGGCTGCCTTAGAGCCTCGAGGACATCCCTGGTGAACTCAGGAAACTCGTCGAGGAAGAGCACTCCCCGTGATGCAAGGCTTATCTCGCCCGGTCTTAGTGTGGTCCCTCCGCCGCAGAGAGCGACAGCGCTTGCAGTATGGTGCACAGATCTAAAGGGTCTCTCCCTGACAGATGAGATCGAATTTCCGACAGTACTTCTGAGAAGAAGCACCTCCATAAGCTCCGGATCGGAAAGGGGAGGAAGTATCCCTTTAAGCGCCCTTGCCAGAAGCGTTTTGCCCGAACCCGGAGATCCGACCAGAAGGAGGTTGTGATGTCCTGCCGCAGCTATCTCAAGCGCCCGTTTGGCAGCAGACTGCCCTTTGATGTCAGAAAAGTCGGGATCTGCCTGGGGAGGGGTAAAGTCTGCCTCACAGTAACCGACTCTTGCCAGTTCGGTCTCTCCCCTTAAATGCGCAAAGAGGTCCCCAAGCGATTTTACCCTCCATGCAGAGACCCCTTCGACCAGACTGACCTCTTCAGCGTTTTCTTCCGGCAGGTAGATATCCCATCCCTTTTCCCGGGCCAGAAAAGCCGCGGGGACAGCTCCCCTGACTTTTCTGAGCCTTCCGTCAAGTGCGAGTTCACCAATGAAGAGGGATGTTTTTCTGACCTTCACGCCGCCCTGCACACAGGCTATTGCGACTGCGATAGCAAGGTCCAGCAGCGCTCCCTCCTTTGGCACGTCCGCAGGAGCAAGGTTGATCGCCACTCTCCCCCGGAGCGTTATCCCAACGCTTCTGAGGGCAGCCCTGACTCTCTCCCTGGCCTCTCTGACTGCTGCGTCAGGAAGACCTACCACTGATATGTTAAAAAGTCCACCGGTTATCTCCACTTCCACCTCTACCGGAACCGCCTTGACTCCCCGAAGCGTTATACCTGAGACAGAGTTCATAGTATTCCCTCCGTGATATTTTTGATATGTTCTATAGAGGGTCCTCTGCCCTCTTTGAGCGTGATAGCAATGAGATCTATACGCCAGAATCCTGTGTATTTTCTGTTTTCTGTCCATATCCTGGCAGCTTTTTTAAGTTTTTTTATTTTTTCGGGCCCTACTGTACATTCAGGCGGCATGAGCCAGCCAAAGCTTCTGGTCCTGACCTCGACAAAGACGATCTCATCGCCGTCATTGGCAATGATGTCTATCTCACCATGCCTGCAGCTTACATTCTTCGCTATGATCCTGTATCCGATGTGGGTGAGGTAATCTGCCGCTTTTTCTTCACCATATTTTCCTGTCTGCAGGTGAAGCGGAAGTGTTTTTGAATGGTCTGCCTGATCTTTCCCGGAAGATTTTTGAATGGAGACTTTATTTCTTTCCTGAAGTGAGCGTTTTAGAGCCCTTTCAAGGCTCATACCCCTGTTTCCCTCGAGACTCCCCTGAAAGAGAATCTGTGGATCGGTGACGGGCCTATTTCCATCAGTATCCTTCTGTGTTCGGCGGATGGGTAGCCCTTGTGGGCGCTGAAACCGTACTCCGGATAGAGTTTATCCATGCTGCGCATTATCCTGTCCCTCAAAACCTTTGCTACGACAGATGCAGCTGCTATGGCAGGCACCCTGTCGTCTCCCTTGACCACACATCTCTGGAATGATCCAAGTCCCGGAATGTACGTGCAGCCGTCGACCAATACTATGTCCGGTTCAGAGTCAAGGCGTTCTACGGATCTCTTCATGCACCAGAGAGATGCCTGTAGGATGTTTATCCTGTCTATCTTATGCGGTGACGCAGCCTGCGCTCTCCAATTTATCCCGCACTCACACATCCGGCAGAAAAGATCCTCTCGTCTTGATGGTGAAAGTTTTTTTGAGTCTTTTAGACCTTTTGAAAGGAGGTATTGTCTCTGTTCGTTCGTAAGGATGACCGCAGCTGCAACAACAGGCCCGGCAAGCGGACCTCTGCCTGCTTCATCTGTTCCTGCGACAACTATTCCAGCCCTTCCAAACATTACTTGAGGCTCTCCCACAGCGGCGGATCTCCCGGTCTTTCAAGGCTCATCCTGCCAAGTCTTCCTGTGGCAAACGCGTCTATAAAGACCCGGCCTGTGCTTTCTATGTCCACAAGACCGCCCGGCAGCAGTTTGCCGAGCCTTTTGCCTACGGATCCGAGTATTTCCGCCGGAGTTCCCTCAGGCTTGATCCCCCAGGCTGACTCAACGCCCTGCCATAGGTTTTTGGTTATCAGGAATGATATGCATTCTTTTGCGTGCTCTTCCCAGTTGCCTATTACCTGGCCTCTTGTAGAGCCTATCCATGAAATGATCCGGTGCGCCCTTGCGTCGCTGTGAGGATCAAGTATCCCGGGTGAGTCGACCAGGAGGAATCCCTCTCCCTTGAACCAGGATACTCCCTTGGTTATTCCGGGTATCCCGCCGACAGGGGCGGCTTTTCTTCCCACCAGCTGATTGATGAGCATGGATTTTCCAACGTTTGGGATGCCGACTACCGCCATTCTGAGATCACGGAAGGCCGGTTTCTTTTCCGTCAGCTCTTTCCGTATCTGGCTGAGCCCTCCCTTGCGGAGGTCCAGCGGCCACGTTGGAAGATTTTTGGACTTCAGATGTTCTGCCCATATTTTAGTGATATTGGGATCAGCTAGATCCGCTTTTGAGAGGATAGTCCATATTTTTATTTTAGGGGCAAAGATGTGAAGAAAGGGCGATGAAGAGAGGTTCGGCGCTCTCGCGTCCCGAACCTCTAAAATAAGGTCAATGTTGGCTGCAAGCGCCTCAAGCTGGCGTTTGCCTTTTGCCATATGCCCAGGGAACCATACAGTCCGACCCATTTATTCTATCAGCCCTATCCGGGTGAGCGGCCAGTATCTGAAAACTGCCGGACCCCGGAAGAAATTTCTCGGGACAAAACCCCAGAACCTGCCGTCCTGCGAGTTCGGCCTGTTGTCTCCCAGGCAAAAATAGCTTTTCTCAGGAACTGTTTCCGGCAACATGTCAAAAGTGTCTTTGTTTTTCACGTATGGCTCAAATACTTCTTTATCGTTTACATACACTGTACCGTTCCTTATCTCTACCTTGTCTCCGGGAAGACCGATGATCCGCTTTACGAAATCCCTTCTCGGATCCACCGGGTACTTGAAGACGGCTATCTGTCCCCTCTTTGGCTCAACTTTTGGCATCGCATACCAGAATTTGAGCACGAGCACACGATCTCCCACTTCAAGAGTGGGGATCATAGATCCGCTTGGGATCCAGAACGCCTGTATAACAAAGGTCCTTAAGATAAGGGCAAGCACCAGCGCCCAGAAAACTGTCTCTATCGTTTCACGCCACCATGGTTTAGGCATAACATTGATTCCTCCAATATAAATCAGAAAAAGGACAAGCAGCGCAGCTGTACTGATGGCTCTTTTTCCGGCACACATTTTATTTATCCTGAACTAACGCTTCCTCCGACGCCTCTATCTCAGCTATGTACGACGCTCCGCCCTCAAGCTCAGGAAAAACTTTGCCTGAAGGTCCGAACTCAAGGGAGACCCTGTTCAGCCCTCCGGGATTATAAACATCCACAACAGAACCGGTCAGTCCGGCAGTGAAAGCAGCAATCGCGCTTGCTGCAGAGCCCGTTCCGCATGAAAGGGTGAGGTCTTCCACCCCTCTCTCATATGTAATGACGTCAAGGCCTGCTTCATATGTTGACTTTGGTGATACAAAATTTATATTTGCCCCTTCCGGAAAAAGGTCTGTCCTAAAACGTATCGCCCTGCCGATCTTCCTGTACCGATCTTCAGATTCAAGGCGCTTCTCTTCAAATATTACAGCATGAGGGACACCGACTGTCAAAAAAGTATAACTGAAATCATATCCTTCGACAGAGGCGGGAACGTCATGGACAAGGTCTGAAATATTTACAGGAGAAAGCTTGAGGGTCGTTCTTGCATCCCTTACACTGGCATCTACTCTGCCGCCCAAGGTTTCAAAGGTCATTTCAGGTTTTTTTACTATGCCTTTGAGAAATGCGTATCTGGCAATGCACCTTGCCCCGTTGCCGCACATCTCGCCCTCTGTGCCGTCGCGGTTGAACAGTCTCATTTTAAAATCATGGGTTTCCGATGGTTCCACTGCAAGTATGCCGTCCGCGCCCAGTGACTCTCTCCTTCTGCAAAGAGCCTTGGCATACATGGAAAGCGTTTCCCCGCTGTATTTAAGCTCCATATTGTTTATGACAAGGAAATCGTTTCCGTTGCCGTTCATTTTTGTGCATAGGATCATCCGGCATTCGACCCTTCGTTTGTATTTTGCCAACGGCAACTATTCTACACCAAATGCACTGACTTGTGGAAGCGGCATCCAGCCTGATATTCCAAACAACTGTCTGCGCGACAACAACTGTCTGCGCGACAACACAACTGTCTGCGCGACACTGTCAATGATCAGGGAAAATGTC
>DIWR01000017.1 GCA_002428495.1 Synergistaceae bacterium UBA6101
ATGACAATATCGCTGATCAACAACAGACTGTCAATAGAGACTTGACGAAAGAGGATATGCTACGTATAATTTCTAAGTCCCGAGTGCCGGGGTGGTGGAAATGGTAGACACGCACGTTTGAGGGGCGTGTGGGGCAACCCGTACGAGTTCAATTCTCGTCTCCGGCACCATTAAATTTTACATCAGACCCTCACTGATAATTATGCAGTCCCCATAGTTTTTGCTTCCTTTGTACAAATAGTTAGTACAAAAAGGTGGTAGAGAACTATGGGGATTGTTTTATCAAAAGCACCATCTAACCTATTGCAGGTAGGGACCAAGCTTTGTTTCAGTCCCACAGTTCCCAGTGATTTACGCAATAAGGTGCCGATGCTAGAATTTAATAAAGATAGGCAAGATAGAATAGGGTCTATAATGGACTTAGATCATTCCGTGCAAACGACAAAAATTAGATGAAAAATTCAAAAAGAAGACAGTCCGACTAAGTTTCGCCAGCATCAAAGCTATCCAGGAAGCAGCGAAAGATTTAGTAATTGCCGTTACTAAATTATTCAGATGGAGAAAGCTATACGCGCCTCTAAGAGACAAAAGCCAATATGCGACGCTGCTTACATAAGGACCAAAGCTATCTTGGCGGGGGAGGGGACTATATGGATCAGACTGTTTTTGTGCCCTTATTTAATAACGCTGTATTGTTGCTGGTTTTGTCCGTTATTTACGAAGCAATATATTTGCTTCCATCCAGATATCGCCATATGCAACCGGTTTTCAACGGAATCCTGATCGCCCTGATCTGTGTGCTTATAATGAGCATGCCCTTTACCCTTCAACCTGGAATAATATACGACACCCGATCGATCCTGATCTGTGTGACTGCCTTGTTTTTTGGTCCAATTCCGACGGCAGTTACTGTGGCCGCCGCCGCCCTCTTTAGAATAAGCATCGGCGGTTCCGGCACATTTCCCGGGATAGCGGTCATTGCAACCAGCGCTCTTATAGGTTTAGCCTGGCGGCGGTGGCTCTACCCCAAATCAAATAAGTGGCACTGGCTTAGTATCTACGCAATGAGCCTGACTGTCCATATCGCCATGCTTGCCTGTATGCTTCTGCTTCCCTACCCCGAAAGCCTCAACGTTATTCGTAAGATCGCTGTGCCGGTAATGGTGGTTTATCCGGCAGCATCCGTCCTGCTCAGCCTGCTGCTGCTGCGCCAGCAAGATCACAGGCGCTTAAATGATCAGTTAAAACAATCTGAGGAAGAATTCAGGTATGTTTTTGACAATTCTGTTGTGGGAAAATCGCTCACACGTCTTACCGGCGAAATGCAGGTCAACAAAGCGATGTCTGATATGCTTGGCTACTCTCTAAAAGAACTGCAGGGTAAAAACTGGAAGGAGATATCTCATCCTGATGACATCCAATCTACACAACAGGAGCTGGACGAGCTTATCTCAGGAAAGAAAGGGTCGATACGCTTCAATAAAAGGTATATTAAAAAAGACGGCAATGTCTTATGGGCTGACGTACTCTCTTCGGCTCGAAGGGACGCTTCGGGAAATGTCCTATACTTAATAACTTCGGTAATTGATATAACAGAGCAGAAAAACACTCTGGAATCCCTGGCGCATAGCGAAAATCTTTACCAAACTTTCATAAACGCCAACACGGATATGGTTTTCTTAAAGGACAGTCAGCTCAGGTATATGGTCGCAAATCATAAACTTGCCGAATATTACAATAAATCAAATAACGAGATAATAGGGAAAGGTGATTTTGAGCTGATTCCTGATGAAGCCGCGAAGCAATGTCGTAAATCGGATATGACTGTGCTATCGACAAAGGCTGCCGTTATTTCCGAGGAGTCAGTAGGCTGCAGAGTTTTTGAAACGATCAAATTCCCAATCGAGCTAAGAGACAACAAAGTGGGAGTAGGCGGCTTCATACGGGATATCACTGTGCGGAAAGTGGCTGACGAGCAATTGCGCGCTTCTGAGATCAGATATCGCAGGTTGTTTGAATCCGCCAAAGACGGCATTCTTATACTTGACGCAGAGACAGGAAAAATCGACGATGTGAATCCGTACCTGACCAAATTGCTCCAATATTCAAAAGAAGAGCTTCTTGAGAAGATGATATGGGAAATAGGTTCGTTTAAAAATATTATTGAAAATAAGGATAATTTTCTGCAACTGCGAACAAAAGGGTACATCCGTTATGAAAATTTACCTCTGCAAACAGCGGCAGGAAAGCAAATCGAGGTGGAGTTTGTCAGCAATGTTTACACTGCAGACCAAAAAAGTGTAATTCAATGCAACATCAGGGACATCACGGAACGAAAACTGATGGAGGCAGAACTCGGCCGAGAAAGAGACAGGGCCAGGATGTATCTTGATACGGCAGCCGTTATGATGCTCTCGCTTGACAAAAACGGAACGGCCACGCTCATCAACAGAAAGGTCTGCGAGTTATTGGGGCTACCCCGTGAGAATATTATCGGAAAAAACTGGTTTGAGACTTTTGTGCCAAAGCATGCCAGGGAGGATGTAAGGCAGCATATTGAGAAAGCGAAAAAAGAAATATCTGGAGCCGCAGATCTTCTTGAGAGTCCCATTATCACCGCAACCGGTGAGGAACGCTTGATCTCGTGGCACAATAATTTTTTGCGTGACGATGCCGGAAACATCATCGGTTTCTTCGCTTCAGGGCTGGACATCACGGAACAAAAACTTGCAGAGAACGCTGTGAAAGAAAGTGAAAAAAAATACAAAAGTTATATAGAAAATGCGCCTGACGGGATCTTTATAACAGACGAGACCGGACATTATACTGAGGTGAACAGGGCTGCCTCTGAAATAACAGGCTACAGCAAAGATGAGTTATTAAACATGAAAATCAGTGATTTTCTCCCTGAAGGGTCAAAAGAAATCGGGCTGGATCATTTTAAAAAATTATTGGATACGGGATCCTCTGGAGGGGAGCTGCAATATAAGCATAAAAACGGCTCAACCCGTTGGTGGAGCGTTGATTCTGTAAAACTTTCTGATCATCGCTTTCTTGGTTTTTCAAAAGACATAACGGCAACGAAAAAAGCGGAAGAGAAGCTGATCTATATGAGTTATCACGACCAGCTCACAGAACTGTTTAACCGCAGGTATTTTGAAATTCAAACAAGAAAGTTTGATAACTACAACACCCTTCCCTTATCGGTAATAATGGGCGACATCAACGGCCTTAAGATGATAAACAACGCATTTGGCGACGCAGAGGGTGACAGACTTATAATAGATACTGCAAAAATCATAAAGACATGCTGCCGCGAAGGTGACATACTTGCAAGAACCGGAGGCGGTGATTTTAAAATATTAATGCCAAAAACAGATTTTGAAACCGCCTTTAGCGTACTTAAAGAGATCCAGACAGCTTGTGATGCGCATAATGCAGAGCTTTCAGACGAAGCGTATTTTATCAACATATCGATGGGATGTGCCACAAAAACAGCTGTGGAAGAGTCATTTGATTCGGTCATGAAAATCGCAGAAAATTACATGTACCAACGAAAGCTTTTAGAGAATAAAAGTTCACGCAGCTCGATCATCGCATCTATAACTGCCACGATGTACGCAAAAAGCCAGGAGACTGAAGAACATTGCGGACGGTTGGTCGAAATATCGAAAATGATCGGAGAAGCCCTTGACCTTTCCGAAAGAGAGCTGGATGAACTGGCATTGCTGGCGAAACTGCACGATATAGGGAAGGTCGGGATACCGGAACGGATATTGCTTAATCCCGGCAAACTCAGCGAAGCTGAATGGGTAGAAATGAAGAAGCATCCCGAGATCGGCTACAGGATCGCTGTCGCAGCACCAGAACTCGAACCTATTGCCGAATATATCCTTTATCATCAGGAACACTGGGATGGCAGGGGGTATCCGAAGAATCTTGCCGGGGAGAAGATCCCTCTGCTTTCACGCATCATCGCCGTTGCCGACGCCTATGATGCGATGACGCAAGACCGCGTTTACAGAAAAGCCATCACACATGAAGCGGCCCTAGAGGAGATCAAAAAAAATGCAGGTACACAATTTGATCCCCAAATTGCCCGGCTGTTCATTGAAGTTGTATCTGACGAGTATGTTCGGAGGACGGCAAACCCATAAAAAATGAGACTTGCCTTCTCTTTTATAATTATCGCGATCTTCTTGAGGTATTCAGAAGAAAAACTTATATCTATGAATGAAAGGAGTTTTTTCATGTTGTTTTCCTCAAAGCAAAGATCGAGACAGCTCCGAGAATAATCGAAAGAATAACAAATCCATAAAAACCGTCTTTCTCAATGCTAATACTGGCTCAACAAAAATTGAACCGTATATAAGTGAAGGACTTTGCCGATTGACTGACGAAATTAATGCTGAAGAAATGATGCATGGGAACAAGAAAAGCAGATACAATTCTGACCATGTTTAATGGCATCGAATATTTTATCGGATCATTCATATTTATGTGTATAAATATAAAAGATCAGAAAATATTTATGATTTCATATATACGCAAACAGACTCCTCTGCTGTATGATGGTCCAGTCGATGGCATGAGCAATTTGCCCTAAATATACCTTAATACATATCAAGCTCTTCCAACATATATTAGTATGTTCTATACTTTCAGCATATCTAATAAAAGCAGAAACGAAAGGAGAGGTTATCATGGCATCAGAATCAAACAGTCTCTGGAAAGCCTACCGATTCCCTATAATACTTCTCACAGGAATTGTTATCGGCTGTATAGTCGGAGCAGTGATGGGGAAAGACGCGTTGGTCTTTAAACCTCTTGGAGATGTCTTTATCAATGCAATGTTTATGGTAGTCGTACCACTGGTCTTCTCGACGATCTGCAGCGCTGTCGCCAACATGTCATCAATGGAAAGACTTGGCAAGGTCATGAAATCCCTGGTACTGGTCTTTTTAGTAACAGGAGCGATAGCTGCGATCCTTATGCTTGTGACCGTGACACTCTTCCCGCCTGCAGCAGGGACAAACATTCAGCTTCAGGCCCCGGGTGATTTTCAGGCATTAAGTACAGCAGACCAGATAGTAAAGGCATTTACGGTAGAAGATTTCGCGTTGCTCATCTCAAGGCGCGCTATGCTGCCGCTGATCATTTTCACCATATTCTTCGGCTTCTGCCTCCAGACGCTTGGAGAGAGGGGTAGGTCTGTCGGACGCGGGATCGCTGTATTCGCCGATGCAATGCTGCAGATGGTCAAATATCTTATGTACTATGCCCCGATAGGTCTCGGAGCCTACTTTGCGACTCTGGTTGGAGACTACGGACCAAACCTCCTCGGAGCATATCTGCGCTCCATGATCGTATATCACGTTGCGACTTTCGGCTATTTCTTTATTGCCTTTACGATCTATTCATGGATAGCAACGCAGGGCAAAGGAGTTGGGGTATTCTGGAAAAATATCATAACCCCATCAATAACTGCGCTTGGAACACAGAGCAGCAATGCTACCCTGCCGGTCAACCTTGTAGCCGCGCAAAATATTGGTATCCCGAAAGACATTGCTGAGATAGTGCTGCCTATCGGAGCAACAGCTCACATGGAAGGTTCCTGCCTGAGCGGCATACTTAAGATAGCATTCCTCTTCGGCATCTTCAACATCCCCTTCACCGGAATAGGAACGATCACTACTGCTGTCGCAGTCGCAGTTCTTTCAGGAGTTGTCCTCTCCGGTATCCCAGGCGGAGGCCTGGTCGGAGAAATGCTGATAGTGAGTCTTTACGGATTCCCGCCTGAAGCGTTCCCCATCATTGCAACGATAGGCTTCCTGGTCGACCCGGCAGCTACAATGGTCAACGCCACGGGAGACACCTGCTCAGCAATGCTGGTCTCAAGGCTGGTAGAAGGCAAAGACTGGTTTGACAAGGCAGTGACTGCAAAAGAAATAATATAACAGGTCTCCGTTAACATCTGAGATAGATGCCGGTGCACATTTTAAAGGTGTGCCGGCATTTTTTGTATGTTGCAGAAGCTCAAATGGTATACAATGGTCTTTCACAGTTCAAATATCACACAAAAGTGGAAACGGAGAGTTTTTGTTATGAAAAGCATTGAAACAGTATCGCTTATTGGACTTGGAGCGCTTGGAAGCGCAAATCTTGCAAAAATCTCTGAGTCAGTCCCAATGGAAAATATAAGGGTGGTTGCTTCAGGTGACCGAGCTGAAAGATATCGTAAAAATGGGGTATGCGTAAACGGCAAGACTTATATGTTCCCGATATTCGGACCTGAAGACAAAGTTTCGCCTGCTGATCTCCTGATCTTCGCTGTCAAGAACCACCATCTCCCCAAGGCGATCGAAGAGGTCAGGAACCATGTTGGTAAAAACACCATAATCATCTCTTTCCTCAATGGCATATCAAGCGAGAAAGAGATAGGCAATATATACGGAATGGATAAGATCCTCTACTCATACATAATGCGGACGGACTCAATGCGGATCGGAGATTCGACAAATTACGTCAATCTGGGTTTTGTGCCGTTTGGTGAGGTTCAAAATATCCCTGGCAAATATTCAGAAAGAGTATTGGCCGTCGAAGAATTTTTCAAAAAAACAGGCATCAAATATAACATTCCGGAAGACATGATACGGGATCTGTGGCTGAAGTTCATGCTTAACGTCGGAGCCAACCAAGTCACTGCCGTACTCAGATGCACCTACGGCGCGATCAAAAATTCAAAGGCGGTAAGAGAGCTGCTGACGGAGGCAATGAGAGAGGCAGTTGCGGTTTCAAAAGCAGAAAACATCAACCTTGGTGAGAACGATATTATTAACTGCATCGACATACTCAGCTCGCTGACCCCTAATGGCAAAACTTCAATGCTCCAGGATGTCGAAGCCAAAAGAAAGACTGAGGTCGAGGCCTTTGGAGGAACTGTTTGCAGCCTTGCCCAAAAGCACGGCATAGATGTTCCGGTAAACAAAGCGCTGGTAAAATTCATTACAGCCCTGGAAGAAACTTACGATATTTGTTAAAAATGTAAGCGTCAAATATCCCGGA
>DIWR01000009.1 GCA_002428495.1 Synergistaceae bacterium UBA6101
TTCGAGCTAAGTCGTATTTGCATACGGCGAAGCGAAAAAACATTGTGAGTTGCTAAGTCAGCGCCGCGAGATGCCTCAATTGCGTCGCGGGAAGCAGTTGCGAAGCGGTCGTAGGGGCCGCAGGAGCACCCTCTCCCCGTCGCTCCCGAATGCTTCCATCGGGAGACCAGTGGCTTCGAACTTAGTCTGTGACCGGTTTTGGCTTTAACAATTGCTTCCCAACCGCTTCCCAATTGCTTCCCGCGGCTTGCTTTTAGCCGCACTTAGCCAATTTGCTCGCTTTGCATCGCGGAGAATTTGCCGGAAGACCCGTCCGGCGGAGAATTTGCGACATAAGGCGTCGCGGTGAATTAAACCTTGCACCCTCTCCGTCGTCCCCGAGTGCCCCATCGGGGATCCAGCGTCTTTTGTTTAAGGGCATATAAACGCGCTAATAGTCTACAAACAAAGCCACTGGGCCCCCGATTGGAGCGCTCGAGGGAGACGATAAAAAGACAAAGACAAAAGAGACAGTGGATCCCGGTATCTCAAAACGCATTCGAAATAGTTCGAGCACTATGGTAAATTTTACAAGTTTTCCTAATCGGAAAATATTGCTCTCCTGACAACCCCATACCGGAATGACGATGGTGAATATGGCCGGGAACGACGGAGCTTTGGTTCTTACGATTGCTCAGCAACCGCTCAGCCATGCTCAGCTATTGCTCAGCCGCTTTTTACAATAACTTCCCAACCGCTTCGCCATTGCTTCACGCGGCTTGCTCTCAGCCGCATTTTGCCATGATACTAACCTGAGTCTGTTATTGAGTGATAAACAATGCTAAAATGTAATACTGTTAGCAGTCAGGTTGTAAATATCACGTCGTGATGGCAGGTGAGAAGCGAATGAATTATCAATATTGGGCCAAGGCTGCCAACGGTAAGACTGTCAGGGGCAGAAGAGCCGCGGATAATGAAGGCGAGCTTCTCGAATGGATAAGAGACAAAGGCTGGATACCTATCAATGTTGTCAGGACGTATGAAACTGTTGCTATGCTCGGGGATTCGTTTGGAAAGAATATCAACTGGAAAGAGGTCTTTGACCTATCTCCAAGAGTTAAGCTCAGGGATAAAGCTATTTTCATCAGACAGCTTTCTACGATGATCGCAGCCGGTGTGCCCATAGGCGGGGCACTTCAGATACTGATCGAACAGACAAACCAAAAGAGGCTGAAAAGGACAATCAAAAAGATTTATGCGCGCGTAAGCTCAGGTTCTACTTTGAGCTCTGCGATAGCCGAACACCCTAAATTTTTTGACGTGCTCATCTCTTCGCTTATAAGGTCAGGGGAAGAGTCAGGAACCCTGGACAGCACTCTGGCACAGTTGGCAAATTTTATTGAGGACCAGGAAATCCTTAAGAAAAAAATCATATCTGCAATGACTTACCCGGCGGTGGTAATAAGCATTGCCGTCTTTGTCCTCGGCATTATGGTGGTCGTTGTCATACCACAGTTCCAGAAGGCATTTTCAAGCATGAACGTTGAGCTTCCCAGACTGACCAGGATGATATTCGAATTTGGAACATGGGCACAGAGCAACTGGTACTATGCCCTTGCCGTCATTGGGCTGATAATTTTACTGCTCAATTTTTTAAGAAAAGTCCCCGGATTGAGAATATATATCGACACAGGGATACTTAAAGTCCCGGTTTTTGGCGACATCCTTTACAAGGCGGCGCTTTCCAGATCTTTCAGGACTATGTCAGCTTTGCTCAGGTCAGGCGTTCCTATTTTGAAAGCGCTTGAAATGGCAGGAGAAGTTGCCTCCAACAGCAAGATAAACAACAACTTTTTGCTGATGAGGGATGCTGCTGCGATGGGAGCTCCGATGAACATCGTCATTAAAGAGAGAAAACTTTTTCCCCCTATGATCGCCCATATGATCGCAGTTGGAGAAGAAACAGGACGTACTGATGAAATGCTTCAGAAGATTTCCGACTGGTATGACAACGAACTGTCAGAGAAAATTAAGCGCCTCAGTTCAGTCCTTGAACCAATCATGGTCGTCCTTGTGGGTATAATCGTGGGATTTATGGTCCTGGCAATATTCCTGCCGATAATATCTGCAATACAGCAGTTCATGTAAGAATAGAAAAAATATAGAAAAGTTCATCAGTTCATAAAATTACGAGATTACAATCCGTTATCTCGTAATCCAGAGTTGGTTGTGATCTGTCTTCATGCAGCAAATAATGCCAATATAATACTCCGGAAATTGAAATAATTATTCAATATAGCAACTTAGTCTTGACAAACTTTACTCAAGGTGAAAAAATACAAAGGCAGTATAGAAATTATTAGTGTGGAATAAAAATTTTCAGCTTGAGGTCTTGTTGTTTATATTTTTTTACCGTCTTTCTAATTATCGCAAATTTAAATATTATAAGGGGGAATTGAAAGAAACGTCCTTTCAATAAACTTTAAAGGGGAACCGGGGGCGCCCGGTTCGGCAGGGTGGGGCAAGCGCATATTGTTTGTGGACGAAGTATAGAGTAATACGAATATGAATAAGAAGAGGAGATATTAACTTGAAGAAAATGCTTAAGAGAAAGTCAAAAGGTTTTACACTGGTAGAACTTCTGATAGTGATCATCATCATCGGTATCCTTGCAGGAATGATGATGCTTTCAACAGGCGGAGCAACAGCCAAGGCAGAGGCGACAAAGATCGTTTCCGACATGCGCAACATAAAGGCAGCAGCTATTATGTACTATGCGGACAATGGTGAATGGCCTCTGAATGCTCAAGCAGATAGCTTAGATAAGTATTTAGATACTGATATGACCACCACAAGTTATGACATTACAGCATCTGGTGATGTTAGGGTAGATGTTGATCAAACTAAAACAGATATTATTACTGCTCTTGACAAAATGACTGATATTTTAAGTAAAGATAGCACCGGATATGTAATGAAAGTTCAATAACACATATCAAAAATTATTAATCTTTTCTTTAATTGTTGGACCGGCTCTACTTTTAACCGAGTAGAGCCTTTTATTATTCTAAAAAATCATTTCACTTAATCACTGCTGTCCAAGATAACTCAAATTTCGAAATGCCCTCCGGTAATAGCAAGGCTTTGTTAATCGTTTTTGGACGCATTTAAACCAGGTTGTCCTTTATGGTTTTCTTCATATTTTTCACTTACTCGTCTTGGGCTGTCCGAATCTGTATGCGTAGCGCGTTTTAACTTGTACCGATAAATGTCTTTACATTCAGTGTCTATAAAATATCATCGCCACCAACTGGGCTTTTGACGTGAATCCCTTCGCGTTACGGTCGTTTCCGTGTTTCATCACCAGCTGCTCAAAGCTTACTGAAGATAAAGATATCTCAGATAGTATTTGACTGAACAGGCTCATGCACTTTATCATTGTCTTGCCTCAGTGTTTTCTTTGGGATTCTTTTGTTTCGCAACTTAATGATATCCCAATTCCGGGGCTTTACTATTTCATTTTCCTATCTTGGACACGTGTGTTGTAATCTAATATTCTGGGTTATAATGGCAGTGGAAATCTTGCCCTTTTGCTTTCCTCTGATGTTTTTATTATATTTTACTCAACGAAAAGGGGAAAAATATGGCTTTATTCGGGCTTAAAAAACATAAGAAAAAACGAGCCGGGCTCTTTATCGACAGGGGGTACTTCAGGTATTTCGCTGTTGTTGGTTTGCCGGGCAGTTATGTTGTGACTGATGCCGTTTCCGGAGAGATATCCGAAGAAGTGACACAGGGAGGCGATCCCTTTGCCAGTAACGGCATGTATCTTTATCAGGTGATGAACGAGATCCTGCACAACGTGGGAAGTATAGATGTTCCTGTGCGCCTCTCGCTCCCTACGACTGATTCGCTTCTCAGGGTAGTAAATTTCCCCAACATGACCCTGTACGAAGCAAAACTTGCTTTCAGATATGAATTCGAAAATTATTTTCCGTTTCCGATCGAAGAGGGAGTTTATGATCTGGGAGAGGTACTCTATCCCCTTCAAAACGGTACAGAAGAATCGAGATATCTCGTAGCCGCAACGAGAAAGACCCTGATAGAAAACATAACCAAGGCTGCCAAAGCTAACGGGATCGAGATCACTGCCATTGAACCCGCACAGATAGCCCTCGAAAGGGCTGTTACCCCTTTGACCCCGGTTTCTGACGCTTCTGTTTACATATACGCAGGCAAGATAAGGTCTGTCCTTATTTTCTCGTGGAAGGGCAACGGCATTTTTTATCGCACTATGTCGATCGGCTTTACAGGAATTTCTTTTGTAGACGAATCCTTTAACGAACAGTTGAACGCGGAATATAACGCATTCGCAAGGGAGGTCCATTCCTCGCTCCAGTTTGCACTCTCTCAGATGAGGGGCTTCAAGCCGGACATGTTCTTCATTTTCGGCCCCGGAGCGACCAAGGACCTCTGTGAATTTTTAAAGGAGTCTCTTTCTATCCCTGAAATTATGCTGTCTGATCCGATCTCCCTGCATGGACTTGATTTTGACAGCACTGCGGGTTCATGGGACATCCCCATAGGGCTGGCGCTGAGGTAGCTGACATGGTCGTTAAACTTGACCTCAGGCTTCCGGGAAAAGAGACGAGGGAAGAGCGCGAATCGGGTTACAAGCATTTGCTGCTTTTTACTTCGGTTTTTATTTTTGCGATCGCGGGCACTCTTGTTTTCATAATAGGAGGGTGGCAGCTTTACTCTTTGAGGACCCAGAGGCAGGAACTGAAGGATGGCGCTCTTTCAAACAGCCGGAAGATCGCCATCATGGACAAGGAACTTGGAAGGATCACCGGTGATATGTCCAAACTTGAGACAAAGCTCGATTACATGCTCTCTGACATTCCTTCGGTAGAGCTTTTGACAGTGATTGCAAAGATGCTGCCGGAGGGCATAACTATAGAGACCCTTTCTATGACGTCCGGAAGACTTAGTCTTTCCGGAATAGGGAGGAACGAGGAAGAGATCCTGCAGTTTGCCAATGATCTCCACATGGCGCCTTTTGCAAATATTGTAAGTGTGCCTGTGATCTCCCCGGCGAACAGAAATGGCGTCAACATGAGGTCATTTAAACTCGACTGTACATTGTTCCCGCTTGAACAGATAATTCTTAAAAGCGATGTTAATGGGCTCAAGCAGCAAAAGATCGTCTCTGAGGATAAAGTGTTATGACAAGGGTAGATTTTGAAGAGCTGACTAAGAAACAGATAGCACTGGCTTTCCTGTTAGTTATTCTGATAATGTCTGTCCAGATCCTGTTTATAAGACACATCAGAAATATACGGAGCGAGATAGATGCTTCTGCTCAGGAGAACCAGCTGACGGAGAAGATCTTCAGGGCCAAAACAGATGCCGTATCAAGATACAAGACCGGGTTCAACATTGACAATGCCCCCGCGCCTTCTGAGGCGGAATCTGCTACCATGTTCTATTCGATACTGATAAATGTACTTTCAACGACAGGTTTTGAAGATGCCTCAGTAATAAAAGTGGCAGAGAGCAAGGATAGTGTAAGCTTTAAAGTAAGCGGAGAAGCGGGCTATTTTCCGCTGCTTGGACTGCTGTCTTCATTCAGGCAGAGTTCCTATCTTATAAGGATCCTTAATCTGGATCTTACAGGCCAGACAGATGGTTATGTCGGTTATTCCTTTACGATAGAATGTAAAATATCTGTACCGGAACCGTTAAAAACAGAGAAGAATAACTGAAGAGGTAAAACGTATGGATCTATCTGAACTGAGGATAAAACTTAACAGGTCAAAGTTCCTGTCTAATTTTAAGGCTCCTGTATCTCCTGAAGAGAAGAAGGAACTTATGTATTTTCTATTGCTTTTTCTGCTGTTTTCAACAGCTGCGGTGACAAGTGTTGTAAGCTTTTGGTGGCTGAACACTTCCAAAGATGAAGTTAACGTCATGCCTGTGCCGCAAATGCCGACCGGCAGTGAGATCAACACCAGGCTTAGCGCATTTACTCGAAAATACGACGTATTTTTGAGATACCGTAATGAGAGCAGGCAACTTGTTGAATTTGCAGAGACAGTGGGCAGATATCCTGTAGCAGTATTGCCCAAGCCTGTGGCTCAGGAGTTCTCTGTCCCTGAGTTCGCACCGCAGATACAGATAAGGGCACTGGTAGTCATGGGAAGCGGAGGAGTTGCGACCCTTGACATAGAAAACGAGACGCCAGGGATGTTGGTAAGGAAGGGCACTGTTTTCGGCGGAGGAAAGGGTAAAATAACAGCTATAGATCCTAAAGGGGTGAGTTGGACATGGTCAAACAAAAAATACCGCACAGATCTGTGATCAGATTATTCATGACGCTCACTATCATTTTGTCAGCGGCTTTATATATGACAGTTTGTTCTGTCTGTCCTGCATATGCTGTGACGACAACTGCTAAAACAGGGGGACCCAAATCTGTAATCGAAGGGATGAAGGTCAGGCAGGTAGGCAGCAGCCAGGTCATGCTCGAGCTGAGGGGTACTTCGATAAGCCTTCCTGTGCAGGGGGCGACGACAGGCAGCGCGATAACACTTGTATGGAGAGATATTCGTTTCCCAAGGAACACAGACAAAAAAGACTGGTGGGACGAATATGGCTGGGATATACTCAGGTTAAAAGAGAAAGAGAGCGAAGAGTGGTACCAGGAATATGAATACAACCTTGTGCAGAGGATCAGCGTTGTATCAAATGACCAACAGGGACTTACAATGGATGTGGTCGGTGAAAAACCTTTAGTTCTTAAAAAGATAACCGGAATGCCGGGGTCAGACAGGATCACACTCACCCTGGAAACTGTTGCTGATATTGTGCCGCCGTCACCGCCCAAACCACGCTCCCCAGTCCAGGGAGACCCCCTTGGCATGTACGCGCCTGTGACGCTTGAGCTAAGAGACATATCTGTCAGGGAGGTTTTCAGGATGCTGGCAGACCTTCACAGGCTGAATTTGGTCATTGACAGTTCTGTGCCCGACAATTTGATGACTTTTTCTTTCAGGAACACTAAATTCAGCGAGGTCTTTGCATATATACTCAGGATGAACGATCTTACATATGCTCTAATGGGCAATACTCTGGTAGTCGGAACTGCGGAGAGCATCGGAAAGACTCTGGGCAAAAACATAACTAAGGAATACAAAGTGGCATACGGAGATATTAAAAAAATGCCCGCGATAATAATGGGCCTTGTTACTCTCCCAAAACCTCCTGTTGTGGATGAACGGCAGAGAGCTCTCTATGTTACCGGCACTGCTGAACAGCACATAGAAGTTGAATCGCTGATGAACAGGATCGATCACCCCGGAAAACAGGTCATGCTCGAAGCAAGGCTGATAGAGATCAACGACGGTGCACAGCAGGAGATCGAGACGCTCATTTCTTCTGTCTATAAGGGCTGGCTCTTTACTTACGGAGCTCAGGGGCTTTCATCAGAATACACATACGCAAATGATCTTATAAATATAATTCCCAACGTTAACCCTACGGAAACGACTACACCGGGGCAGCTTCCGATCCTAGGCTCTGACTCAACGATGCCGGTAAATGTCGTAGATCCGACAATGAAAATGCTGGATGCAGGGTTAAGGGCCATGGAATCAGACAACAAAGGAAAGATACTTGCCAATCCTTCTGTGGTCGCACTTGACGGACAGAAAGCCACAATAAAACTTACTCATAATTATCTGTACCAGTCAGGTCTGGACGAAAGCGGCAATCCTGAGTTTACTGAGCAGGAAACTGGTCCGACCCTAGATATTACTCCTACGATCGGAAGAGACGGTTTCGTAACGCTGAAACTGAAGATATCGACAGGAGAGATAGTGCAGTTCAGAGACAGCGGTATCTCAGAAGTGCCCGAAACTACAAAGCGCGAAGTGGACACTCAGATAAGAGTCAGGAACGGTGAGCTTTTTGTTATCGGCGGACTGTATCAAGAGAACAAGACCAAGGGCGTGACAAGAGTGCCGATCCTTGGATATATCCCGCTCATTGGAGAGCTCTTCAAGAGCAAGACGGACAAGCACTCCAAATCAGAAATGGCTTTTATCGTAATGCCGCATATATTGGATGTGCCGACTGGGTCAGCCGAGATCTTTGATATGCCCGCCAAAAGCCTGATACAGTAAATTTAATTTACTGTGCATAAAAACATAAATCTCTTTCGGGATGGGGGAGAGTCATGCAACCTATTAGGACATTAAAACTTGGAGAACTTCTTGTTAATGCCGGGGCAATTACATCTGCCAATCTTCAGGCGGCGCTTGGAGAACAGAAGGTCTCACACATGCGGCTTGGAGAGGTCCTCATCAAAAACGGCTACCTGACTGAGATGCACCTTGCCGAGGCGCTGAGCGCGCAACTTGGGATCCCTTTTATTTCGCTTGTAAAAGAGAGGCCGAACCAGAACGCACTCTCAATGATACCCGAAAACGTTGCTGTCAGGCTTAACATCATTCCGCTTTCTCTCACCTATGACGGACGCATCACGGTCGCAATGTCGGATCCTATGGATACCCTCGCGATAGATGAGATATGCATGCTTACCAACAGGGAAGTGGATATACGGATAGCTACGGCAAGTGACATCAATAAGGCCCTCTCCACTTACTACCGGGTCCAGTCAAGTGTGGAAGATGCTGTGCAGGATGTAATGAAACAGTCAGCAAACATATCCGGCTCGACTCAGATAATGTCCTCAACTGTTGCTCAGGACATAGCAACTGTTAATTCTGATGATGCGCCTGTTGTACGCCTCGTAAACAGTATTCTGGAACAGTCTGTCAAGGAGAAGGCCTCTGACATACACATTGAACCATCCGATACAACTACGAGCGTAAGGATGAGGATAGACGGAACTCTTTTCCTTACGACTGAGATCCCCAAAAATCTGCATATGCCTCTGATCGCGAGGATAAAAATTCTTGCAGGCATGGATATCGCAGAAAAAAGGCGGCCACAGGACGGCAGGATCCTTATTAAAGTAAGCGGTAAAAAAATGGATATGCGTGTATCGACCCTCCCTTCTATTTATGGAGAAAAAGCTGTCCTGCGTCTACTTGATCAGGACAATGAACACATAGGCATCGAAAAACTGGGATTTGATCATGACCAGGCGGAAAAATTAAAACAGGTAGTCACTGCTCCTCATGGCATCATACTTGTTACAGGACCCACGGGAAGCGGAAAATCAACTACTCTCTACTCGCTTCTTGAACTGATCAATAAGCCGGAGGTCAACATCATCACTATAGAAGACCCTGTTGAATATACGATCGCAGGGATAACCCAGATCCAGGTAAACGAGAAGATCGATGTCACTTTTGGAAGCGTACTGAGGTCGATATTGAGACAGGATCCGGATAAATTAATGGTAGGAGAGATAAGGGACCAGGAAACGGCACATCTTGCAGTAAGGGTAGCTTTGACAGGGCACCTTGTATTAAGTACCCTCCATACAAACGATGCGCCTGCTTCCATAAACAGGCTTGTCGATATGGGAGTCCCGAATTTCCTGATCGCATCGTCGCTGAGATGTATAGTGGCTCAGAGGCTTGTAAGGAAGCTCTGCAACAACTGTAAAAAAGAGATAGAAGTAACAGAAGAGATGTCTCGGGACATAAACATCCCTGCCGGGTCAAAAATATACAGCCCTGTAGGATGCCCATCGTGCCGTTTTACAGGTCACAGCGGCAGGACTGTGATAGCTGAATTGATGGTAATAGATCCAACCTTAAGGGAAATGATAAACAACGCGCGGCCTCAGCAGGAGATCAAGGATCACGCATTAAATAACGGCATGTCTACGCTGAGAGACGTCGCAATGAAAAAAGTACTCGACGGCACTATCAGTGTAGAAGAGATGCTTATCACAACAATGTTCGATTAATCGGAGGCTGCATACTTTGCCAATTTTTGACATTAACAACCTTCTGCTTGACGGTGTAATGAGCAGTGCAAGCGACATTCATATCTGTGCGGGAGCAAAACCAGCACTAAGGATCAACGGCACACTTGTAAGACGTCCATATGCTGAACAAATTACGAAAGAAGACATGGACAACGTTATCAACACTCTTCTCTCTCCGGAACAGCTCAGCAGGTTCAACGATGACAGAGAGTTTGATTTCAGTTTCAATTTCTCAAGCGGGCCTGATTTCAAACAGCGATTCAGGGGAAATTTCTCTTTTGAAAGAGGCAACCCTGTACTCGCGCTCAGGATAATCACACCGATAATCAGGACTGTCAAACAACTTATGCTGCCTGATGAAGTCAGAAACATATCCCACAAAAACAACGGACTGTTTATAGTTACAGGACCTACCGGATCGGGAAAATCAACAACTCTTGCAGCTATGATCCAGGAGATAAACCTGACACGGCCGACTCATATAATCACGATCGAAGACCCTATCGAATACATATACAGCTCTGCTGAATCAATGATCCATCAGCGTGAAGTAGGGAGCGACACAAAAAGTTTTTCTGAGGCGCTGCGGCGAGCAATGAGACAGGACCCTGATGTCATAATGATCGGAGAATTGAGGGACCTTGAGACTATCTCTGCGGCAGTTACGGCAGCAGAGACAGGACATCTTGTCCTGACTACGCTTCACACGCCCGACGCACCTCAAAGCATAGACAGGATAATAGACGTATTTCCCTCAGGGCAGCAGCAGCAGATCAGGATACAGTTGTCATCGATCCTCATCGGAATTCTCTCGCAGCAGCTCGTACCTCTTGTTACTGAAACTGGACGAATGGTGGCTACAGAATTTCTGATAGCAAACAATGCCGTAAAGAACTACATAAGAGAGGCCAAGACCTCTCAGATCAAAAACGCTATTCAGACAGGTTCCGCCCTCGGCATGCATACCATGGACCAGGATCTGGCACGAATGTACAGAGAAGGTCTCATAAGCAGAAAAAATGCGATCGCGTTTGCTTATGACTTAAAAGACCTTGAAAGATTCATGGGAGATTGAGATCCCGAAAGGGAACCATGCTTACCGGAACGCTGGCGGCATGTTTTATTGCCGTGATAGTCACCGGTGTTTTCGCATGTCTCTTTCGTGCAAGTGTAATGCTCGTAAAAACACCATATGAGATCCTTGATATAGAGAGGGCTAAGCACGACGCCCTCTCTGTCCTGTCTTCGGGCAGTATCCCCCAGCAGGTCAACTTCAATAACGTACGAATAAACCTTGACAACACTTCAGAGGACAAAAATTTAATTCTTTTGATCGAGAAAGACGGTTTTCAGAAAATCAGAGGATCTTATCTTGTGTGGCCAAATGAAAAGCCATAAAAATAAGGCTTTTTTTCTTATAGAGCTGGTTGTCAGCATCGGTATAATGCTGATAATGACCCCTTTGTTTATCTCTGCTGTAAAAATTGCTGTGGACAGGATCGATATAGATACCGAACACATAAAGGCGCATAAAAGGATATCAAGAGCAGAGTCACTTCTTAAAGCACCTCTTTTCTATTGCGGACTTGGAATGCCGGTCGATGCTTCAATATATAAGGCGGCTTTCGGCAGCCAGAAGTTCGATCCCTTCAGGTGGGACGGCCCTATAAGCGTCAAAAAGGGACCAAGCGGTTTTGATAACAGTGAATTAAGGATATCCTTCGCCAGGCCTGGAAGCACAAAGCTCACCCGGATGACACAGAGCGAAACGCCTGACGGAGTCGTAGATCTTCACAAATTCCCTGATCAGAACGAATTAGGAGATACTTATTCCAACAATTCACCCGATATCAGAAACTGGGTCCTATTCCCATCGACCTTTCCTCCATCGACTCCCTTTTGTGTAACAGGCCTCAACAAAAAAACAATGTCTGTAAAAAATAATCTGGGAAGATCTTTCAGCATTTCGAGGGGAGACAGGGTGCATCACATGAGGGCAATGTGCGTCTACTCTCATAACGACTGCCTTTATACAAAGGATTTCAGGACTTCCGGAGCACAGCCAAGGATAAAGGGAATCATTGATATTAGGTTTGACCTTGATATTGAGAATAAGCTCGTTAAGGTCTATATCCTTGCAAGAGGCGACAGACTGTACGATTCGCCAAAGGAGATAGAGGGCAGGGAAGAATGGCCTGAAGAATATCTTCGCCAATGGGATGAAAAAGGATCAAGATATAAGCTCTTTGCGTCAAAAACTGTATTGTACCTGCCAAACCTGATAGGAAGCGATGTAATATGCGAAGAATACATAAACGCGACGGAGCAGTTCTGATCACAGCCATTTATTGTTCTGTTGCTATACTCACAGCTGTCCTGCTCTATTTTACACTGGCAAATAAGATCCATGGTTCTGTTAGCTGGGAGTGTACCCTTCTGAAAAGGGAAAACGCGGCGGTACAGGCAGAAGCCATGGTAAAATTCTGGTTCTGTTCATCAGTCTCTGGAGATGGTTTCATCGACCCTTCAGAATTTATTCCTGGATCTGAACCTAAAGATGATCCCTACCTGGATCTCCCCGAAGACCTGCTGCAGGAGGTCAGAGACCAAAATAAAAATATCTGCATTCAGGCAACGGTCATCGATCAGAATTACAGCGACTCATTTGTGTCTGAAGCAGAGAAGATGAATGTCCCAAAGGGAGAGCCTTCTGTGCTTTTGATCGCAGCTGAAGGAGAAAGTCGCGACATATGCTTCATTAAGAGATACCACATCAGGGTAACTTCAGCATATTCCGACGAAGAAGGAGAGCCCATGGTTCTTTCTGAAAATGTACTTGTCCTTAAGGAACCCTCAGGAACGATAAGAGCGATACCTCTATACACAAAAAAACAATAGCAGATAAAGACAAACAAGCTTTCTTTATGTTATGATAATACGGCGTATCCATGGCAAATGAGTGCGCATGATGTTTTGTGAGAGAGCACAGGGAGGTTTTTCAATGGCACAAATTGTGGACACCAGCGATTTCCGTCCGGGACTTAAGATCAAATGGGAAGGCGGGATGTGGGTCATTCTTGAATGTTCCCATCACAAGATGGGAAGGGGAGGCGCGATCGTAAGGGGAAAACTTCGCAACCTTGAGACCGGATCCTCTGTTGACCAATCTTTTAAGTCAGGAGAACGCTTTGAAAGGATAATTTTTGACGAAAGACCTGCCCAGTACCAATACAAAGATGGCGACAGCTATGTTTTTATGGACATGGAGTCTTATGATCAGGTATACCTTACCGAAGATATCCTGGGAGATGCGGTGAAATACCTGATCGATGACCTTGAAGTAAGTTTTGATATGTACGAAGAACGGGTCATGGGCATTGAGCTTCCAAATTCGGTTGCGATGCAGATAACGGACACACCTCCCGGATTCAAGGGAGATACAGCTTCAGGCGGTGGCAAACCTGCCACTACGGAGACAGGCCTTGCCATCACGGTGCCGTTCTTTGTTGAGAACGGGGAGATAGTCCTTGTTGATACGAGGACCGGCGAATACCTTGAAAGAGCAAAGAAATAGAAAGGGAGGGTTCCTGATGAGCTCACGTGAAAAGATAGCGTACCTTAGGGGATTGATCGACGGGCAGAAAGTAGCCGATACGCCAGAGAAGGAGAAGTTTTTTGCTGCATTGGTAGATGCCCTTGACTCCTTGGCTGAGGCAATGGAAGAACACGAAGAAGTCCATAATGAGCTCAATGACTACCTCGAACAGCTTGATGAGGATGTGAGTGAGCTTGAGGATGATCTCGACGCACTTATCGAAGATGAGTACGATGACGATGACGAAGACTATGAGGACTTTGATGAGGAAGAGTACGCCTCAGTGACATGTCCGGAGTGCGGTAAGGATTTCTACTATGAGCCGGCTGCCTACGAAGAAGATGAGGATCTTCTCTGCCCGCATTGCGGTAAGCCTTTCAAATATCCTGAAGATTAAATTTGCAGCATAAAATAACATACAGCTAGTTGTCGATAAGGAGGAATAACCGCATGGTCGCGAACAATAAAGAGGAATTTGCAGTAAGCGAAACCGGTGAGACCGAAGAGGTCACTGCAGGGAACACTATTGATCAGTCTAACCTTGGAGGAAAGATCCGTATCTCGGAAGACGTGATAGCCCAGCTTGCTACAAAGGCTCTGAACAGCGTTGAAGGTGTTACTCCGGCGAATCCAGGGCTCATGGCTAACCTGCGTCTTGGAAGAAAAACAGTCAACGGTGTAAGGATAACTATCTCTGACGGAAATGCTCCTGAGATAGTTGTAGATGCATATATTGCTGTCAAATACGGACTTCGCATCCCTGATGTATGCTGGGACGTTCAGGAGGCAGTAAAGGAACAGATAGAACGCTTTACCGGCTATACTATCAAGGGCGTAAATGTTTACGTACAGGGAGTAACTTTCGGGGATAAAAAGGAGCCTTCTGCAGCTAATGCAGAGGCCGTTTACAACACATTTACCGAAGAGGCCTGATCCCAACCGAAATTACGGAAGAAGGCCGGTTTCCTGAATAGAAACCGGCCTTCTCAATTAAGAGGTGAATAAGATGCTCTTTTTATGGACGACGACCAAGCTGGGCAAAATTTGGATCGATGGAGACTCGTTACGCCAAATCGTCTCCAAGAGACTGCCGGAAGGTTTTTACTGCCAGGAAATTTCTTTTATCGGAGATCAAAACCTTTTGAATATTTATATTACCATGCCCGAGGGTGACAACGAAGAAGACAAGATAAGACTGGAAAAGAAGTTTACCGACATATTCACTAAGTCAGGAATCGCGGTCCATATAAACTGGATCAACATAGCTCCTCAGGATAATCCCAAAACTAATCCAGTCTGGACACTGCCATTATTCTGGGCCGGCGCAGCAGCTGCACTGACTGCAATAGTGCACCTTGGGCTCAAGGGTATCCTGTGGTCACTTTTTGCTGCATTGATCGGCTATGGAATCTCCTGGATACTGCTTACCGAGGACGGCAAAAAACAAGTTTCAACTCTGATGCAGCTATTCAGGAGATGACATTTGAAGATGTCGTCGAAGTCACAAATGCGCCACAGATCACGTGAAATTGCGCTCCAATTAATTTACCAGCTGGATGTCAGGCCTTCTGCAAATATTGATGAAGCCATTGAACTTTACCCTTCAGAGGGAGAGGCTGATGGCGTATTTGATTATGCATGTGAACTGGTAAGGGGTGTAATGGATAACATGGATGCTATCTCAGATCTGCTAAGGGAAAATATTATAGGCTGGAGACCGGAAAGAATGGTTGCCGTAGATAAAGTAGCGATATCACTGGCTCTCTATGAGGGGATCATATCTAAAAAGGTGCCGGTAGCAGTCTCAATTTCTGAGGCAGTCCAGCTTGCCAAAGTTTTTGGTACACAAGAATCCGGACGCTTCGTAAATGGTGTTCTGGGGAGGATCATCAGAAAGGAAGAGTCTCTCTCGAACTGAGCTGTCATGTTTAAATACGAAAAAGATGCGATATTTACAGTTGATGAGGTCACAAACAAGATCCGCGAAGCTATATATGCTTCCGGTGAACTTCAGAATATCTCTGTAAAAGGAGAGCTCCTTGGATTTAAAAAACACTCCAGCGGACATGCATATTTTACAATAATCGGTGCGGAGGCACGGATATCATGTGTCCTGTTCCGTTCTAACGCCTCATCTGTTATCCTCTGGCCTAAAGACGGGGATGAGGTGCTTGTTCGCGGCAAAGTTGACGTCTACGGAGCAAGGGGCTCATACCAGATATATGCTTCGACCCTTCTGCCGCTTGGAGAAGGGGCAAAAGCAAGGGCTAAGGAGATCATCTTCAGACAGCTTACAGCAGAAGGGATCTTCGATATCAGACATAAGAGGGAACTCCCTCTCTTTCCCGGAAAAGTAGCTCTCATTACCTCCCCCACAAGCGCAGCGGTACAGGATGTAATAAAGATCGCATCAATAAGATATCCTGCTGCAGAGCTGCTTGTGATCCCAAGCCTTATGCAGGGAGCAGCAGCCTCTTCGGAAATAAGGGATGCTTTCTCAAAGTGCGCCTCGTTGCAGGACATATCACTCGTAATGCTGGTAAGGGGAGGGGGAAGCAGGGATGACCTGGATACTTTTGACAGCGAAGAGGTTGTCAGGGCTGTCAGATCCTGTCCTGTTCCTGTAATTACCGGACTGGGCCATCAAATTGACAAGACTCTTTCCGACCTGGCGGCTGATGCGTACGCGCCGACGCCGTCAGGTGCTGCAGAGAGAGTTTTCCCGGATTCCAAAGAACTTACAGCCTACTTAAAAAGCTCTATGCGGTCGATGCATGCCCACATAAACAAGAGAGCTGAAAAGATCTGTTCGGAGCTGACCGATTCAAAGAGGAGGCTCCTTTTCAGCATCACCAGAGGAGTATGTATCCCTGCGTCGGAATTTTTGAACAACGCTCAGGGCTCTCTCATATCGAATGTCACATACAAGATGTCTGAGGCAGAAGCGAAACTCACTTCTGCGGCCGGTACCCTGAACAACCTTTCGCCGCTGAGCGTAATGTCAAGAGGCTTTACGATATGCAGGGACTCTGAGGGAAATATGATCAAAGATGCATCCTCACTTTCAGAGCATCAAAGAGTAGGTATATACTTCAGGGACGGACATGCAGAGACAGAGGTAAAAAGCATCTGTAAAGAGAGCTGATGATCGGGGAGGTCTCCTCGGAAGTCACTTGAAAAACAGCTGTTATTCACAGAAAAACAGTAATTAAACAGTTTACGAATAAGTACATAAGAGGTGAGCCTGTTGCTGCCTGAAACAATAGAATGGATAAGCGAAGCCCCGATGCTCCGGCTTCTTGACCAGAGAAAAATACCGGCTTCTGTCGGATTTGTGGACTGTCTTTCTTATGAAGAGACGGCCAGGGCAATAGAGGACATGACAGTAAGAGGCGCCCCGGCCATAGGAGTAGCTGCCGCTTATGGTGTCGTACTGGCAGCGCATTCAGACCTCTCAATTATCGATGACGCACTTTCTAGGCTTTCTGCAACAAGACCAACAGCAGTCAACCTCTTTTGGTCCATTGAAAAAATGAGATCTGTTTACAACGAACACAAAAATTCCCCGGAACTCTATTTATTGCTTGAATCTGAGGCAATAAAAATTGATAAAGAAGACCGCGAGATCAACAGAAGGATCGGTTCGCATGGAGCTGTTCTGCTGCCAGATAAAGCTTCTGTCATAACGCACTGCAACGCCGGAGCGCTTGCCACTTCCGGTTACGGCACGGCTCTTGGTGTTTTCAGGGCCGCCAGGGATGCCGGCAAGGAGATAAAAGTCTACGCAGATGAGACAAGACCGCGTTTTCAGGGAGGAAGGCTCACTGCTTTTGAATTGTGTGAGGATGGATTTGACGTAACAGTCATATGCGATTCCATGTCCGCCTTTCTAATGTCAAGGGAGAAGATAGACGCTGTAATTACCGGCGCAGACAGGATTGCACTCAACGGGGATACGGCGAATAAGATCGGCACCTATGGGCTTGCAATTTCGGCAAAATGGCATAATGTTCCTTTTTATATTGCTGCTCCTGTCAGCACTATAGATTTTAACTGCCCCAATGGAGATTCCATACCCATTGAGGAGAGAGACCACATGGAAGTTAAGATGATCGGCAATGAAATTCTGGTCCATGAGGGCGCCAAGATATGGAACCCGGCATTTGACGTTACTCCTGCAGGTCTTATAAAAGGGATAATAACCGAGGCAGGCATAATTGAGCCGTCAAGAATAAAAGAGCTTCAAAAATCAACAGCTTAATACGCTGTTGAGTGGTAATATTAAAGCAGGACAACGCTTTTATATATACCCGGAAGGAAGGAGGCAGAATTGTGAAAAACGAGTTTAGGATTGCTGACATCAGCCTGGCTCCGGAAGGACACAGAAGGATAGAGTGGGCATGGGAGTATATGCCTGTGCTCAGGCTTATTGCAGGGAGGGAAGAAAAACACAGGCCCCTTGACGGTCTGGTCATAGGATGCTGCCTGCATCTTGAGGCTAAGACGGCATGTCTTTTGAAAGTAATGAACAGGCTTGGAGCTACTGTCGCCGTGGCAGGAAGCAATCCTCTCTCAACACAGGACACGATATGCGCGGCACTTGTTGAGGAAGGAATACACGTATTCAGCCGCAGGGGAATGACTCCTCCGGAGTACTCCGAAAACATAGAAGAAATGCTCAAATGGGATCCTCAGATAATAATTGATGACGGCGGTGACGTCGTTTCGATGATAATAGACAGGAGAAGGGATCTTATTCCAAACTTGCTTGGCGGATGCGAAGAGACCACTACGGGGATAAAGCGCCTCAAAGCCATGCATTGTGAAGGAGTTCTTCCATTTCCGATGCTGGCGGTCAATGACGCTCAGAGCAAATATCTCTTCGATAACAGGTACGGAACAGGTCAGTCTGTATGGGACGCGATCCTCAGGACCACCAACCTTATCGTGGCAGGCAAGAATGTTGTCATTGCAGGATACGGCTGGTGCGGAAAGGGCGCTGCCAAGAGAGCGGCAGGCCTGGGGGCAAGGGTCACAGTGGTCGAGGTAGATCCTCACAGGGCACTTGAGGCACTTATGGATGGCTTTGATGTAATGGATATGCTTGAAGCATCAAAGATCGGGGATGTCTTCATTACAGTGACAGGAAACACTAAAGTCATCAGGAAAGAACACTTTATGAGAATGAAAGACGGAGTGCTCCTCTGCAACGCGGGCCATTTTGACGTGGAAGTCTGCATTCCCGATCTTGCCGAGCTGGCTGTTGATGTAAAGGCATCGCGTGACAATATCCGGACTTACATACTTCCGGTAGGCCGCAGGATACACCTTCTTGGTGAAGGAAGGCTGGTCAACCTGGCAGCAGGGGACGGGCATCCAGTAGAGATTATGGATATGAGCTTTGCTATGCAGCTGCTTTCCTGCCTGTATATAAGCTGCAACAAACTGGAACCGGGTCTTTACAACGTTCCGGCTGAGCTGGACAAGAGGGTGGCCGATCTAAAGCTTGAATCGCTCGGTATAAACATTGAACGGCTTACACAGGAGCAAAAGGAATACCTGGCGGCATGGAGAGAGGTATGATGACAAACCGGTACAGGGATGTCGTTGTCTGGGACACGGAGAGATCCTCAGCCGAAAGATGTGATGTCATCACCGAAGGCGACAGGATATCCTCCATCCTTCCGGCCGGGACCCTCAGTTCCGGATGTGCTTATGAGGGAAGAGGCAATACAGCCCTGATACCCGGTTTTGTGAACGCCCACGGGCACGCGGCCATGACTCTTCTGAGGGGACTTGGAGAGGAACTGCCTCTTATGGACTGGCTTCAGAAACGCATCTGGCCGGTTGAAAACAAACTTGACGGAGACCTTGTCAAAGCAGGGACCGCACTGGGTATATTGGAGATGCTTTCTACAGGTACCACCTGTTTTGCAGACATGTACTTCTTCATGGACAAAGTTGCGGAGGCTGCTCTCGAAAATGGAATGAGATGCGGACTTTCGCGGGGCATAGTAGGCGACAGCGACAGAAGCAAGTTAAAAGAAAACCTTAAGCTTGCAGAGGACTACAACGGCAGGGATGGACTTATCAGCGTTCAGCTGGGTCCACACGCACCATACACAGTTCCTTTCGACCTGATGAAAGAGATCGCAGACAGAGCGAAAGAGACCGGACTGGGAGTCCATCTCCACTGGCTCGAAACGTCTTCTGAGTGGAGCATAAGCGATCAGGAAGGAAAAATGACCCCTGAGGAGTATCTTTACGAAACAGGCATGATAGATGTGCCTAACCTTCTTCTGGCGCACTGTGTATGGGTAGCCAAGGCATCTGCGCCATTCTATGCCAGGGATAATGTCACGTTCGCTCACAACCCGAAGAGCAATCTCAAACTCGGCAGCGGCATTGCCGCCATTCCCGAATTCCTGAAGGCGGGTGTGAGGGTCGCTCTCGGAACTGACGGGGCGGCCAGCAACAACAGGCTGGACATTTGGGATGAGCTTCGCTGTGCTGCGCTGATCCACAAGGGTGCGGCAAAAGATCCGACCCTCGTTACATCTGTCGAAGTTCTTAGGATGGCGACGGTAAACGGAGCAAAGGCACTTGGGTTCAATGATATAGGACTGATCAAGGAGGGATACAGGGCAGACATGATACTTGTTGACCTGGACCGGCCGCATTATGTAGGCTGGGACAATGATAATCTTCCCGGTTTCCTCGTTTACGCCGGATCTTCTTCAGATGTCAAGGCTACTGTTGTGGCAGGAAAAATGCTTTATAAAAACGGAACGTTCACAGAAACAGACAAAGACAGGGTAGTTGCTGAGGCTAAAACGGCGCGAAGAAAACTGGTCGGCCGCTGATATTTTTAAATGACAGCCATTATTTCACGGAAGCGGGATCTGGCACAAACACCCCGGATCCGCTTATAATTATTTGGTGCAAAAAATTTAATGACCTGACCAATTTTTCTGATGCGGATGGAATTTGGTTTTGATCTTTTATTACAGGGGGCAGCTTAAATGCAATACAGAAGCGGAAAAGAATTAAGGGAACTCTTTCTTTCATATTTCGAGGAAAAGGGATGCAAAAGGTATCGCAGTTTTTCACTGGTGCCCGATGATCCTACGTTGCTTTTCACAATAGCAGGAATGGTCCCTTTCAAACAATACTTCCTGGGACTGAAGACCCCCGAGGTGAAAAGAGCCACTACTGCACAGAAGTGTGTCAGAACAAATGACATTGAAAATGTCGGACGTACTGCCAGACATCACACATTTTTCGAGATGCTGGGCAACTTCAGTTTTGGGGACTATTTTAAAGAAGAAATAATTCCCTGGGCCTGGGAATTCCTTACAGAACGGGTCGGACTTGAACCTGACAGACTCTACGCAACGATCTATCTTGACGATGACGAGGCACATGATATCTGGCGCAACAAGGTAGGGCTTCCTGAAAACAGAATAGTGCGCCTGGGCGCCGAAGATAATTTCTGGGCAGCCGGACCTGTCGGTCCCTGCGGACCATGCTCTGAAATAATATATGACCAGGGGCCGGAATTTTCGTGCGGAAAACCTACATGTACTGTGGGATGTGACTGTGACCGCTACCTGGAGATATGGAACCTGGTCTTCATGCAGTACAACAGGGATGTGGCAGGAAACCTTACTCCACTGCCAAACAAGAACATAGATACAGGGATGGGACTTGAGAGGCTCTCATCAGTTGTCCAGAGAGTGCCTAATGACTTCGAGACAGACCTCTTCCGTCCGATAATCGACAAGGCATGCGAACTTGGCGGAGTCAAATATGGAAAAGATCCCAAAAAAGATATGGCTGTAAAGGTTATCTCTGACCATATAAGGGCATCAGCATTTATGATAGCAGATGGAATACTGCCCACAAACGACGGTAGCGGTTACGTTTTAAGACGCCTTATCAGAAGAAGCGCACGTTACGGAAGGCTGCTCGGAATAGAGAGGCCCTTCCTTACAGAACTTTTGCCCTCAGTTCGTGAATCTGTCGGTGACGAATACACTGAGCTTGTCGAACAGTCCTGTGCCATAGAGCAGATCCTGAAGACGGAAGAGGAACGTTTTACAAGGACGCTTTCACAGGGAAGCGATCTTTTGGGATCAGAGATAGGCCAGCTTAAGAACAACTCGCTCAGCACTCTTCCCGGAAGCGTTGCATTTGTTCTTTACGATACGTATGGATTCCCGCTCGAACTTACAGAGGAGATGTGCGAAGAAGAGGGCATCGCCGTAGATAAAGATGGCTTCAACAACGCAATGGACGACCAGCGCGAACGTGCAAGAGCTTCCAGCAAACAGACCAGTTCCGTCATTTCTAAAAATGCATACACTGAATTGGCAGACAGGACAGGTCCCAGCAGTTTCTGTGGTTATGACCGCACTTCGGTCGACGCAGATGTTGCAGCGATAATTTCCGAAGGAAATGAAAAGGATTTCATAGCGGAAGGCGAGAGCGCTGACATAATCCTTACTGACACACCTTTCTACGGTGAGAAAGGCGGACAGGTCGGCGACACCGGTGTCATTACAGCAGAAAATGTGATTTTCGAGGTAGAGGACACCATTTATCCCGTAAACGACCTCATAGTGCACAGAGGCAGGCTGTTAAGGGGAAGCATCAGGAAAAACCAGGCAGTGACAGCATCGATAGATACCGCAAGAAGAAAAAACATACAGAGGCACCATACGGCCACACACCTTATTCACGAAGCGCTTTCAAAAGTCCTCGGACAGCATGTGAGGCAGGCCGGATCGATCGTAACGCCCACATTTCTGCGTTTCGACTTCAACCATTTTGCTCCGCTCACAACTGAACAGCTGCGGGAGATAGAATCCATCGTATATGAGCAGGTCCTTTCAAACCTGCCAGTAAACACAACCGTAATGCCCATCGAAGATGCAAAAAAGACAGGTGCGAAGGCGCTCTTTGACGAAAAATACGGTGACGAGGTAAGGGTGCTCGAAATCCCCGGATACTCCTCAGAACTCTGCGGCGGAACACATGTCAAGGCTACAGGTGAGATCGGCGTGGTCAAGATCATCCGCGAAGAGGGAATAGGCTCCGGAGTAAGGCGTTTAAACGCAATAGCCGGACAGAACGCCCTGGCGGCCTTCCAGCGTTTCAGCTATCTGTCGGGAACTCTCATGTCAATGCTCGGCGAAGACATTGATTCGGTCCTCGGCAGAGTAGAAGATATCATCGATGAAAAGAAGATACTTGAGAGAAAGAACAGGGAGCTGCAGGTCAAGGCAGCTATGTCCGATATTGAGGAGAGCATCAAGCCATGCGCCAGCGTCAACGGAGTAGACCTCATAATGGAAAAGTTTGAAAACATGAACCCCGATCTTCTGAGACAGGTCGGCGACAGGATAAAGCAGAAATACCCGGTCGCAGTGATACTGCTTGCAGGAATAGGGGAAGAAAAGCACGTGACGCTGACTTCCATGGCGAGTGAAGAAGCAGTGAGCAAGGGCATCAGGGCTGACGAGTTCCTGAAGGAAATAGCTGACCTTATCGGCGGAAGAGGCGGAGGAAGACCCTCTCTTGCGCAGGGAAGGGCTCCTGATGCAGGCAGACTGAACGAAGCCATCACAAAGGCCCCTGAAATTTTTGCCAGACTTGCTGCAAAAGGCTGAGGCCGGGTAGTTGGAGAGGATAGTCGCTGTAGATATTGGTTCCGTAAGGGTCGGTGTCGCGGTAAGCGATCCGTTCGGATCTTTCGCTCAGGCTCTGACCGTGCTCAGCACAAAGAACGACTGGATAGAAGAACTCAAAAAGATCATGGATACTTACCGGACAACAAAACTTCTGGTAGGTCTTCCGCTCAGGACCGGCGGGAACGAGGGGCCTGAGGCCCTGAATATCAGAGAAATCGCTGAAACTATCGTTAACAGATATCCGGATCTGGAAATAATTTTTTGGGATGAGCGATTTACTACAGTAATAGCGCAGCAGTCCCTCATAGAGGGAGATGTCTCGAGGAAAGGCCGAAAAGAAAGGGTAGACATGGTCGCAGCCTCCCTTCTCCTTCAAAGTTATTTGGACAAGGGGAGGACTGGATAGATTTGGAGCTTCCGCTGGGGACTAAAATGACTCCCATGCTGGAACAGTACATATACTGGAAAGAGCAGTACCCTGACTCTCTTCTTTTTTTTCGCATGGGTGATTTCTATGAAATGTTTTTTGAGGATGCTCAGATCGCATCCTCCGTTCTTGATATTGCCCTCACATCACGTTCACGTGAAGCAGAAAACGCCATCCCAATGGCAGGAGTACCCTTCCACGCAGTCGATTCCTACCTCGGAAGGCTGGTAGCCGCAGGTCACAGGGTCGCCATATGCGAGCAGGTAACAGTTCCTGACGGAAAGACTCTTGTCAAAAGGGAAGTAACGAGATTAGTGACACCCGGCACATGGCTCTCAGACAGCTCAGAGTCCGACGGAAGCCTTGCCGCCTGTTTTTTTGACGGGAAGAATATCTCTCTGGCCCTCCTCACTACGGCAACAGGCACTTTAAAAGCAGGCACCTTCAATACTGAAGAGGCATCATCTCTTCTCTGTTCATTCCGCCCTGATGAAATACTGATCCGAAAGGGACAGAACAACTCTCTTTCTGAAATTTATCCCGACCAGGGCCGCCCCAATATAGTTGAAAGAGAAAAGGGTGAATTCGACCCAAGAACAGGTTCTGAATGGCTCTGCAGAAAATGGGGGATAGCATCTCTCAACTGCATGGGGATCGACGACAGGGATCCTGCCGCAGGCGCATCAGCCGCAGTTTTGAGATATCTGGAAGAGACCCAGTTTTCGCAGGCCCTCCATGTAACGGGCATTACGCCTGTCATGCCGGCCCAATCGCTCATCCTTGACAGGAATACGGTAAATAACCTTGAACTGACGGAACCTTCTGACATCTCGCTTTTTTCGGTCCTGAACAGATGCCGTACTGCAATGGGCAGGAGGACCCTCAAAGAATGGATACTTTCTCCCCTTCAGGACATAGGAATGATCGAGAAAAGACAGGATTCCATAGAAGAGCTTGTAAATGACAATTCCACGCGCGGGGAATTGCAGCGCCGTCTCTCATCCTGCGGAGACATGGAAAAGGCGATAAGCCGGCTGACCCTGAGGATGGGATCTCCTTCGGATCTTGTCACAATAAGGGAGACCCTCAGTGCACTGCCTGTGCTGATAGACCTGATGGCAAGCAACGAGAGGCTGAAAAACTGGACTAAAGATGTTGATTGCCTTGATGAACTTTTTATACTTCTGGAATCTTCGATCTCGGAAACCGTTCCCCGTTTCGTCAGGGACGGAGGAGTTATAAGAGAAGGATATGACAAGGACCTGGACGAATGGAGAGACAAGGCTGCCCATTCTTCTGAATGGCTTCATAGATTTGAGGAAAGCGAAAGACAGAGGACTGGCATAAAGAACCTGAAGGCCGGGGTAAACAAGGTCTTTGGTTATTACATTGAAATACCTAAAGGCAGCCTGAACAGAGCCCCTGCAGAATACATCAGAAAACAGACGCTGGTCAACGCGGAACGCTTCATTACCGAAGAGCTCAAAATATTTGAAAAAGAAATGTTCAGGTCAGAGGAAGAAATACTTTCCATAGAGGAAAGGATCTACTCCGAAATCATTGAGGCAGCTCTTTCAAAGAGTCAGGATATCCTTAACGCGGCAAAATTCATAGCCGCAGCAGACCTTTTTTCTTCGCTGGCTGAAATTGCTTCAGAACGAAGGTATGTAAGGCCTGTAATGGAAATGGGGACAGATTTTATCGTTAAGAACGGAAGGCATCCTGTAATAGAGGTAATGCTTGGGAACCGTCCCTTCACGCCGAATGACCTTTCACTGAGCATGGTTTCGGGAAAAAGGATAGCAATAATCACCGGCCCGAACATGGCCGGAAAGTCGACCTATCTTCGAATGGCAGCCCTTATTGCCATAATGGCCCACATGGGTTCCTTCGTACCCGCAGAGAGCGCAAAGATAGGGATAGTAGACCGTGTCTTTACCAGAATAGGCGCGCGCGATGAACTTGCAAGAGGGCAGAGCACCTTCATGGTGGAAATGGTGGAGACCGCGAATATCCTTCGAAATGCAACAGACAGGAGCCTCGTCATACTTGACGAGGTTGGCAGGGGAACTTCTACTTATGATGGACTGAGTATCGCATGGTCAGTCATAGAATACCTGCAGGGGCAGGAGGGAAGAAGGGCTGCTGTACTTTTTGCCACTCACTATCACGAACTTACAAAACTTGCCGAAAAGCTTCCCGGAGTAACGAACCTCAGTATGGCGGTAGAAGAGGGCAAGGACGGAGTCACCTTCCTCCATAAAGTTGTCGAGTCCCCTTCTGACAGATCCTATGGTATAGAGGTAGCGAGGCTTGCCGGGGTACCTTCCCTGGTCCTCAGGAGATCAAAAGAACTGCTCGCAGGTTTTGAGGCTGCTGCAAGTGACCAAAAGTCTTCTTTGCCGGTCAACGAAGAAAATCAGATGAAGCTCTTTGATGTGGGGCATGAGGCCATACTGGAAGAACTGGCAGCTTCGGATCCGGATGAAATGACCCCTATGGAAGCCCTTCAGATCGTTTACAGGCTAAGAAAAGAGAGCCGGAAAGTGCTGGGATTCAAATGATAAAACGGCTTGACAGTGAAGTATCAGGCAGGATAGCCGCCGGTGAGGTGATCGAACGGCCCTCGTCAGTTGCCAAGGAGCTTATTGAAAACTCAATAGACGCCTCAGCTAGAAATGTAACCCTTTATATTGAGCAGGGAGGAAAAACATCATTCGTCATTGAAGATGACGGATGCGGCATTCCATTCGAGGAACTTCCCCTTGCGCTGGAACGGTATGCAACCAGCAAAATTTCTACACTTGATGATCTGGAAAGGATATCGACCCTCGGTTACAGGGGAGAGGCCCTTTCAAGCGTTGCCGCTGTAAGCAGGATGGAGATCCGCAGCAGAGAACGGATATCTGAAACCGGTGGGATAATAAGATGTGAGGGAGGTGCGGTAACTCTACACGCAGAAAGCCCCTCCCACCCCGGAACAAGGATCCAGGTAGACGATCTCTTTTTCAACCTGCCTGCAAGGCGCAAATTCCTCAAAACGGCATCTGCCGAGCTTAGGAGGATACTGCAGGTCGTAAACGACTACGCGCTTGTCAATCCGGAACTGACCTTCAGGGTCTTCTCTGACGGGAAGAGGATATTGGAGCTGCTGCCGCCGGGATCGACAGACAAAGCCCTTAAAAGGCGCTGGGGAGACGAAACACCTCTTTACAGCGCAGCAACATCCTTTAACTCCAACAGTGTGAAAATATGGTGGAATCCGATACCGGACAGCAGACGCACAGTGATAACGATCTTTGTCAACGGCAGAAGGATACAGGATCCTACTATAAGGTCGGCGGTCTGCGGGGGAGATGCTGCGGCCTACGGTGAATGGCTGGTCATATTGGAGATGCCTCCCGAAGATCTTGACGTCAATATTCATCCTGCCAAGGAAGAGGTCCGATTCAGAAGATCCGGCGACATATATAAATTAGTACTGCAGACGACCCGTAAGATATTTTCCAGAAAATACTCCTTCTCGCCGGATGGTGCGCCTCAGACAGAGGGAGATACTTCCTTTGCGTTCTCAGAGAATAGGTCTTCAGGATGGTTCGACAGAACGGATCCCATGTTCAGCCAGATACCTTGGAAACCTGTTTCAGAGGTCGCACAGGCCACTGAAAGGGTCTCCTCGCCTGAAGCGACCGTCTTTATACCTGCAGGGAGACCGGACCCCGTCCCTGTTGATGGTTTCAAAAATTACATAGGGCAGACTGCAAAGGGTTTTCTTATCTTCGACCTTCCCAACGGCTTGGCCATAGTTGATCCGCACGCCGCTCACGAGAGGATCCTTTACGAGGATATCGCGGAAAGCTTTAAAGAAGGTATAGCTGCGCAAAACCTGACAGTGCCTATTGAAATACCAGTTTCTTTACTGCCCGATATCAATATGTTTTCGAAGGAGCTCAATGATCTGGCTTTTTTATTTGAGAATGACCGGCTTGTCGGGGTCCCAATGCTCAGGGGGAGATCAAAACTATCTCCGTTGGACATGCTCCGTTCGGCTCTTAGGGGAATTGAAGTTGAAAAAGACCCGGGAAAGCGGGACAGGGAGGTATGGTGGAGGATGGCAAGGCTTGCATGCAGGGATGCAGTAAAGCTTGGCAGCCGTTTCGAAAGGGAAGAGGCGGAAGCGCTTATGAACAAGCTTCAAGCCTGTTCAAGCCCTTTTACATGTCCTCACGGAAGGCCAACTATTTTTCTTATAGAAAACAAGAAGTTAGAGGATTGGTTTGAGCGCTGATGAAAAACAGTCATGTAAAAAAAACACCTGTAATAGCGATAATAGGACCAACAGCTGTCGGCAAGACCAAATTCAGCCTGGAACTGGCACGAAATCTGAATGCTGAGCTCATTTCAGTAGATTCCAGACAGGTTTACAGATACCTTGACGTTGGTACTGATAAAGTTTCACCGGAGATCAGGCATGAGATCCTGCATCATCTTATAGATGTAGCTGACCCGGATCAGGTCTATTCCGCGGCGGATTTTGCATTACAGGCAGCAGACGCGATCGACAGAATAAGAAAGAGGAACAGGGCGCCATTGCTGATCGGCGGAACTCCTTTTTATTACAAGGCTCTCTGCGGTACGCTCTCCGAAGATCTGCCGAAGGATCCCGCAGTAAGGAAGATCCTTGAAGAAGAGATCAACGAGAGAGGACTTGCTGAACTCCACATTGAACTAAGGGCTGTCGATCCAGCAGCTGCGGAAAAGATACACCCTAACGATCCGGTAAGAACGATGAGGGCACTTGAAATTTACCGTATCACCGGAAGGCCGGCAACATGGTGGTATGAAAACCAGGCAAAAATGGGATCCCCCTTTGACATTTTATATATCGGACTGATAAGGGAGAGATCCAACCTTTACAAAAATATTGCAGCAAGGGTAAGGGAGCAGTTTTCCAATGGGTATCCCGAAGAAGTCGAGTGGCTTCTTGCCCAGGGATATTCTCCAGCTCTGCCTGCTCTCCAGGGGTTCGGGTACAGAGAGCTGGTCCGGTATGTCAAAGGCAATTGTTCTTACGAAGAGGCGCTGGAAGGCGACATACGGTCAACCAAGGCCTTTTCAAGAAGGCAGATGACATGGTTCAAGCACTTTGAGCCTGCCCTGTGGTATGATTTTGACAAATACAAAATGTATGAGGCAATGGAAGACGTACTTCCTTATTGCATCAGGCATTTGGAACAAGAGGGCAAAGAGTGAGTTGAAGATACACATTGCCGATCCGACAGGCCTATGTTTTGGTGTAAGAAGAGCAATATCCAAGCTCGAAGAGGAACTGTTGCGTTCGGACAAAGTATATTCCTTGGGAAGTCCTATCCATAATCCTCAGGAGATAGAGAGGCTCTCAAAGATGGGTCTGATCGTTGTCGAATCAGCTGAAGATGTGCCCTGGAGTTCAGTTGCTTTTATCAGAGCTCATGGAGTTACCCCTTTTCAGGCTGGAGATCTTAGAAAAAAATGCCGGAAAGTAGTGGACGGTACATGCCCATTTGTCAAAACAGCTCAAAAAAGGGCAAAAGACCTTTCTTCTGAGGGCTATATTGTGGTAATATCAGGAGACAGGGAACACCCTGAAGTAAGGGGAATAATGGGTTATGTTGACGGAGAGGTAGTTGTTATCTCTTCAAATGAGGTTATACCTGAAAATCTGAAGGGACGAAAGTGCGGGATACTGAGCCAGACGACCCAAAAGGTCGCCTCATTTATCGCGCTTGTCAGTTCGTTTGTAACAGTATCACCGGAGATCAAGGTGTATAATACGATCTGCAAAGCTACTCTTGCCCGCCAGGATTCTGTATGCAGACTTGCTTCTAAGGTCGATGGAATGATAATACTTGGCGGCAGGAACAGTGCCAATACAAAAAAACTTGCCGAGATATCCATGGATGTCGGAGTTTCAACATTATGGATCGAGCATGCAGGAGAGATCGACAGGGGGTGGCTGCACAATAAAGAAAACATAGGAATAGCGGCGGGAGGAAGTACTCCTGACTGGCTAATAAAAGATCTGATCCAAAATTTAAACATGATGTAAGCAGGAGGATGTTGGGTATGGTTGACGAGCTTCGCACAGAAGACGGACTTGAAACACATGCAGCACAGGAAAAAGAAGAAACAATGGAAGAAATGATGCAGCAGTTTGACGTGATGGGTGATTTCCATCGCGGAAAGATCCTTGAAGGCACAATAGTTGACGCACGTGAAGACGGATGGCTTGTTGATGTGGGCTACAAATGCGAAGGATTTCTTCCCCGCAAAGAGTGGACACACAAGGTCCTGGTCGAAGAGGCCCCGGAGCCGGAAAACGGCGCAAAAGTCAAAGTACAGGTCACAAACATCGGTCAGGGCGAAGATGCACAGCTCAGCCTCAGCCGTTGGCGCTGTGAGTTTGACGAGCGCTGGAACAAGCTTGAAGAAGAAGCTGCAAAGAATGAAACTGTGACCGTAAAGGGCATCCGCAAGGTAAAGGGCGGCCTTATCGTAAGCTGCTACGGAATAGAGGGTTTTATCCCTATTTCACACCTTGCCGAGGAAGGGCGTAATGTCAATCCTACGCGTCTCCTTGAACAGGATTTCCAGGTAAAGCTGATCGAAAAGGACCGCCGCAAGCGTCGCCTGGTGCTGTCACGCCGCAGCCTTATGGAAGCGGAGATGTCAGAGATCAGACAGTCATTCTATGAGCAGGTCAACGTAGGAGATGTCCTTGAAGGGGATGTAAGCAGCATTACCTCTTTCGGTGTTTTTGTAAATCTTGGTGCGATGGAAGGCCTTGTTCATGTAAGCGAGCTCTCATGGCAGCGCAACGCCAAGGCTAAGGATGTTGTCTCTAAAGGCGATCACATTAAGGTCAAAGTGATCGGCATAGACAAGGAGAATAACAGGATCTCTCTCAGCCTGAAACAGACTCTGTCTGATCCCTGGGATACAGTGGCAGAACGCTGGAAGCCGGGTGTTGTTGTTGAAGGAACTGTTTCAAACCTGACAGAATTCGGTGCTTTTGTAGAAATAGAACCCGGCATTGAAGGCCTGGTGCATATAGGAGACCTCAGCTGGACAAGGATCAAGCATCCTAAAGAAGTGCTCAAGAGGGGACAGAAGATCGAAGTCTCAGTCCTTGAAGTAGATTCTGATCGCAAACGTATCAGCCTGGGCTACAAGCAGCTTTCAGATCCTTGGAAGGACGTTGCGGAAAAATATACAAAAGACATGGAAGTTCCTGTTAAGGTCGTCAGGATCGCTGACTTTGGTGCATTTGTTGAACTTGAAGACGGCATCGAGGGACTGATCCATATATCGCAGATAAGCCAGCAAAGAATAGAGAACCCAAGAGAAGCTCTCTCTGAGGGACAGGAAGTTACAGCCAGGGTACTGGATGTAAATCCTGCAGAACGCAGGATGCGTCTCAGCCTCCGTCCCGCACATGAAGAACCGGTCAGAAGGCCAAAATCAGAGGAGACACCTCAGGCTGACGGACAGAAAAATGATGACCATCCGCGCCGCCGCCGCTCAGATTCTGACAAGAGAAGAAACGACAGTCACAGCAGTCAGCTTCCACAGGAAGAGACAAACGTGACGATCGGTGAATTCTTAAAACAGGCAGAAGATTCAGAGTAACCTCTTTTAAGAGTATTACCTGAATAAATTTCATCTTCCCCATGTCTTTTAATGATAGGCATGGGGATTTTCTGATAAAATACTCATAACAGTATTATTTGGAGGCGATCTGATGTCTGTCAGAAAAATATGTGTCTACCCGGATCCCATTCTCAGGGAACCGACAGAGGAAGTAACTTTGTTTGATGAGGAGCTCTGGATACTGGTCAGCGACATGTTGGAAACTATGCATGTTTCCGATGGTATCGGCCTTGCAGGACCTCAGGTGGGCATAGCAAAAAAAATAGCCGTAATAGAATATAACGGTGAAAAATATGTTCTGATCAACCCTGAAATATTTGAAAAGGAAGATATCAAAACAGTGGAAGAGGGGTGCTTGAGCTTCCCCGGGATCTATGAGAAGGTAGAGTCCCCCGAATATATTAAGGTTCGATATTATAACGAGAACGGGGAACTCATCGAGAAAGAGATAGAGGGATTCCTTGCATGTGTCTTTTCTCACGAAATAGATCATTTGAACGGAAAACTGCTCATTGATAGGGTTTCGCCGCTTAAAAGACAGTTCCTCAAAAAAAAGATGGCAAAGCAGGCAAAAGGGAATTGATGGCTAAAAAACTGCGGTTTGGATTTTGCGGTTCAGGAAGATTTGCAGCTGAGTGCTTATCCCTGATAGCCCATAAAGCAAAACCGGAATGGGTAGTAACAAATGCCCCCAGGCCTTCCGGCAGAGGCCTTCAAATCCGGAATACCCCAGTTTTTGAAAAAGCGGAAGAACTTGGCATAAAAATCAGGACCACATCAAAACTTTCTGCAGACACCGAAACAATTGAATGGATCATGAGCGATCTTCCTGACCTCATCCTTGTAATAGATTTTGGACATATGATCAAAGAACCCCTTTTGAGCATGGCACCGCTGGGCTGTATAAATATCCACCCCTCGATGCTTCCCGCATACAGAGGATCGGCTCCGGTACAGAGGGCTATTATGGATGGACTCAAAGAGACCGGGGTGACTATATTCAGGCTTGATGAGGGAATGGATTCAGGACCTATCCTTTCACATGTACCTGTTATCATTAGTGATGAAGACGACACAGGATCCCTTCTCATCAAAACATGCAGGGCCGGCTGTGAAAAACTTCTTGAGTTTTTGCTTGATATTCCCTCTGAAAGATGGACGTTTGTCCCCCAAACTGAAGATGGAGCGAGCACGGCTCCCAAGATAGATAAGTCCGAGGGAAAGATCGAGTGGAAAGACAGCTCGATAAATATATTCAACAAGATCAGAGCATTGTGTATTGCGCCGGGTACATACTGTGAGCATGAAGGCAAAAGGCTGAGGATCCACAGAGCGGTACCCGCTTTAGTATCCGGTTCACCCGGGAAACTGATAGAAATAGATAATGGCTTCCCTGTTATAGCATGCGGCAGCGGTTCTCTGAAGTTAATAAATGTCCAGCCGGAGGGCAAAAAAGTGCAAAAAGCTGAAGAGTGGCTAAGGGGCAGCAGGATGAAGGTCGGCGATATCCTTCACTGAGGAGTGATAAGCTGTGGGAAAACAGCAAAGACATGCTATGAGAAACATAATAGAGACAGAAAACATCTACAAAGGCGCGATATTGGACCTGAATATCGACCGCGTACTTTTCCCGTCGGGCTGCGAAAAGATAAGGGAAGTAGTAATGCACAAATCAGCAGTAACTGTCCTTCCTGTCCACTCTGACGGCAAAATCTCCCTGGTCCGTCAATATCGGCATGCCGTAGATGAAGATCTATACGAGATCCCGGCCGGACTGATCGAACCTGGCGAAGACCCCTCTGAGACAGCTGTAAGGGAGCTTCAGGAAGAAATCGGCTATAAACCGGGCACCATAGAGAAAATATTTGAATTTTACACATCACCCGGTTACTCTACTGAACGTATCATTTTCTTTTATGCAACAGACCTCACCCCCTCAAAACTTGCCGAAGACGATGATGAATATATAAAAGTATACGATTTTACTCTTGAAGAAATAAAAAGCATGATCAGATCAGGGGACATCAAAGACGGCAAGACTATAATGGCCTACTGCTGGTACACGACCAAAAAGGCAGAAGAAAATGCAATTTGAAGATATCGGTCATCCTATCTTTTTAAATACATTAAGCAGGTTCGAGGATTACATTATGCTTGAGAGAGGCTGCAGCGAAAATACGCTGAAAGCATATACATCTGATCTCAAACAGTGGTATTTTTATTGCCAAAAGATGGAACTTGACCCGCTGGTCCTTAATTCGGAGAATATTGCCAGATTTTTGAGAGAAAAGTCTGCAAGGGGAATGTCAAAGAGCACTGTCCAAAGAAACGGGGCTGTATTAAATTCCTTTGCCAGATATCTTGTTTATGACGGTGTAACTGAAAATATGCCAATGCTCGACCCCCTCCCTGCAAGAGATAAAATTCTGCCCCAGATAATGACAGAAGGAGAGATACAGCGCCTTATAAATGCATGTGAGGACAACACCCCTATCGGAAAAAGGGACAGGATCGCCATTGAACTCGCTTACGGAACAGGAATGAGGGCGTCAGAACTTTGCTCCCTGAAGCTTAAGGACATAGACAGAGGCGGAGGGCTTATCTTTACAAGAGGCAAAGGGGACAAGGAAAGATGTATACCCTATGTCGGCGGAGTAAGAAAAGTAGTTGATGAATACATTGACGAGCACAGATCAAAACTTGATAAACTCAAACAGCCTTGGCTCCTTCTGACCAAATCCGGGAGAAAAATGAGAAGGGAGTTTCTCTGGAGGCTCCTAAGGAAAAGAGGCCTCCTGGCAGGAATATCACCTTCACGTTTACATCCCCATGTATTGAGGCACACCTTCGCGACCCATCTGTTGAGAAAAGGAATGGATCAGAGGACTCTCCAAGAGCTGCTCGGTCATTCTTCAATATTAACAACAGAAAAATATACTCACCTGGATCTAGAGATGAGAGATTTTTACGACAAATATTTTCCAAGAAGTTAAGCAAGTGCTGTGGCTGAGATCGTGCCACGTGAAGCTGCCGGCGTAATGATACCGCATGAATTAAGGAGTGAATGACATGCTTTATTCTGAGAAAATGTCCGAGGCTATCAAATTTCTTTCAGAGAAGACAGGCCAAAAACCGGAGAGGGCAATAATACTCGGTTCCGGGCTTGGTAGCCTCGCGGAAAGCATAGAAGACCCTATAGTGATACCATATCAGGATATTCCATACTGGCCGAGGTCGACAGCTCCGGGACATGCAGGAAAACTGGTATTCGGGACCCTTGAGGACACACCTACAGTTATTATGCAGGGGAGGGTACATTATTACGAAGGGTATACGATGGAAGAAGTCGTCTTCCCCGTAAGGGTACTAGGCGAACTTGGCATAAAGTCTTTGATAGTTACAAACGCTTCCGGCGGGATAAATACGGACATACCGCCCGGCGGGATCGTAGCTATCCTGGATCACATCAATTTTATGGGCACCAACCCTCTTATCGGAGAGAACAATGATGATATGGGACCGCGTTTCCCGGACATGACTGAAGCATACGACAGGGAATATATCCAAAAGCTTGAGGAAGCTGCGAAAAAAGAAAACATTCGTCTTAATAAGGGTACATATATAGCTTTTTCAGGCCCATCCTTCGAGACCCCTGCAGAAATAAGGATGGCTGAAGCCCTCGGTGCCGACATCGTCGGCATGTCGACAGTCCCTGAGGTCATCACTGCAAACCACATGGGGATAAGGGTATGCGGCATATCCTGTGTTGCGAACGCCGCGGCAGGCATATCCAAAAACAAGCTTACCCACCAGGAAGTCCTTGATACAATGAAAAACAGTTCTGCTTCGATATGCAGGCTTATATCGGCATTTCTGAGGGAGATCAGCGAATGACCTTCAACGGGATCGCATTTATAGAAAAGAAAAGGGACGGACAGAGACACACAGGAGAAGAACTGCAGGCCTTTATAAATACAGTTATGCTTGGAGGGATCCCCGATTATCAGATCTCTGCCTGGCTGATGGCCGCTTTTCTCAACGGGCTGGACGAAGATGAACTGATGCATTTCACTCAGGCACTTGCTCGTTCCGGCGAGATTCTGGACTACCCGCCGGAGGACAGGATCATAGACAAGCACAGCACCGGCGGAGTGGGCGACAAGACCACACTTGTACTAATTCCTCTTGTCGCAGCCTGCGGATCCAGGATATCTAAGCTAAGCGGTCCCGGCCTTGGATATACAGGAGGAACGATAGACAAGCTTGAGTCCATCCCAGGTATGAATATGCACCTTACTGAAGTTGAGTTCAGAGATCAGGTAAATAAAATAGGATGTGCGATCTCCGGTCATTCACTCAAACTCGCACCTGCTGAAGGAAAATTTTACAGACTTAGGGACGTAACAGGAACCATCCCCTCTATACCTCTCATTACAGCGAGCATTATCAGTAAGAAACTGGCCGGTGGAGCTTACGGTTATCTATTTGATGTCAAGTGCGGAAGCGGAGCTTTTATGAGCAACATTGAGAGAGCCAGGGAATTGGCTCAAAATCTTGTCGATATATCTCAAAAACTGGGAAAGATGTGTGTTTCTGTCATTACAGATATGGAACAGCCACTTGGCGAATGGGTCGGAAATTCTGCCGAGGTCTATGAGGCGATAGAGGTCCTCTCGGGCAGAGGACCGTCCGATACCCGTGAACTCTGCGTAACTCTGGCGGCTTACATGCTGAATATGTCGGGCAGAACAAATACATTCGAGGAAGGCTTAATGATCTCTGCAAAAGCTCTTGATGACGGATCGGCCCTTAAGAAATTTGAAGAACTGATAATTGCTCAAAAGGGAGACAGCGCAGTGATAAGGGAACCTCGAAGGGTGCTCCCAAAAGCATCTTCTGCTTATGAGATAAGGTCTGACAGGGATGGATATCTCTCAAAACTTGACGCCCTCTTTATCGGAGAGGGACTCAGGGCCTTGGGAGGAGGAAGGCTGACCAAGGAGGATGCGATCGATCCGTCTGTAGCGATCCGGCTGCTGCACAAGGTCGGAGACAAGGTGTCAGAAGGGGATGTCCTGCTTAGAATATATTATAATCAGGACGAACAGCTTCGGGAGTCTCTTCGATATGTTGGAAAATGCTGGGAAGTAAGCGACAGCTCTAAGAAAAGAAAGCTTATAATTGACACGGTATACTGATTGGAAGTTGAAATTTATGGGTATTTCTGCTAATCTACGACAGTCCACATGGAGGCGAGTTTCAGCTGGTGCTGGGCCCGGACTTCAAATCCGGTGGGGGTCGGTAACGCCGGTCCCGGTGTGTTCGATTCGCACACGCCTCCGCCATGTATACTATGCCCTGCACTCAGTGCGGGGCTTTTTGTGTTATTATAAATTCTCGTAAGGGTGGGATATTATGTTTGTGACCTTTGAGGGAATAGATGGTTCAGGAAAGTCGACGCAGGCATCTTTATTCTGGAAATGGCTCGTTGAGGAAAAAAAACGTGACGCCCTTTTTACCAGAGAACCGGGAGGATGGCCAGGAGGTGATGTGCTTCGCGAGATCGTGATCAGCGGAAAGCTCAAACACAACTGGAGCGAGGCTTATCTGTTCATGCTTGACAGAGCAGAGCACATAGCTTCTGTGATACAGCCCGCCATTGACTCAGGCAGGGACATAGTCTGCGAAAGGTACCACGATTCGACCCTTGCATATCAGATATGGGGCAGGGGACTGCCTCTTGAGATATTTGACGAACTTGCAAAGTTATCAGCTTTTCCTGTACCTGACCTTACCATCCTCTTCGACATAACACCCGAGAGTGCTTTGAAGAGAGCAAAGTCGAGGGGAGATCTGGATTCGTTCGAGAGTGAAGGATTATCATTCATGGCGAAAATTCGTGAAGGATACCTTGCCCTTTCAAAACGTGACCCTGAAAGATGGATCGTTATTGAATGCGCTGAAAAGAACACTGCTGAGGTTTTTGAAGAGATCACAGGATCTGTCATCTCAAGGGGGCTCTTCTGTGATCAATGACGCCCTCTCCATCCTTGAGTCTTCACAGGGATGGAAAGACATAACTTCTGCTGTCAGCATGAAAAGGTGTCCGCAGTCGGTGGCTGTTGCCCTTCCTGAGATAATGCAGAAAATGTTCGTAGAGAATTACGGCAGGCTCATTCTTGGTGACAGCCCGGTCTGGAAAGAAGGGAACCACCCGGACCTTATCCATGCCGGCAAGCACCTCGTCCCGCCTTCGATCGATGAATGCAGGACCCTGCAAGGCGAGCTTGCGCTCCATCCTCTGGTATCAGACAGAAGGATGGCAGTTATTTGGTGTGCGGAGAAACTCTCGCTGGAGGCTTCAAACAGTCTCCTGAAGCTTACAGAGGAGCCTCCCGAACACAGCTGTGTCCTGTTTGTCTATGAAGAAGACAAACTTATTCCTACGATCAAAAGCCGGGTATGGTCTGTACGCATTGATTTGCCTGGAGAAATTGCCCAGGCAAGGGCAAACCCGGTTTCTGACGAAGAATGGGCAGAGTGGATAGCCGCAGGAAGAAAAAAAGATCCGGAAATACTATATCTTGAGATAGGCAGCTGGATTAAGGATCTTTCAGAAAAAGGAAAATTCAGAGAGGCGGCAGACCTTGATTCGCTGATAAGGCTGATGGGATCAAAAAGGCTTTCTGTGCCGATGATACAGGATCTGACCTACATGGTCATCAAGGAGGGTGTTCCCTGTGAACAAATATTTAGCAATTTACGGTAAGCCAAGGTATCTTGGCATTTTAGAATACAGTACTGAAGAGCCTATCGCGAAAGGTGAGACAGTAGTAGTCGAATCACACAGGGGAGAGGAACTGGCAGTAACAGCAGGCTTTTTGACCCCAGAACAGGAGGCCGAATACAGACTTCTGAGAAATGCGGCAGAACATGGGGATTCTGCATCCAAGACAGCGGAACCGCTTGTCACAGATCTTACTTTCATATCCTTTGCATCTGATGAGGATATTGAGACAGGCGACCTCTACAGGGAAGAAGAAAAGGGCATCCTGAAAAGTGCTATAGAGATACTCAAGCCGCACGAGCTGGAAATGAAACTGATCGATGTTGAGTTCCTGCGGCACAGAAGGAAGCTGTTCTTCTATTTCTCTTCTGAGCAGAGGGTGGATTTCAGGGCATACGTCCGTGATCTTGCAAGGGAGTTCAAAACAAGGATAGAACTCAGGCAGATAGGCGTTCGTGATGAAGCCAAGATCATCAGGGGCATAGGACCTTGCGGTCAGCCATGCTGCTGCAGCTACTGGCTCAACCAGTTCGCTCCCATATGCATAAAAATGGTCAAGGAACAAAACCTTGCCCTTAACCCTGCAAAAATTTCCGGCATTTGCGGCAGGCTGATGTGCTGCATGTGTTATGAACACAATGTTTACAGGGAACTCTGGGAAAAACTTCCAAATCCCGGCACAAAGATCAAGACTCCGAACGGGAACGTCGTTGTTTCCGGAGTGGAAATTCACACAAACAGTGTCCGGTGCTACGTGCCTGCAAGGGGAGAGATAAAGATCCCAATAGAGAAGTTTGATGAATTCAAGGAGACCGTTGTCTCCGGCAAGGACTGGATAACAGCAGGTGAAACAGAAGAGACCGCACCGGCCAGGCCGAGTATGAAGCTGCCTGAAAGCTATGCCGGCACTGAAACAAAGGTACGCAGAGGAAGGGATGACAGCAGGAAGGAAAAGAGAAAAGAGATAGACCAGACTCCTTCCGTAGAAGGCAAAGCCTTCAAAAAGAAGAGAAGACCGCGAAAGCTTCCTGCAGGACTTAAAGATCAGCAAAAAGAGAAAGTAAATAAGGAAATCCTAAAAAAACCATCTGTTCCGCCAATAAAAGAAAAAGAGTGCGAAAAAACAGAAACTTCGAAACAAAAAACACGACGCCCGAGACGGAGAAGATCCGGAGCAAAAAAATCTGAAAGACCTGCCGTTGTTGAGGAATAGGAGGCAAGCAATTGGATCTTTTTAAAAACCTGGCAAATAAGCTCAAAAATACAGGAAATAAATGGACACAGGGTATATCCAACCTATTTTCAGATGAACCGATATCGGATGTATTCTGGGATGATCTGGAAGAACTGCTGATTTTTGGTGATGTCGGGATAGACCTTACGGAAACACTTATAAAAAGGCTCAAACAAAGAGCAATAGACGAGAGAATATCAAAGACATCTGAACTTAGGTCAGTATTTTCTAAGTTACTTATAGACCAGCTCCAGGAAGTTAAAGGAATGGGAGTCCCGTTGGACGTCAGCAAAAAGCCGGCCGTAATACTAATGGTCGGTGTTAACGGAAGCGGAAAAACAACGACAGCTGGAAAGCTTGCTGCACAGCTTAAAAAAGAAGGAAAAAAGGTACTCCTCGCAGCTGCCGATACATTCAGAGCGGCAGCTATCGAACAGCTCAAGGCATGGGGCGAAAGGACCGATGTCCGCGTTATAGCACAAAGTCAGGACAGCGATCCTGCGGCTGTGGTTTTTGACGCGATAATGGCGGCAAAGGCGGGCAGCTATGATGTTATCATTGCAGATACTGCCGGAAGGCTCCACACAAAATCCAACCTCATGGAGGAGCTTGCCAAGGTCTACAGGATAGTTAAACGCGAAATACCTGAAGGACCGGCAGAAGCGTTGATAGTCCTTGACGCTGTAACAGGTCAGAACGGTTTCATGCAGGCCGAAACCTTCAGTAAGGTAATGCCGGTCACCGGAGTTGTTCTTACAAAATTCGACAACACGTCGAAGGGCGGAATAATACTTGCAATTGCCGAAAAGCTCAGGATGCCCATCAGATATGTTGGACTGGGCGAGGGAGTTGACGACCTTCAGCTCTTTGACCCAAAGACATTCATAGATACACTGCTTGACATAGAAAACAATGACTGATCAGGAATGCGTCAGAAACGAACGTAAAGAAAGACATCCAAGGGATCCATTGGTAAAAAAGATAGTTGCGCTTCTGGTCCCAAGGGGAGATATGGGCATATTCAACAACGCGAGGGAACTTCTTTTTGAAGCATGGGGAGAGCCTGAGCGCATCAGTCCCTTTATACCGTTTACATGGACCAACTATTATGAAGATATTGCTCCTGAACTTGACAGGTGCTTCTTTTCGTATCCCGGCCTTTTCAACATGTCAGACCTACCTGACTGGAAGATACTGACATGCGGTCTTGAAAAGGCGACCGGAGCAAAAAGAAGGGTGAACCTTGATCCGGGCACAATTGACGGAGCAAGGTTACTGCTTGCTTCCACGAAAGGCCAGGCACACAGGATATACCTCAGGGACGGTATTTTTGCAGAGGTGACGCTTTGCAGAAGGAAGGGCAGATGGGAAAGCTTTTTCTATACCTTCCCGGACTTCAAAAGCGGAGCCTATTTTGAATGGCTTGAAACAGTACGGGAAGACTGGAAAAGAGAAAAGAACAGCTTTGACAAATAGGGGGCATATAAATGATCGAACGTTACGAAACTCCTGAGATAAAGGCGATCTGGAACGACCAGAACCGTTTCCAGAAATGGCTGGATGTTGAACTTGCTGTATGTAAGGCCTGGAACGAGGCAGGAAAGATACCAGATGAAGACTACAGGAATATCGTTGAAAAAGCCTCTTTCAGCGTTGAAAGGATACGCGAGATAGAAGAGGTTACACAGCACGACGTCATCGCATTTGTTTCCAGCGTTGCCGAATGCATAGGAGAGTCAGGCCGGTATGTCCACCTTGGACTGACAAGCAGCGACGTGATCGATACAGCCTCGTCTCTCCTTCTTTCAGAGAGCATGGAAACTGTGCTGGATGCACTTTATGCCCTTCATAAAATGATCGGAGAAAAGGCTTTGGAGTACAAGATGACACCCTGTGCAGGTAGGACTCATGGCATACACGCAGAGCCGACGACCTTTGGCCTTAAAATGCTCAATCACTACGCTGAGATAGGTCGGGATATAGAGAGGATAACTCAGACCAAGAAAGAGATAATGGTAGGCGGCCTCTCCGGAGCAGTCGGCACTTATGCCAACTGCCCTCCTTCGATAGAAGCAAGGACCTGCGAACTTCTCGGGCTTGATGTAGATCCCGTATCAACTCAGGTCATCCAGAGGGACAGGCACGCCCGTATCGTAACCGACCTTGCTATTTGCGGAGCATCGCTGGAAAGGCTGGCTCTGGAGGTACGTCATCTTCAAAGGACTGAAGTTCTGGAGGCCCTTGAACCTTTCAAAAAAGGTCAGAAGGGGTCATCCGCAATGCCTCACAAGAAAAACCCCATACTAAGTGAAAGGGTATGCGGAATGGCCAGGCTTCTGAGAGGCTATACAGTTCCCGCCGTCGAAAATATCGCCCTCTGGCATGAACGTGACATCAGCCACTCTTCTGTTGAAAGGGTAATGTGGCCTGATGTCTTTCACCTGATACTTTACATGACCAAGACAATGACAAAAATTATAAATGGAATTACTGTAAATAAACAAAAAATGAAAGATAATATAGATATTACAAAAGGCCTTCTTTTCTCAGGCAGGATACTCATTGCACTTGTAGAAAGAGAAGGAATCAGCAGAGAAGAGGCATACACGATAGCACAAAGCAATGCAATGAGGTGCTGGAACGAAAAAGTACCTCTTCTTGAGCTGCTCAAAAATGACCCAAGGATCAAGAAAATGAGTGAGAGTGAGCTGGAATCTTTATTTGATTTGGAGTATTATCTTAAACATATAGAAGAGGTCTTCAATAGATTTCCTCAACTGGGGGAGAACTCGACTATAAAATAATACATAATAATATGGAGGATTTGCAAATGGCTGTTCCAGACAGAAACATGGCTCTCGAAATGGTTCGTGCTACGGAAGCTGCGGCTATGTCCGCTGGACGGTGGATGGGACGCGGGGACAAGAACGGAGTTGACGGTGCCGCAGTTAATGCGATGCGTTTCATGCTCAACAACGTCAACATGGACGGTCAGGTCGTTATCGGCGAAGGGGAGAAAGACGAAGCTCCAATGCTCTTTAACGGAGAAAAACTTGGTACGGGATGTGATCCACAGGTCGACATCGCAGTAGACCCGATCGACGGGACCCGTCTTACTGCACAGGGCCTTCCGAACGCAGTCAGCGTAGTCGCATTTGCAGAGCGTGGTTCTATGTTTGACCCACAGCATATTTTCTATATGGACAAGATAGCAACCGGTCCCTTTGCGGCACATGCGATCAACATTGATGCCTCTCCGTCGGACAATATCAGGGCGGTTGCCAGAGCACTAAGAAAATCTGTTGAAGACGTGACCGTAATAATTCTCGACAGACCAAGGCACGAAGAACTTATTAAAGAGATCCGCTCTATGCATGCCCGTATCAGGCTCATCCCTGACGGTGACGTAGCAGGCGCTCTCTCAACATGCAAACCGAATGCCGGTATCGACCTCCTCATGGGGATCGGAGGATCTCCCGAAGCCGTTATCACAGCATGTGCTGTAAAGTGCGTCGGCGGAAACATGCAGTGCAAACTTTGGCCGCGCAACGATGAAGAGAGAGAAAAGTGCAAAGAGAAGGGTATGGACATCAACAAAGTCCTTCATTTAAACGATCTTGTCGCGTGCGAAAACGTATTCTTCGCTGCTACCGGCGTGACTGACGGAGACTGGCTCAAGGGCGTACGTTACTCCGGAGATGCCGTATACACATCTTCACTTGTCATGAGGGCAAAGAGCGGAACGATCCGTTACATAGACGCAATACACAACGTGCAGAAACTGGATGAGATAAGCGGCATAAAATATGGAGCACAGTCCACCGCAGTTTCATTCCTGTAATATCTGACTTGTAGATCAGACGGTCCTTACTTTAAGGCAGCTTCTTCGCTCTAAGCGATCAGTAGCTGCCTTTTGCAGATATGGAATAATATCACGTGAAATTCTTTCTGAAATTAACTTTTCAGACTAAATATGGAAGGGGTATTTATATGCAGTATAGAAAATTTGGCAAAACAAACGAGGATGTTTCTGTCTTGGGATTCGGATGTATGAGACTGCCGATCATTGGCGATGATCCGACAAACATCGACGAGTATAATGCCATGAAAATGATCAGGTCTGCCATTGACGCAGGCGTAAATTATGTAGACACCGCGTACCCATATCATGGCAGCGGCTTTAACGAGGGAGGCTCCAGCGAGCTTTTTGTCGCAAAAGCTCTGAAGGACGGGTATAGAAAGCGGGTAAAACTGGCCACAAAACTGCCGAGCTGGCTGATAAAGACTCGCGCAGATATGGATAAGTATCTGAATATACAATTGGAACGCCTGGAGACAGATGCTGTTGATTTTTATCTGGTGCATGGACTGAATAAAAATTACTGGCCTGTGCTTAAAGAGGCTGATATAAGCGGCTTCTTAAATCAGGCGATAAAAGACGGAAGAATAAAATACGCCGGATTTTCTTTTCATGACCAGGTGGATTTATTCAAGGAAATTGTAGATTATTATAACTGGTCATTCTGCCAGATCCAGTATAATTATCTGGATGAAAATTTTCAGGCCGGCAGGGAAGGATTGGAATACGCAGCAGCAAAGGAGTTAGGTATTGTAGTTATGGAGCCTCTTAGAGGCGGCAACCTGGTGCGGCTGCCGGAAGAAGCAAAAGTTCTCCTTGATCAGGCTGAAGTGAGAAGAACGCCTGCGGAACTGGCCCTCAGATGGGTGTGGAACGATCCTAAGGTATCTGTTGCATTAAGCGGTATGACTATAATGGATGATGTTATAGAAAATCTTAGGGTGGCAGAAAAAGCTGAAGCCGATTCTTTGACAGTAAAAGAGATCGCGCTTGTTGAAAAAATCAAGGATATAGTTAAAGAAAAGACAAAAGTAAACTGCACCGCATGTTCCTATTGTATGCCTTGCACTGTCGGAATAAATATCCCCGGCTGTTTTTCAGCTTATAATGATTACTGGGTTTTTGATCATATTCCTGCTGCGAAACAAATATACAGGATGGTTTTGAGGATGGCAGCCCCGGCATCCAAGTGCGTCGAGTGCGGCAATTGCGAGAGTCATTGTCCGCAAGGCATTGCCATCATTCAGGAATTGAAGAAGGTCAGAGAACTGTTTGAGTGAGTTTTGATAATTACGAGGAATGGCGATAATCATGTTAAGTCTGGCGCGTCTTCCCCAGCGACGGATCGGCCTTAAGAATAAACAGCACTTGGCAATGTAGTTATGGATGACCCGGCACAGCCTCAGCAGTTACATTGTTTAAATTATTTGAATATCGCTGCTTGACTTTCAATGACCCAGTGCTAATCTTTATACGTGAGTCAAATGATCCGCATACGCGAGGGGGCGGTCTTTTTGGGGGAGATCGATCGAATCGCTGAGATTTTGCATAAACATAGGCAAGATCCCAGATATTTACTTGCAATTCTTCTCGATATCCAGGAATCAGAAAACTACATTTCAATTGAAGCAATGCGCACTGTAGCAGAACACCTTGGTATTTCAGAAAGCCGCGTATTTGCTGTTGTGACATTCTACCGGGCACTGAGCCAAAAGAAAAAGGGCCGCAGGATAATACGTGTCTGTACAGGAACAGCATGCCACCTGCGCGGTTCTGCCGCAGTTCTTCAGGAACTTGAAAAACAGCTTGCCATCAAGACAGGCGGAGTCACAGAAGACGGCGAATACACTCTTGAAACAGTTAACTGTGTCGGTGCCTGCGCGCTTGCTCCGGTCGTAACATCCGGCGAAAATTCTTTTGGCAGGATGGGACCGTCCAAAGCAGCAGAGCTTCTGGCAGAGGGGGCTTTTGCATGAGATTCGATACTCTTTCTGACTTGAAAAATTACAAAAATGAGATTTCACAAAAGCAAGATAAGGGGAAAGAGATCTGGATATGCGGAGGTCCGGGATGTGTTGCAAACGGCAGCATGGCTATTGCTGAAGAATTTATCAAAGCTTTAGGCAATAAATCTTCTTCTGATGAAAACACCTCATTATGGCACAGCATCAAAGTCCTTATACGACCCGAAGAAAAAGAAACGGAAAAATTGATCAGAACAGGTATCACAGGCTGCATGGGACCATGCGAGAACGGACCTGTCGTTCATGTCGAACCTGACGGGCTATATTATCAGAAAGTAACAGTTGATGACATTGAGGGTATCATTGGATCAATAAAGGAGAACATTCCTTATAAGGCTAAAGCGATGTCCGGACTTGACGATAAGCCTGCAGAAGTCCCCTCTGCAGAAAATATACCCTTCCTGGCCAAACAGAAAAAAATTATCCTTGGCAAAATGAGCACAATGTCTCCGCTCGATCTTGAAGATTATATCGCTCACGGCGGATATTCAGGACTTATAAGAGCATTGGAGTCTATGGCCCCCGAGGAAATCTGCAATGAAATAAAGGCGTCGGGACTAAGAGGCAGAGGCGGCGGCGGTTTCCCGACAGGAGTAAAGTGGGAATCCTGCCGCAACTCAGCTTCAGAGATGCGCTATGTGCTTGTCAACGGTGACGAGGGTGACCCGGGTGCATTTATGGACAGGGCGCTTATGGAGGGGGATCCCTATTCTGTTATAGAGGGGCTCACCATCGGTGCTTACGCAATCGGTTCCAGCGAAGGCATCATATATGTAAGGCATGAATACCCGCTGGCCGTCAAGAGGCTTGCAAACGCGATAAAAAACCTAGAAGAGGCAGGACTGCTTGGCACCAACATACTCGGCACAGGTTTTGATTTTCATGTCGAGATCTGCGAAGGCGGAGGATCTTTTGTCTGCGGCGAGTCTACTGCACTCATGACCTCTATAGAGGGAAAGCCGGGAGTCCCCAGGGTCAAGTACATAAGATCTACAGAAAGGGGCCTCTGGGAGTCTCCTACAGTGCTCAACAACGTAGAAACATGGGCAAACGTGCCACATATCATTACAAACGGTTCGGAATGGTTCAGAAGTATCGGAACCGAAAACAATTCAGGCACGAAGGTATTCGCCCTTGTAGGCAAGGTCAAAAATACTGGACTTGTCGAGGTGCCAATGGGAACGACACTGAGGCAGATAATTTACGATATAGGCGGAGGAGTAGCCCAAAAACGTCCTTTCAAAGCCGTCCAGACCGGGGGACCATCAGGAGGATGCCTTCCTGCCTCGATGCTTGACACCCCTGTTGACTTCGACAGCCTTACAGAGGCAGGGTCGATGATGGGTTCGGGCGGCATGATAGTAATGGACGACAGGACCTGTATGGTAGATATAGCGCGTTATTTCATCGATTTCCTTGTCGAGGAATCATGCGGCAAATGTGTTCCCTGCAGAGAAGGCCTGAAAAAAATGCAGATGATCCTGCACGACCTGACAAACGGAAAAGGCCGGGAGGGCGATACTAAGGCGCTCGAAGATCTTGCCGAGGACATCTCGGATACCTCTCTTTGCGCATTGGGGCAGTCTGCAGCAAATCCGGTACTGTCTACAATAAAATATTTTAAAGAGGAATATATTGAGCACGAAAAGGAGCATTTCTGCAGATCAGGAGTTTGTCAGGGAATGTTCAGGATAAAGATCGATGAAGAAAAATGCAAAAGCTGCGGCCTCTGCTCAAAGAACTGTCCTGCCGATACTATTGAAAAACTTGACAGCGGGAAATACTGTATCAAACAGGAAGGCTGCATAAGGTGCGGGGCATGTTTTGAAGTATGCCCGTTCTCATCAGTGGACATAGTCAATGAGGTGATCGATGATGATTGAGATAACTATCAACGACATACCGTTAAAAGTGGAAAAAGGAACGACTATACTTCACGCTGCGCAGGCAAACGGTATCGATATCCCGACACTCTGCAACCACGAGGGGCTCACCCTTGACGGAAACTGCAGGCTATGTTCTGTCGAGATAGAGGACATGGGAAACAAAAAGATAGTTGCTTCGTGCATGTTTCCGATCACAAGGAATATATCTGTGGAGACTGAGACAGAGAGAGTACGAAGGGCGAGGAATACGGTCCTTCAGCTCTTGGTAAACAGAAACCCCAAGGCCCCGATCATCCAACAGCTCTGCGCTAAATACGGCGTTGATCGCGAGGAGCGGTTTGCTTTGGAGCCTGATCTCTGCATCAGGTGCGGTCGCTGCGTCAGAGCATGCGAAGCTGGCGGGACAAAGGCGATAGAGCTTGTCGGCAGAGGTTTTGACCGGCATGTGGCACCTCCGTATGAACTTGAGACCGATGCCTGCATAGGCTGTCTCTCCTGTGCGACTGTATGTCCTACCGGAAAAATAACCTACGAAGAAACGCCCGGAAAGAGAAAGATCTGGTATAAGGAATTCGACGTGCTGCAGTGCAAAAGATGCGGGATCTACTTTGCTACAAAGGAAATGCTCGACTGGGCAGGCAGGCCTGAGAATGACCGTGATCACTGCAACCACTGCCAGAAATACATCGAAAGCGTCAAATTTTTAACAGAGTCTCAAAAGAAATAAAAGCGTCAATAATATATGTCCTTCGACCCGGAGTATCTCACGCAGAAACTCCGGGCATTGGGCAGCGGGAGCGATCCCGCCGCCTGCCGGTCAGCAAAGAAGGAGGCCCTTAGCGGGTCTCCTTTTGTCTTTACAACACCCGTAAGATACGGGAATCTAAAAAAGTACAGGGAGGAATGCGGCATGGAAATGATACTTTTAACATCGCCGGAGAAATGTATCGGCTGCGGGACCTGTGAACTGGCCTGTTCACTGTTTCATAACGGAGAATGCAGACCGGCGATCTCAAGAGTCAATGTCTTTAGATTCGACAAGGGCAGCAACGTCCCGATGATGTGCTTTCAGTGTGAAGAAGCAGCATGCATGGCAGTCTGCAAAACCAAAGCCCTCGTCCGTGACGAGGAGACCGGAGTGGTACAGGTTGAAGAGGACAAGTGCATTGGATGCAGAATGTGCGTTATGGCATGTCCTTTCGGAAATATCGCTTTCGACAGGGTCGCTAAAGTGGCAATAAAGTGCAACCATTGTGACGGAGAGCCTCTTTGTGCTGAATTCTGTCCCACTGCAGCGATCGAATATGTCCCCGCAGATACCGCTACACTTAACAGGAAAAAAACATTTTCAGCCAAAATGAAACAAGCTCTTGAGGAGGTGAAGTAATATGGCAGGCTGGACAGAGACTATCCTGAGGGTAAACCTCACAGACGGAACAGTAATAAAAGAAGCTCTTGATATGGAAGCTGCAAAGAAATACCTCGGGTGCAGAGGGCTGGGCGTCTATTACTACATGAAAGAAGTCAAACCGGGCGTAGATCCTCTCGGACCCGAGAACAACCTGATATTTGCAACCGGTGTGCTCACAGGTACCATGGGTTCGAGCACAGGCAGATATGAAGTAGTGACCCGCGCGCCTCTCAACGGTACCCTTGCCGGATCCAATTCAGGCGGATACTGGGGGCCGGAACTGAAATACGCCGGATATGACATGGTGATTTTTGAGGGACAGTCGTCAAAACCTGTCTATCTCAACATCTACAATGGAACGACGGAACTATGTGACGCATCAGACCTCTGGGGAAAGAATGTCCCGGATACAACAGCGGCGCTCCTTGCAAAGCATGATCCGGACGCAAAAGTGGCATGCATCGGGCCTGCAGGAGAGAACAAAGTCCTGTTTGCCAACATAATGAACGATGACCACAGGGCAGCCGGACGAAGCGGCGTTGGTGCCGTAATGGGTTCCAAGAACCTTAAAGCTGTTGTTGTCAGAGGCACTAAAGGAGTAAAGATCGGAGACAAGGATAAGTTCCTCGCTGCAGTCAGGGCAAGTAAAAAACTGCTCAAGGAAAACGCAGTCACGAGCGGCGGCCTTCCTGCGTTTGGAACGAACGTTCTCGTAAACATCCTCAACTCAGTCGGCTCTCTCCCGACCAGGAATTTTAGGGAGTCACATTTTGAGACTGCGGACAAGGTCGGAGGAGAATCACTTGCCGCAACCAGGTTGCACAAAAATAAGGCATGTGCCTACTGTTCGATCGGATGCGGAAGGGTCGCATGGAGTGAAGGCAAATACGCAGGAGAGGGTGAAGGCCCTGAATATGAAACAGTCTGGTGCTTTGGTCCTGACTGCGGCATAGACAACATCGATGTCATAAACAAGGCCAACTTCATCTGCAACGAACTCGGACTCGATACGATCACAATGGGCAGTACGATGGCAGCAGCTATGGAACTGTATGAAACGGGTGCCATAGGAAAAGATGAAGTCGGACACGAGCTCAAGTTCGGCAGCGAAGATGCTCTTATAGCTCTCGTTGAGGCAACCGCGTACAGAAAAGGCTTCGGCAATGAGCTTGCAGAGGGTTCATTCAGGATGGCAAGCAAATTTGGACATCCCGAATTCTCCATGACAGCTAAGAAGCAGGAAATGCCGGCATATGACCCACGCGGTATCCAGGGGATAGGACTCAATTACGCTACATCAAACAGGGGTGGCTGCCACGTCCGCGGATATACCATATCTCCTGAGATCCTTGGCCTGCCGGAAAAACTTGATCAGCAGTCCATTGTTGAAAAACCGGCATGGGTAAAGGGATTCCAGGATCTTACAGCTGCAGTTGACTCCGCAGGCATGTGCCTCTTTACAACATTTGCATTGGGAGCTCCAGCTATCGCAGGTGAGATCACAGGAGCATCAGGCATTGAATTTACCGGTGACGAAGTTGCATTGGCAGGCGAGAGGATATACAACCTTGAAAAGCTGTACAATCTCAGCGTAGGATATACCAAAGCAGACGACACGCTGCCTGCAAGGATGTTCAACGATCCTATCAGCTCAGGTCCGATGAAGGGCAACGTAAGCCGCGTCCCTGAAATGCTCCCTCATTACTATGAGGCAAGAGGCTGGGATGAAAACGGAGTCCCCACACCGGAAAGACTTGAAGCACTCGGACTCAGGGAGTTTATGACTATCTAAAAACCGGGTTATTCTCCAACAACAGCCGGACTTCAAAAGAAAAAGCGATCCGCGGGCATATCTGCACCTTACCCGCGGATCTGTTTTAAAACAGGATATACTATATAGGCGTGTTGGATAGTGTGAGGAGGGAGTCCATGATAAAAATAGGTTTTTTCGCTGAGATAAGGACTATGGTCGGCACCAAGGAGATATCGATGCCCTTAAGGCCGACTCTTGGGCTCCTTATGGAGGATCTGAATGCGAAGTTCGGAAAAAATTTCCGTGATTTCTGCATGGACGGAGACAAGATATCCAAAAGGGTCAACATTCTCGTCAACGGTCATCATATGCTCCATCTCCAAAAGGATGATACACCCCTTAAAGACGGTGACGACGTAAGGATATTCCCGCTTATCGGCGGTGGCTAAAAATAGATCAGTTCAAATCAGATAAATAATAATAGCCCCGGACATCAGCTTCAACGTCCGGGGCTATTATTATAAAGTTTTCAGGGCTAGATCTGTCTTTTCCAGCGTGCGCCCTGCGGCGTATCTTCGATTATTATCCCTTTTGCTGCCAGCAGATCCCTGATTTCGTCCGATCTTTTGAAATTCTTGGAGTTCCTGGCCTCGACCCTCTCAGCAAGAAGTGCGTCTATCTCAGCATCAGACCCTTCCTCAGTCTGAAAGAATCCAAATACCCTGTTCACATCATCAAAGAAATCCTTTGCAGCCTTTATGCCCTCCCTGTATAAACCCTCGTTCTCCGTCAGATGGACATTAACCGCCCTGACTAAGTCAAATATGCTGCCAAGAGCCCCGGCTGTGTTGAAATCATCTTCCATAGAATCTCTATAACCTTGCCGGGCACGGGTAACAGCTTCGGCAAGTGCGTCATCCTTCTCACAGGGGTTACGGTTTGCCACGGCGAAATTAAGGTCGGAATAGCAGTTATTGATCCTTTCGAGCGCGCTCTGTGCCTGGTCCAGACCTTCTTTTGAAAAATTAATGGGAGAACGGTAGTGGGCGCTCAGGAGGAAGTAGCGAAGCACAAGCGGGTTGAATTTCTTCCTGATATCCCTAACCGTCATGAAATTCCCAAGGGATTTAGACATCTTTTCTTTGTCGATCATTATGTATGCGTTATGGAGCCAGTATTTTACAAACTGGCACCCGGAAGCGCACTCAGACTGAGCTATCTCGTTCTCGTGGTGGGGGAATACAAGGTCGCTGCCGCCGCCGTGGATATCTATCGAGTCTCCGAGATACTTAGTAGACATTGCGCTGCATTCGATGTGCCAGCCCGGTCGGCCTTTGCCCCACGGACTCTCCCAGAAAGGCTCACCCGGCTTGCTGGCCTTCCAGAGCGCAAAATCAAGCGGATTGTTCTTCCTTTCATCAACTTCGATCCTTGCTCCGCTCACAAGTTCGTCTATGCTCTGTTTTGATAGTTTGCCGTATTCCGGGAAACTTACTACAGAAAAGTAGACATCACCTTCTTTTTCATAAGCGTGGCCTTTCTCTATTAGTGTCTCAACGATCTTGATGATCTCCCCTATTTCGTGTGTAGCTCTGGGGTGGATATCAGCTCTCTTGATACCAAGAGCATCGGCATCCTCGAAATATTCCGCAATGAATCTTTCCGCCAACTCAGGGACAGTTGTTCCCGTCTCGTTTGCGCGTCTTATCATTTTGTCGTCTATGTCGGTGAAATTCTGGACAAACGTTACCTCGTAGCCGGTTGCCTCAAGATATCTCCTGAAGAGATCAAAGAGAACGAAAGGCCTGGCGTTGCCGATGTGGAAAAAATCATATACAGTAGGTCCGCAGACGTAAAATCTGACCTTGTCTTTTTCTATTGGTTCAAATGGTTCTTTTTTTCTCGTAAGATCGTTATAAACTACCAGAGCCATTGTGGCACCTCCTGAATGCTGCTTTAACAATACTATGATATCCTATACCATGAGCCTGACATCAGCAATCACGGAAAGGAAATTTTTTTGAAAAGAGAAGACCTTCTTAATCATATAAAAGCATTCCCGGATAAACCCGGAGTATATATGATGCGTGCTCCGGACGGCAAAATAATTTACGTCGGCAAGGCAAAATCCCTCAAGAAGAGGGTCTCTTCATATTTTCGCCATTCCAACTTCGCTTCGCCCAGGCTGAGGAAACTGGTCGATACAATATCTGATATTTCAACCATCAGGACAGAGACAGAAATAGAGGCCCTTATCCTAGAAAACAGACTGATAAAATTGTACCAGCCCTTCTTCAATGTCGACCTCAAAATGAACGAGCGGTACGCATATATAAAGGTCACATCAGAGAAATTCCCACGTATTGTGGTCACAAGGCATAAGCAGGATGACGGTGCAGTTTATATAGGCCCGTTCGTAAGAGTCTCAGAGGTGAGGGAACTTCTTCGCCTTATAGAGCGCTATCTCCCGCTGCGTTACTGCAAGGGGGAAATAAAAGAGCCAAACAAAAAGGTACGCCCATGTATGAGGCACTCACTTGGACACTGCCTTGCTCCCTGTGCAGGGCTTTGCACTGAAAATGAGTACAGGGAAAGGGCAGCGGATGTAATAATGATGCTGCAGGGCAAAGGTCTTGAGCTTGTCGAAAAGCTAAGAAAAAAAATGGACAGGTCAGCGCAGAACCTTGAATTTGAGGAGGCAGCTGCACTTCGAGACACGATCAGGGCGATCTGGAGAGTCAGCCGCCAGCGAAACAACATTCCGGAGATAGAGGCAGGCAGGGACAACTTCTGGGAGACGCTGAACCGCCTTCAGAATATTTTAAAACTGCCCATGCTCCCGTGGAGGATAGATGGTTTCGACATATCACACACTGCCGGGAAAGAGACAGTAGGTGTAGTGGTCGTCTTTGAGCAGGGATACCCGAACACCTCCCTGTACAGAAGGTTCAACATAAAGACTGTCGAGGGCATAGATGACTTCAGATCTATGAAGGAAACTCTGCTTAGGAGATACAAAAGGTGCATGGACGGACAGGAACCGATGCCCCAGCTTATCCTGATCGACGGCGGTCCGGTACAGCTTGAATTTGCAATGGAAGCGTTGAGGGAACTTGAGATCATCAGCATACCGGTAATTTCCCTGGCCAAGGAAAATGAAGAGATATACATACCGGATCAAAAGGAACCCATACGTCTCGATCACACAGATCCTGCACTGAGGCTCCTGCAGCACGTAAGAGACGAATCTCACAGATATGCGATAACATCCCACAGGGCAGCCAGGGGCAAAAATTTCAGGAGAAGCAAACTTGAAGATGTTCACGGAGTGGGAAGGACCAAAGCGGCTCAGCTCATAACAAAATTTGGAAGTACAAGAGCTATAATGGATATCGCCGAGGAAGATCTGGCTTCAGCTCCGGGAATAGGCAGGACACTGGCTAAAAGGATACAGGAACATCTCAGGCAGGCAGATGAAGGGAGTCCGGAGAATTGACCTCTCATGATCAGAAGATACAAGATGAACACTATATGAGGATGGCGCTTTCCTTAGCTTTGAACGGTACCGGTTCTGTGAGTCCCAATCCACGGGTCGGATGCGTTATAGTGCGTGATTCAGAAATAATTGGCACGGGGTGGCATAAGAGCTGCGGAGAACCTCACGCGGAGGTTGAAGCGGTCAGGAATGCCGGAGGGAATGTAAAAGGTTCCACCGTATACGTCAACCTTGAACCATGCTGCCATCAGGGAAGGACCCCGCCATGTGCGCCGATGCTGATCGAAAAAGGAGTTTCGCGCGTCGTGACCGGAATGACAGACCCAAACCCTATAGTGGACTGCCGTGGAGAAAACATGCTCCGGGATGCCGGGGTGGAGGTAACAAGCGGAGTTCTTGAAAAAGAGTCAAAATGGATGAACAGGGGATTCATAAGAAGGATGAGAAACGGGCGTCCATGGATCACCATAAAAATTGCAGCTTCAATAGACGGGAACATTGCGCTGAAGGACGGTTCAAGCAAATGGATCACTAATGAATGCTCAAGACAGAAAGTCCACATGATCAGGGCTGAGAACGACGCACTGCTCAGCGGAGCAGGAACTGTCCTTGCAGACGACCCGACTTTTACGGTCAGAGAAGCTGAAGGAAGGACACCTAAAAGGGTTATCCTTGACAGAAGGCTGAGGACCCCTCTGTCAGCGGCTCTTTTTAAAGAAAAAGATCTTATCTTCTTCACTGCCAGTGATGCGTCAACTGAAAAAATCACCGGGATCAGGGAACTTGGGGCTGAGGTCTACACTATAGATGCGCATGGATGCAGTGAGTTGGAATTTGTTATGGCTAAATTGTGTGAAATAGGTGTAAACTATCTGATGATCGAATGCGGAGCTAAACTGACAAGCTCACTGATCAGATCCGCTCTGGCCGACGAGATATCACTATTTTTGGCGCCAAAGATACTGGGAAGCGGGATACGCTTTACCGAATACCTTGAACTTGGCAGACTCGACGATGCGATAAGCATTAAAGATATCAAGACCTCCGCCTGCGGGGATGACATATGGATCAGGGGTGTGTTTTCATGTTCACCGGACTTATAGAGACTATAGGCAAAGTTTCCGCAATACATCCGAGGGGCGATGTCTGGCAGCTCGACATTGAAGCGCCCAGGATAGCCGGGGAGCTGCGTATCGGCGATTCCGTATCGATCTCAGGCGCGTGCAGCACAGTAATCCGGTCCGACGACAGATCCTTCAGCATAGAGATAATGGAAGAGACGCGAAAGAAGACAAAACTCGGAGATTTTAAAAACGGTTCACGGGTAAACCTTGAAAGGGCTATGAGACTGGATTCAAGGCTTGACGGTCACATCGTTTCCGGTCATATAGACGGACTTGCCATGGTCAGCAAAATAGAAACATATTCCGAGACAATGAAATATTTTTTCAATGCCGGCCCTGATATCCTATCCGGGATCGTTCCCAAAGGCTCAGTCGCAATAGACGGAATAAGCCTCACAGTAATAGATGTCACTACAGATACCTTTTCAGTCGGCATCATTCCGACAACTATCTCGGAAACTACACTTTCAGAACTCAGAGAGGGCGATGCCGTAAATATTGAAACAGATATCCTTGGTAAATATATAACTAAATTTTTGAATACTCGTTTTTCCAACGCTGACCAAGGCGGGGAGATGAAAAATTCTCTTACATGGGATAAACTTGTAAAATATGGTTGGGTCTAGGGGGATCAGCAGAGAATGTTCAACACTATCGAAGAAGCAATAAATGATATAAAACAGGGAAAAATGATAATCGTCGTAGACGACGAAAACAGGGAAAATGAGGGTGACCTTGTTATGGCGGCAGACTGCTGCAGGACCGAGGACATCAATTTCATGATAAAAAATGCAAGAGGACTTGTCTGTGTGCCTATAGGAGCCGAACAGGCAAAAAAACTCCAGCTAAATCCGATGGTTGAGCACAACACCGATTCACACGGGACAGCATTCACAGTCTCAGTGGACCACGTAAAAGATACAACGACAGGAATATCAGCCGCGGAAAGGGCAATAACAGCCAAAGCGCTAGCAAACCCGCTTTCAAGGTCGGATGATTTTCACAGACCGGGACATATTTTTCCATTGGTGGCACGTCATGGAGGAGTCCTTAAAAGAGCGGGGCACACTGAGGCGGCGGTAGACCTCTCACGTATGGCCGGATTCAACGAAGGCGGAGTGATATGTGAGATCATGAACGAGGACGGAAGCATGGCAAGGCTGCCGCAGCTTCTTGAGTTTGCGAAAAAACATGAGATGAAGATCATTACAGTTGAAAACCTTATCCGTTACCGCGTAATGAGGGAAAAATTCGTTCGCAGGGAAGCTACAGTCCACATGCCGACAGCCTGGGGAGATTTTGTATGTCATGCATACACCAGCCCTTACGGTGACAACCCCGGTGCACTGCATCTTGCCCTTGTCAAAGGGGAGATAGACGGGGTGGATGACGTGCTGGTGCGTGTACATTCAGAGTGTTTCACGGGAGACCTTCTCGGTTCCCTGAGATGCGACTGCGGACCACAGCTCCACAAAGCAATGACGATGATAGAAAAAGCCGGAAGCGGAGTTCTTCTCTACATGAGACAGGAGGGACGGGGCATCGGACTTCTTGCCAAACTAAAAGCCTATGAGCTTCAGGAAAAGGGCATGGATACTGTCGAGGCTAACGTTGCCCTTGGCTATGCACCGGATTCCAGGGATTATGGAGTTGGTGCCCAGATACTGGCAGATCTCGGACTTAGAAAGATCAGGCTCATGACCAACAATCCTGTTAAGATAACAGGACTCAAAGGATATGGGCTTGAAATAACGGAAAGGGTCCCGATCGAGATCGATCCAAACCCATTCAACGAAAAATATCTTAATACAAAGGTCCGCAAGATGGGACATGTACTTAGCAACTCTATGTGCAAAGAGATGGAAAAAGAAGAGACAAAACTATAATATCGATTCATTAAAACTTTTGAAGGGGAGAATTCAAATGAAAATAGTCCAGGGGAATATGATCGGGAGCGGTCTTCGTTTCGCAATTATAGCGTCCAGATTCAACGAGCTTATCACTTCAAAACTTATAGAAGGTGCAAAAGACGCGCTTTCCCGTCATGATGTCCGACATCAGGATATAGATGTCTTCTGGACACCGGGAGCGTGGGAACAGCCAATAATTGCAAAAGAGATCGCAATGAGCGGAAAATATGATGCAATAATTACTCTTGGTGCTGTTATCCGCGGTGACACGACACATCACGAATATGTAGCAGGTGAGGCAGCGAAAGGACTGGCGCAAGTAGGACTCGAACACCGCCTACCTGTAGCGTTTGGTATCATCACATGCGACAACCTCGAACAGGCACTTGCCCGCTCAGGCAGCAAAGCCGGCAACAAAGGCGCTGATGCTGCACTTGCGGCACTTGAGACCGCCAATCTTCTAAGGGAAGTGCGTAAAGACAGAGGAGCTGATGCATAATGCTTGATATCAAATGGGTCAGGGAGAACACAGAAGAATTTGCCGTGATACTGGCAAACAGGAATTGCTCCTTCCCACTTGACCGCTTTATAGAGCTTGATTCCATGCGCCGGGAGACCCTCCTTGAATCAGAAGCCCTCAAAGAAAAGCGCAACGCAGGGGCAAAAGAAGTCGGCATGAAAAAGAAAGCCGGGAAAAACGCCGACGAGCTGATGGAAGAGATGCGCCTTATCGGTGACAAGGTCAAAGAGCTAGACGAAAAGGTCGGGATCATCGAAGCTGAACTTGACGACCTTGCGATGAGGATACCCAACAAACCTCATGATTCTGTTCCTATAGGAGCGGATGAAAACGACAACGTTGAAATAAGGAAACACGGCAAACCCCGTGAATTCACTTTTGAACCAAAAGCTCACTGGGATCTGGGCGAGCCTCTGGGAATAATGGACTTTGAAAAGGGAGTGCAGATCGCTGAGAGCCGCTTTACAGTACTCAAAGGAGCAGGAGCGAGACTCGAAAGAGCTCTCATGAACTTCATGCTTGACCTTCATACCACTCAGCATGGGTTTACTGAGATCGCACCTCCGATATTGGTAAACTCCTGTACGATGAGCGGAACGGGACAACTCCCCAAGTTTGCCGAAGACCTTTATAAATGCGCTAATGACGATCTATGGCTGATACCCACAGCTGAAGTGCCTCTGACAAATCTGCATGCCGGCGAAATTATGAACGAGTCCGACCTGCCTAAATATTACTGTGCTTTCACACCATGCTTCAGACGCGAGGCAGGCAGCTACGGCCGCGATATGAGAGGCATGCTCAGGCAGCATCAGTTTGACAAGGTCGAAATGGTAAAACTGAGCACTCCTGAGAAAAGCTATGATGAGCTTGAGCACATGACGAACTGCGCAGAAAAAGTCCTTCAGCTTCTGGGTATTCCGTATAGGGTCATTTGCCTCTGCACAGGGGACATGGGCTTTGGCGCTGCGAAAACGTATGATATAGAAGTATGGCTTCCAAGTCAGAACTGCTACCGCGAGATCAGCTCCTGCAGCAACTGTGAAGATTTTCAGGCAAGAAGGATGGGGACCAAGTACCGTCCCGCAGCCGGAACCAAGCCGCGATTTGTACACACACTTAACGGATCCGGAATCGCAATAGGCAGATGCCTCATCGCTCTGATGGAAAATTATCAGAACGCGGACGGGAGCATAACCGTTCCCGAAGCACTCCGCCCTTACGCCGGAGGCATGGAACTTGTAAAATAAGCATCAATTGCGTTTTAATGGATCAAGCCGGTCAGGGGAGGGCATTACCCCTGACTTTTATTCTGTCTCCCTTTTTTAATAAAGGCAAACATGGTAGGATAGACCGTAGAAAGAGACTCGATCTGCTTATATTCAAATGGAGGAACGACCATTAATGTCTGACAGCAACTACACCCTGACGGTTTTTTTAGTTCTCTTTGTCGCCGTTATCTGTATTTTTATACAGAAATTCTTTAAAAAATATCTTGAGAGTGATCAGTACTATTATCTCAAGGATATTACACTGGTCGCTGCCTGGGCCCTCTGCGGCATCTGGGCGCCTGACAGGCCTCTCAAGATAACGATAGCCGCCGGTGTCGCAGCTGCATGCGTAGGATTCTGCCAAAAAGTGACCAGAGGCAAAAACCTCAGGTTCCTCTATTTCATAGTAGGTCTTGGCTTTTCACTTTTTGGACCAAGAGTAGCCTTCATTGAGTTCGCTCAGGGAGAATATTACTACCTTTCATACTTTGCCTCTATCGCAATAAGCACCCTCTGGATAGGGATATTCCCGATCTTCTTTCAGGAGATCGATGAGATACCCGGCATGTGCGGGCTGCTTCTGACCGTCAGCTGGACGCTTGTCTCAATAGTCATAATGCTTTCATCTCAAAACCTGAGAGAAGCTGTACAGCTTTGCATAATAGGCATGGTGCTGATACTGGTCTTCTGGAGCAGACACATACACGCTTACAGGAGGCTGACAGAACCTCTTACAGCCCTTTGGGGAACACTCTTCGCAGGACTTTCTATCTTCGGCGTCAGCAAGGGGGTCGCATTTTACACACTTGCCGTTCTGCCGCTGGGTTTATTCATGCTCCCACTCATAGAGACTTCTATAAGCGTAGTTAGCGCTGCTTTCTCGCCTAAACCAACAGGCAACCTGATACTTTACAGAAAGCTTCTTAGCAAAGGTATGGATCACGCGACATCAGTCCATACAGTAGTAATGATCTGCGCTCTTATCGGCTGCATTGCCGCTTTTATACAAACAGGAGCCACCAGTTTCCTTGTCCTAATGGCGGCAGCTGTTGCTCTTTTTACTGTCACTTGGATCTTTTTCAGATATGCCTCACGATCGGGCAAAAGTCAATCCAGAAAACCGGGTTTGTGGGGAATCAGAGTGGACAACATCTCTTTAAATTATGCTATTACACAGGTACAGCACTGTATAAACAAGGGAAGCGGCCATTGCATGATAATTACTCCGGATGCGCTGGCGGCATTAAGAAGCAGAACTGACGCAAGGTACAGAAGAATAGTAAAAAATGCTGCTCTGGTCCTGCCGGACGGTGCCGGACTTATAGCTGCGCTTAAACTGCTTCACACGCCTATTCAGGAAAGGATCCCCGGGGTCGAATTTACAGAACACATTTGCAAGAGGGCATCCTACGAAGGGTGGGGAATATGGTTCCTTGGAGGTACGCCTGGAGTTGCTGAGGCGGCAGCTCAAAAGCTTGTTGAAAAATATCCCGGCCTCAAAATATCCGGTACAAGAGACGGATATTTTAAAGACGAAGAGACTGATGATATCTGCAAAAATATCAGGGAGAGCAATGCCAGAATACTTTTTGTCGGGCTGGGAGTGCCAAAACAGGAATACTGGCTTGAAGAAAACCTGGAAAAATCAGGGGCAACAGTTGGTATGGGAATAGGCGGGACTATGGACGTGATATCAGGAAAATTATCAAGAGCTCCCGGGATCTGGCAGAAACTTTGCCTTGAATGGCTCTACCGGACCATACAGGAACCGTGGCGGTGGCGCAGAATACTAAAGCTGCCCGTGTTTGCATTTTATGTTATCCTGACTGTCCTTCATATCGATAAATACAATCCCGATCAACCGGATGAGGACCCGGATATAAATTAAGAGTTTACATCGAAAATCAAAATTTGCATCAATTCTTAACAATTTACTGCGTAAATTATCTGGCGCATACAATAATATAGTTGTATACTTTGTGTTTAATCAAACAAAAAACGTCTTTATCGAAAGGAAGATATTTTTATGAAAATGGACAAACTCTTGAAGCAGGCACAGCGTATGCAGGCAGAAATGGCGTTAGCCCAGGAACAGCTTGCCGGCACTGTGGTCGAGGGAGTTTCAGGCGGCGGCATGGTCAAGGCAAAAGTGAACGGACACGGAGACGTTATCTCTGTTTCTATCTCCCCTGAGGTCGTTGATCCAAAGGATGTTGAAATGTTGGAAGACCTGATCATCTCCGCTATAAAAGAAGCGCTCAAACAGAGCAAAGACATTGCGAACAGCAAAATGAATTCTATTACCGGGGGAATGGGCGGATTTCCCGGTCTGATGTAATTAGAGCATGTCAGCCACTTCACTGCCCGGCTCAGTATATAAACTTATAAAACTTTGGAGTAAGCTGCCCGGAGTAGGTGAAAAAACCGCCCGGCGAATGGTGTTTTTTATCCTAAAACAGGATAGCAGCTGGGTAACTGAGTTTATCGACACCATAAAACAGGTCAAAGATGAGACTCACCACTGCAGTGAATGCGGCAATATAACAGATATTGAGCCATGTTCCATCTGCAGGGACAAAATGAGGGACCGTAAAATAATGTGTGTTGTAGAAAGCGACGAGGACTGTATCTCAATAGAACAGGCAGGTATATTCAATGGACTGTATCATGTTCTTGGAGGTCAGGTTTCGCCCCTTGATGAGCAGGACATACCGGAAGAAAGCATCATAAAGTTACGGGAAAGAGTATGTGACCTTAAAATTGAGGAAATCGTGCTTGCGACTGCTCCAAGGATAGAGGGAGATCTTACCGCTTTTGCGATACAGGAAGCGCTGGAGGGGATACCCGTTAAGATATCAAGACTTTCATACGGTCTGCCCGTAGGAGGAAGCATAGGCTATGCTGACAGAGTCACACTGCATATGGCTATGGAATCAAGAAAGGAGATGCCGGGAAAATAAAAACCAGAGAGAACCAACAAAACCCAATAAATAATATGAAGGGAGAACACAAAATGTCATCCGGATCCGGTCTTTCCGCTGTTATGAAAAGATTGGTCAGAGCAGTGATGGTCTTTATATGTGCCGCTGCCGGCTATCAGATATCAAAGATAGCCATAGAGCAGAACTGGTGGCCCTCAATTACACTGCTTCACCCAATAGAAACGACTGTATTTATTATTATTGTTTCAGCATGTTTCGGCTTTATTCTTGCGCCTTTATTCTGGTTAAGCGTAAGCAAATTCGCACAGTTTACAGAATCCAAACTCCAGAATACGAGTGTGCCGGAACTTACAGTGAGCCTGCTTGGTCTGATCCTGGGCTTGCTGCTTGCCAACCTTATCGCTATGCCGGTGTCAAGAATTCCCGGAGGAATAGGGGTATATATTGCAGTACTGCTTAACGTAGCCCTCGGCTACCTGGGTCTGCGTTTCTTCGCAAAAAGAAAAGATGACATATGGAATGTAATAACAAATATCAGTGACATAAGGCATCGGCTTCCAAAACGTAAAAAGAAAAACGAAAACGGGGAAGTTGGAAAAGACACAGATATTGAAGTTGCTCCGGAGTTTTTCTACTCTATACCCAAGATACTCGATACAAGCGCAATAATTGACGGCAGGATACTCGATGTGGCACAAAGCGGCTTCATCGAGGGCACTATCGTTCTGCCGAGGTTCATACTAGCTGAGCTTCAAGGGGTAGCTGACTCAACAGATCCCCTCAGAAGGACCCGCGGAAGGCGCGGGCTTGCTGTTGTAACTGAACTTCAGAAGATCAGGACCCTGAACATCGAGATCCCCGAGACTACCCTCAAGGACCTTGAAAGGGAAAAGGTGGATGAAGCCCTGGTCGTACTTGCGCGCAAGCTCAACGGCAAAGTAATAACGACTGACTACAACCTCAACCAGATCGCCCAGATCGAAGGAGTATCTGTCCTTAACGTAAACGACCTGGCCAACTCGCTCAAGCCTATGCTGCTTCCGGGAGAGAACGTGGAGATCGACATAATACGTGTTGGAAAAGAGGCCCATCAGGGCGTCGGCTACCTTGATGACGGAACTATGCTCGTTGTCGAAGACGGTTATAAGCGCATTGGAGAAAGAGTCAAAGTCACAGTTACTTCCATGCTCCAGACGTCGGCCGGAAGAATGGTCTTCGGAAGAATACGTCCTTAAAATGAACAGAGAGACATGGTCCTTCATAATAGTAGCAGGGGGGACAGGCGCCCGACTTGGCGGAATTCCGAAGCAGTTCAGACTCCTTGATGGATGTCCCGTCTGGAAATGGTCTGCTAAAATAGCAGAAGAATTATGTAAGGACGGGATGGTAGGAGAACTGGTAATTGTCGTTCCGGAGGAACGTCTGGCTGAGGTGAAGGGTCAGTGTGACCTGAAGATCCCGACACGTCTTGCTGTTGGAGGAACCACAAGGTCCCAGTCAGTAATGAACGGATTAAAGGATTCATGCGGGTCTCACGTGCTGGTGCACGATGCGGCCCGCCCTTTTATAACAAGGGAACTTTGCCTTGAACTGATAAGAAACACGGCTGTTTACGGAGCTTCTGTTCCTCTTATCGAATCCAGCGATTCACTCAAAAGGCTGGACTCGGGAAAACTGACCTGTGTAGACAGAAAAGAATTTCTCAGGGCCCAAACTCCGCAGGCATTTGAAAAATTGCCCCTGATAGATGCGATCTCATCATTTGGCTTTGAAGGCACTGATGAAACAGAAGCATGGATCGCTTCAGGAAGGGATATTTTTGCTACAGAAGGACCGGAGTCAAACTTTAAGATCACAACTAAATTTGACTGGGAGGTCGCGTCATCGATGACCGGATGCATAAAGATACAAAGGACAGGGTACGGTTTTGACATCCATCAGCTTGTGAAAGGCAGAAAACTCATACTTGCCGGTGTCGAGATAGAAAATGCTGAATTTGGACTTCTTGGGCATTCTGATGCTGATATAGTCCTGCATACTGTAATGGACGCAATACTCGGAGCTGCCGGCCTTCCTGATATCGGAACACTCTTTCCGGCGTCTGACGCAAAATGGAAAGACGCGGACAGCAGGGAACTTCTTAATACCGTGATAAGCAAAGTACGCTCAGAGGGATGGAATATAGACTGGGTAGATGTTACTTTACAGGCACAGTCTCCAAATCTGGGGCACATGATACCAATCTTTATATCAAGTGTTGCTTCATTTATCTCTGAAAACGGACGTGGGTCAAATTTCAACATGAAGGTCAAGTCCGGAGAAAACTGCGGTACTGTAGGGCGCAATGAATGTATGGTCTGCCATGGAGTAGCTACCCTTTCAAAGTACGATTGGAATCAAGGCTGAACAGGGACCTGAAAAGATCTGAGATCAGCCGGAACATATATCATCAAACGGAGGCATTGATATGACAAAAAAGAGATCTGAAGATAAGTTCGTTGAATACAGGGGCTTCACTTTTGACGACGTACTGCTCGTTCCTGGATACAGCGAAGTTATCCCTGCCCAGGTAGACGTATCTACAATGCTCACACCACAGATATCCCTTAATATACCCATTTGCAGCGCTGCAATGGATACTGTTACAGAGGGCAGGCTGGCTATAGCGCTTGCACGTGAGGGAGGGATCGGCATACTTCACAGGAACCTGCCGATCGAAAACCAGGCTGTTGAAGTTGACAAAGTCAAAAGATCTGAATCAGGCGTCATAGTTGACCCTTTCTACCGCCATCCGGAAGATATGGTCAGGGAAGCCGTAGCGCTCATGGAGCACTATCACATTTCGGGAGTGCCAGTAGTAGACAAGGACATAAGACTTGTTGGGATAATAACAAACAGAGACCTCAGGTTCGTCACAAATCTTGACCAGCCAATATCCAACGTTATGACGAAAGAAAACCTGATAACAGCTCCTATGGGGACTACACTGGAAGACGCAAAAACCATCCTAATGGGTACAAAAGTAGAAAAACTGCCCATAGTTGACAAAGACGGAAAACTTAAAGGACTCATCACTATCAAGGACATCCTGAAGGCCAGAGCATTTCCTAACGCAACCAAGGATTCAAGAGGCCGCCTGCGTGTAGGAGCAGCCATCGGTTCAGGCACTGATGCCTTTGACCGGGCAGAAGCCCTTGTCAAAGCCGGAGTAGACACAATAGTTGTCGATACAGCCCACGGACATTCAAAAATGGTCATCGACACAGTAGCCAGACTGAGGAAACTGTATCCCGACCTGCCTCTTATCGCCGGAAACATTGCGACTGCCGGTGCAGCGGAAGCCCTGATCGATGCCGGAGCAGACGCAGTCAAGATCGGCATAGGACCGGGCTCGATATGCACGACTAGGATCGTTGCAGGAATAGGCGTACCGCAGGTCGCTGCTGTCATGAACGTGGCCGAGACAGTTCATAAAAGAGGCAAAATGGCCATAGCTGACGGCGGCATCAGATATTCCGGAGACATAGTGAAAGCCCTTGCGGCCGGTGCTGACGTGGTTATGATAGGATCTCTCTTTGCAGGAACTGAAGAAAGCCCAGGAGAAGCTGTAATATACCGAGGCCGTTCATTCAAGAGTTACAGAGGAATGGGATCACTTGGGGCAATGAAAGGCGGCTGCAGCAAGGACAGGTACTTCCAGGAGGGCACTACAGAAGATAAACTTGTACCTGAAGGCATTGAGGGAATGGTGGCACACAAAGGTTCGATCTCAGGAGTCGTCTATCAGATGGTAGGCGGTATCCGTTCAGGAATGGGCTACGTCGGGGCACCTGACATCCGGACGCTTCACGAAGATTCAAAGTTTGTCCAGGTTACTGCCGCATCAATGAAGGAAAGCCATCCTCACGACATAGTCATAACAAAAGAAGCTCCAAACTACTGGGCTGATGAAGAATGACCGACCGATTTGATCAACAAGACAGGTAGCATAAGAATGTTTGAGGCAGGAGAACGTTTCTTTTGAAAGATCCTGCCTCCTTTTTTTCTTTCTAAATAATATTTATTATTGATATGCCGGATAAATATACTTTGTTATATAATACTTGTCGGGCATAATACACTTGATTCAGTATATTCTTCTAACCTTTGGAAGGAGGCAATGCGATGGCGTGATTTAGAAATTACGGGTCCATGGACTGGACCTTCCGTTTTTCGCTGTCTTTTCCCAACAGGGTGACAACAGAAGAGTATTCTTTCAGACCCTTTCATTGATACCCTCTGATATCTCCTTATTTGAACTGACAGCGAGAAAATCCATAATTACAGCAAAACCACTGACGTTCAAAATCTAAGGAGGTCAATCATGAATCGTTTGTTAATGTCAAAAAACGGTCCTGCGCTGGCAGGAACGATAATTGGTATCATTGCTGCTTTGCTTGTCAAATTCGGCAACCCAGGAAACATGGGGGTATGCGTTGCATGCTTTACCCGTGACGTGGCAGGTGCTCTGGGACTTCACCGTGCAGGTGTCGTCCAGTACCTGCGCCCCGAGCTAGCTGGATTTATTCTGGGATCTTTCGTATCAGCACTCTTATACCGTGAATATCGTCCAAGGGGAGGTTCTTCCCCAATGATCCGTTTTGGACTGGGTTTCTTTGCCATGCTGGGAGCACTGGTGTTCCTGGGGTGTCCCTGGCGCGCATATCTCAGGCTTGCGGGAGGCGATTATAACGCTTTTGCAGGAATCGCCGGACTCGCAACTGGCATTGCGATTGGTGTAATCTTCCTTTACAGAGGGTTCAGTCTCGGCGCAGCGCGCCAGAATCCTAAGGCTTCCGGGTATTTCATGCCGTTGCTGGCTATTGCTCTTCTGGCACTTCTAATAATTAAGCCGATATTTGGAGCAGAGGGCACAGGACCTGTCTTCTTCTCTGTAAAAGGTCCCGGATCTATGCATGCTCCGATACTTATCTCACTTGGGGCAGGACTCCTGGTAGGGTGGCTTGCCCAGAGAAGCCGCTTCTGCACAGTCGGAGCCATACGCGATCTTATAATGCTTAAGGACACACATCTTTTCAAAGGGATCGTATGCTTCATCGTCGCAGCGTTTCTTGCAAACGTTGCTCTTGGGCAGTTCCATGCAGGATTTGAAAAACAGCCTGTTGCTCACACCATGCAGCTTTGGAATTTCCTCGGGATGGTCCTTTCCGGACTGGCCTTCACATTGGCGGGAGGCTGCCCGGGACGGATGTTCATAATGTCAGGCGAAGGTGATTCCGACGCCGGCGTTTTCATAATGGGTATGCTTGTCGGAGCGGCTTTCGCTCACAATTTCAGCCTTGCAAGCTCAGGTGCCGGAGTCGGAGCATACGGCATTCCCGCAACGATAACCGGACTTGTTTTTTGTCTTGCTGTAGGCACACTATTTATGAACAGGGTAGATTAGGAGGCCTGAAACAATGGAAACAATAAAAGTGGATGCACGCGGACTTTCATGCCCGCAGCCAATTGTAGAAACTAAAAAAGTGATAGACAAGCTCAGCGGAGGAAGGGTAGAGATTCTTGTTGACACAGTAACATCAAGGGAAAATGTACTGAGGTTCGGAAGAAATGCCGGATGGAAGGGATCCTTCGAAGAATCAGAGGATTCCTTCAAAGTGATACTGGAAAAATAGAAGTTTAAAGACCTCTTCCCTGACGCGAAAGAGGCCCTAAGTTTCAAGCCCTGAAAGGGAAGCGCTCCAAAACCCTCAAAACCCTTCAAACTATTGACAGGACGTATATTAGCTAGTAAAATCTCATCTCGTTGGGCGATTAGTTCAGAGGTAGAACGCTTCCTTGACACGGAAGAGGTCAGAAGTTCAATTCTTCTATCGCCCACCATAGTCGTAAACCACTGACGGACTTCGGTCCGTCTTTTTTTATGGTTTTTTGCCGAAGCGGGCAAAAAATGAACCGAACGAAAACTCGCTGTATTAGCGGATAAATGACACTCTCTACGAAAAGGTTTGGCTTAAAAATTGACCGTTTCCTTTGGTCAGTTTCGGAGGTAAAGTTCAACTCCTCTATCTCCCCCTAATTTCGCCAAAAACACCTTTTTCTTCCATCACTTACATTTTTCTTGTAAATAATTTTAAAAAATCCCTAGCGTCCATTTCCCCTCCTTCACAAAACATTTGCGATCATCTGCCATGTAAGGCAATAGTAATGTCCGATAATTATATAACTCTTCCTATTATATTTCAATCAGCAAAATTTACAGGCTATCGCTTGCTTCGTTTTATTCATTAAATCTTTATGATCAGGTATCATCAGTAATAATAAAAAGAGGGGATTCTGATATATTTTTGCAATTTAATGCATCTAGCTTTATAGATGGGAGCTTATTAAGCTATATGCTGTAATTATAATTATATATACAACGCAGGATCTAAATTTACTTTAATTCTAACGAACTTGTAAGGATGTCCATACTCAATGTGCCTTACATTTAAACAACAGTTAAATTTTAGTGCTTTAGAGTAGTGAAATAGCGTTTTCAAAAATATTTCAAAATTATTACGAAAAATTGCTTTACCATAGTAGACTAGCGATATACCTCTTGCTGTTTTTTTGTACTTACACAAACAATAAATGAACATAAGTCTATTAAAATATACTTGCCTCTTTTGCGTGTTTATTATTCTACTTTCATAAAAAATGAAAATCACTTGAAAAACCAGTGACAGCCAATATCCAAGCTATTGACAGTGAATGTCGCCGTTAAGAATTTTTATGTGTACAAGATGTAACAAAAATCTGACCATTTCCATACGCTGAAACAGTCACTCTGTAATATACCATATCACTCTTCTATCGCCCCCTCTCAGTGTATAGGATAAAAATTCATTTTATGCATACAAACGCCTCTTGCGCGAGAAAGTTTACTGTTCTGAATTATGGTTTATTTTTCTTAAATCGCATTGGTTCAATTTTTACGCAACGAATTTTTTTCTGCGATAAATATTTTCATGAAACAGTTGTTTAGCACTAAATGAATTTCGTATAATAAGTCTGTAGGGATAAACGCGAACGAAACAAAAAAGTCTGGACCCTTAATGCGACATATTTCAGTTATTTGAGGAGGACCAGATATGACAGTATCAACACTAGGAAACAACACACGTCCAGACTATCGCGTTTATACAGACCCTATGATCCAAAGTATGGTAAATATGCAGTCGACGCAGAGTGAAGTGCATTTAAGTGCGCCTTCTTCCGAAAAACAGCACGTGAAGGTAGAGTATGTAAAACTTGCCTATGTGCCGCCATCGGATCCGGATATCCTTTTAGGAGATCTTATCTCTTTCTATGAGGAAAAGATGGTGCATACGGTTACCAGAACAGCAGAGAACCTGTCTGAGTACAAAAAGGACAAAAACTGGAGAACCTACGTCAGTTGTATTCGGAGTACTTTCGGGGACATGCTTGAGCAGAAAGCAAAGGATATTGAGCCGAAATCACTCCATGCCTGGTGCGAAAAGTACATGTCGGTAAACAAGGTCAAGGCTTCTTCTATGAACAGATCGATTACGTGTCTGTGCGGGATGCTTCGTTGGGCGGCCGAAAAGGAAAACATTATTGAGGAATACAATCTTGTCGGCGTTAAAAGGTTCACTGAAACCGACAGCGCTGAAAGAACTTCCCGTTCGTTGACGGAGCAAGAAGTAAAAAAGATATTCGATGCACTTTCACGGCGCGAGGAAAAGATCCGTAATAGGTCAAAGGAAGTAGCTTCAAAGCCCTATAACAAGTACTATGTCCGACAGTATAAGGTGCCTGATAAAGGATATGTAGATTATGTTATTCCTTTTGTGGCCTTATCCCTATATACAGGTGCGAGGAACGGTTCCGCAGTTGCTCTTAAGTGGCAGGACATCGATTTCAATAACAAGACTGTCACCTTACAGAAGGAATACTCTAAAACCGGCGTAACAGTCGAAGTGCCTATGGCAGATGATCTCATCGATATTCTTAAGGTCTGGGCAACTCAACAAAGGGTAAACATAGCAGATACGAACGAAGATAAAAGATTCGTCTTCACCTCAAGACATCAGAAGGAGAACAAGCCTATTGTTTCAATAGACAAGAAAGAGTGGGCAAAGCTTCTGCTGGAAGCAGGGATTCCCCATGCAAGATGGCATGACTTACGTCACACGTTTGCCTCCACACTTATCAAGGAAAGACAGTCGATTTTTGCCATCAGCAAACTTTTAGGGCATAAAAGCATAAAGACAACAGAAAGGTATCTCCACCTGAGCCCAGAGGAAGCAAAGTGCGCAATATCTTCTCTCGACGGGGCATTTCCGTCGCAGTCCATCCTGGTTAACAAAGGGAAAGAGAAAAAGGCAGCATAAGGATCCGGAGCGGACGGGAAATTCCCGCCCGCTCATTATCTTATCAGGGGTGTTCTCAGTTTTTCTGGGATTGGCATGTCATCGCCGCTGGCATTATTTTTGTACTAATATGATTGATGAAACTAGCATAAAAGTAACATCTTGAGATCTTCCCATAAATGGTATAAACCATTCCTTGAATAGTGCAAAATAGAGAGCACTGATCAGGAGGTTTTATTATAGGCACCCTCTTGATGTTCTATCTGGTAAAAACGGACATAACCAAGAAATAGACCGGGCACCGGAATGATTGTGCTACTGGTAAATAGAAAAAATCATTGTTTATTTATGTTATTCTGCGTGGTCTCCAGACTCACTTCTTCGTTTTTGCTTTCAGGTCCTTCGATCTCTTCTATTTCAAAACCTCCGCAGCAACAGCATGATTTTTTCTTTTTTTGTTCGTCTTTGCCAAACAGTTGTCCGAACAGTCCAGGTTTTTTCTCAGGTTTTTCAAAGTTCTTTTCAGGCTTGTTCAAGTCTAATCCGGATTCTAATGAAAAAGATGGTTGCAGTTTTTGAGGTTAAAATAATGATGGCGGTGCCGTTGTAAACAAGGGGCTGTGGGGAATCTTTTTATCCCACACAGCCCCTTGTTAAATGCTAATGATACAGCCATTGTTTTTAATGCGTTTTTGTTATGTCAATGAGATGTAATGTTTATTTAACACTTAACTTTTGTATCATTAGCGTGTGATCATTCTAAGCTTTTTTACCAGGGACCAAGATCATCGGAGTAGTGTTAAGGCGCGCAACGTTTTGGCTGATGCTTCCGAGAAAGAACTCTTTTATATTGCTCCTTCCACGTATGCCCATCACCAAAAGAGATGCTTTGTCCTCTTGCGCTATACGAAGGATTTCATGAACGGCAGAACCTTGAGAAAGCCTTGTTTCTATTATAACAGGTGCAACTGACTGGACACGTTTTTTCATTTCTTCAAGTCTTTCAGAGTCAATCCGGTTGAATTCCTCTAGTTTGTGTTCAAGATGAGGCTTTATCCTCCTGTCTTCCTGAACATGTGAAAGTACTACTTTACGGCATCCCTTACTGACAAGTTCCAGAACGATCTGAAAGGCGCATTCTGCGTTTTCAGAGAAATCAGTAGGGAAAAGCACACAGTCAAGAAGATCTTGGGTACCCGAACAGCAAGTAATGGTTTCGGGCAAGTTTTCTGATGGCTTAAGACGGAAGAGAAAAACGGGAACAGAGGAATTCTGCAGTACGTCGAAAGTAACTGTCCCGAGCAAGAAGTTTTTGATCACACTCTCACCTTGAGACCCCAACACAATGTAATCACACCTATTTTTGTCTGCAAGGTGAGGTATGCCTTTTCCCGGACATTCACTGCAGATATCAGTTGTTGTTTTGAAGCCGTTCTTTTCAAGCAGTTTTTTCTGCTCTTCCATCCACTGTTCAAAAACTCCCTGGGCTTGCTGAAAGACCACAGGATTAAAGGTTCCGCCGTCCATGCACATGGCTAGAATACATTCCGTGGTTCCCAGATCAGCAAGAACCTGTAGGCAAGTACACTTTATCATGGAGAACGAAGCTGGAGACAGGTCTGTTGCGAACAAAGCTTTTTTAAACATATCAAATACCTCCATCCTTTTTAGTTGTAATTTAAAGACACTAAAGTGTGCCAACGAAGGCCATATATAAAATTCCCCCTATGATTGCTACAAAAATAGTCAGAACTGCATATAAAAACGTGATCTTCCACCCTACAATTCTGGATGCAGCAAGCATGGACGGCAAGGAACAAATAGGACCTCCTATAAGAAAAGCCAGAGCTGAGGCTGGTTCCATTCCTAAGTTGAGCATGGCCTTGACCAGAAAAACCTCGACAAGGGACGGTGTGTACGTAGGAACTCCTATAATAGCTCCAAGGAAAACACCATGGATTCCGGTCATGTAGTGTGAAACGATTTGGGGAGGCAAGTAGGCCTCAACAAAAGAGACGAAAGCAACTCCGCCGAACAGATAAGGAAGTATTTTCACTGCAAAACTTTTTGCCTCATCAAGACTGATGAGGGTTTTATCGGCGAATGACAACTTTTCACAAAAAGTATGCGAGTTGATAGCTATTTTTCTTTCTGCAAACCGCTCTTCAGTTTTTCGACCCCATGGAGTTTTTGCCACAATAAAGCCGACTGCTATCGCACCGAAGTAGGAAACAAGAATTCGGGAAGCTGCTATTTTCCACGATATCATAGAGCCGGTGAACATGATCGCCATTATATTTGCCGCAGGAGCAACAAGGAGGAAGGTTATCGCTGGCCCAAGTCCAGCTCCACCTATAAGAAGTCCCCCGAAAATCGGTATCATTGCACATGAACATACGGCCAGAAAAGGGGCTGCCGTTGCAGCTATAAAATAGGATCTGGCTTTTCCGCTTGTCAGTAGCCTCTGAAATTCTTCTTTCGGAACAAATCCGATTATTGCTCCTCCAAGGCAGAAGGCAAACATAAGAGCCCCCCATGCCTTTGTTAAATAGCTGAAAGAATACTGAAAAGGAAGCATCAAAAGAGGAATATCCTTAAGATTTCCAAGTACGTACCTTGGAAAAAGGGGCTTTCCCCAAAAAATAGGATAAACCACTGTTGCAAGACCAAGTAAAAACGCACACCAATATAAATAAACAAGATAAGTGGTGCTCAGATTAAAATGAAAAGAATTTTCATTTGGACTACTTTTGTAATCTGACATTATTTCCCCTCCAAATTAAGTTAAGTAAGATCTTTTTCACCCTGTTTAAAATACACCTATTTTTATCCACGCTGGAACTAAATGAAATATCCAATTTTCACCTTCTCTCAAATAAGTGGTATTTTTGCCACCTAGTAAGTAAAAAAAATAAATATATGTGACAATAATGCCACTGAAAAAAACAACCAACATTACGCTGTTCTTTCTATACCTTTTATGACATATGCCATTTACAAACTAAGTATATAAGGTTTATAACATATGTCAATAACATAAATTTTACGCATAAATGACATTTTTAATATATCTACCAGTTTGACAAAAAAAATCTATGTGGTAATATTACCACATAGATGGGAGTGGCTAAAACTATGGTCAACGAAAAAACAGAGTTGAGAAAGAAAGTTGCAATACTTAAAGGTCTTGCTCACCCTGTAAGGCTTTCTATAGTTGAGGCTCTTGCCGATTCAGAGATGTGCGTATGTGACATTGTTGAAATGTTTGATTTTGACAGAACAACGATAAGCAAGCACCTATCTCTTATGAAAGAAATTGGCATTCTGTCTGACAAAAAAGATGGACTTAAGGTCTATTACAGCTTGAGGATACGTTGCCTTCCGTCGATGCTTTCCTGCATTGAAAAGGTAATTGAAGGAAATGATCCCGAAACGGTGTTCATAATGGAATGCTGTGGGAAATAATGATTATAGGAGGAGAAATGTGATGAAGGTACAGATACTTGGAACAGGATGCCCGAAATGCAAGAAGCTTGCAGAACTCACAGATCAGGCTGCAAAAGAGCTTGGAATTGAACTGGAAATCGAAAAGGTGACAGAAGTTGCGAAAATTATGGACTTCGGTGTAATGTCGACCCCGGCGCTTGCAATAGACGGAAAAGTGGTCCTTGCAGGACATGTTCCAGCGTATGAAAAGGTTAAAGAGGTGCTTGTAAAGGCAGGATCTGTCGAGGAACCGGAGACCGAAGAAAAAGGCGGTTGCAGTTTTTGAGGATAAAATAATGCCAGCGGAGCCGGCATAGATCAGCAATAGCGGTAAGAAGTTTATAAATTTGAGAGTCCCCGCACTAGCGGGGAATTTCTTAAAACTAATATGTGCAATAAATGCCACATAAAAATATTGAGAGACGGAGCTGAAAAGTTATGAGTGATCGTAAAAAATTTTTATGGATAGCAGGGTTTTTCCTTGTTTTCTACTTCCTCCCGGAAGGAAATGAACGTGTTGCCGCAGGGCTGACTGAATCAATAGCAATGATGACTGATTACGCGAGGCAGCACGTACTTCTTTGCCTTATCCCGGCATTTTTCATTGCGGGCGCTATTTCTGTATTTATAAGCCAGCAGTCCGTTATGAAGTATCTGGGTGCAAGGGCAAAAAAATGGATAGCCTACTCTGTTGCCTCTGTGTCAGGCTCAGTCCTTGCCGTATGCTCTTGCACAGTCCTTCCCCTCTTTGCGGGTATTTACAAGCGCGGTGCCGGTCTTGGTCCTGCGACCTCCTTTTTATACTCCGGCCCTGCGATCAACGTCCTTGCCATAGTTCTCACAGCGCGTGTTCTCGGACTTGAACTGGGCATAGCCAGAGCAATTGGTGCTGTTATTTTCAGCGTTGTTATAGGACTTCTGATGTCTGTCATTTTTGGAAAAGAGGAAGCGGCCAGGCAGGAGGAGTTTGCTCAGTTCCCGGAAGAGGATGGCGGCAGGCCCCTTTGGAAGACTGTTGTATACATGGCAAGCATGGTAGTATTTCTAGTCTTTGCAAACTGGGCCTCTTCCAAGTCACCGAATTCTTTCTGGGAAACCGTTTACAATATGAAGTGGATACTTGCCGGAGCTGGACTAACTGTAACAGTTCTGACTTCGCTCACGTGGTTCAACAAAGAAGAGAGAGGGGAATGGTTCAGCTCAACATGGGGATATGCCATTCAGGTAATGCCCCTGCTGTTTGGAGGAGTCCTTGTTGCCGGATTCCTTCTCGGCCGTCCCGGGCATGAGGCTCTTATACCAAGCAGATATGTAGCAATGCTTGTAGGAGGCAATTCTGTGGGTGCTAACTTCTTCGCTTCGATATCAGGAGCATTTATGTACTTCGCCACGCTTACAGAAGTTCCTATCCTTCAGGGACTCCTTGGTGCCGGAATGGGCAAGGGACCGGCGTTGGCGCTGCTTCTTGCAGGTCCCGCACTCTCATTGCCGAGCATGCTTGTTATTAACAGCATACTTGGTCCCAAAAAGACTGTAACTTACGTGACACTGGTAGTAGTACTCTCGACAGTTGCAGGCATGATCTTTGGCAGGATAGCTTCCTGAAGTAATTGCACAGGCCGCCTAATCCCTGAAAGGAATGGTAAATATGTTAAGAACGATACTCGCTGCAGTTGATACTAAAAAAAGAGAAGATCACGTAATTGCAAACATTTCAACTTTGGATCCGTCTAAAGTCGAAAAGATTACACTGCTCCATGTGAACGATGAGAGATTCGGAAAGCTAAACATTTCTGAAGACGAAAAGCTAATATTTGAAAAAGCACATAATGATCTCAAAGAGCGCGGATTCTCAGTTGAACCCCTGGTGCTGACAGGAGTCCCGTTTGACGAGATAGTCAATGAAGCTAAAAAAAGGAAGGCCTCTCTTATTGCCACAGGCGCCGGGAACAATCCTAAATGGAAAGATTTTCTTTTTGGAGAAACAGTTGAACGTGTATTGCAACTATCGTCTCTGCCTGTAATGGTGTGCAGGGAAGGCGAGCCCGGAAGCCATATATTCCGCCATTTGCTAATTGGCATTGATTTTTCGAATGGATCTTACAATGCAGTGAAAGCGGTAAAAAGTATAGCAGAACAGAAATCGGCTGATATAGAGAAGGTAACACTGATCCACATACATGAAAAGACAACAATGGACCTTCTGATGAAATATGCTGCCAAAGAACAGATAGACAGGGAAATATCCATCGAGAAGGATCGTCTTGACGAAATATGTACATCTTTTTCAGAGCTTGGCATCAAAGAAGTAAATACAGCAATGTCAATTGGCAGACCTACTGAGGAGATCATAAAAACTGTCAAAACGATAAAGCCCTCATTAACAGTCGTCGGAGCTCAGGGAACAGGAGATCCCGCGATGGGCAGGATAGGTACTACCGCATCTCGGATAGCTCAGTTTGCATCATCCTCGGTTCTGATAATCCCCACTGAGTCTGTTGAACGTTCTTGTTGTTAATATTCTATTATATGGAGATAGGTGAATAATTTTGGATGTAAGACATAGTAATAATGATAATAGCCATGTAGAAGCTGTCGACGAAGACACTAAGGCCCAAGGCCATTCGGATGGTCATGTACACGATCATGCGCATGGACACTCTCATGGGCACGTACATGGATCACCTGAATCGATATCTGAAAAAAAATTGTTATTGTCGATAGCATTAAACTTGACAATAACTTTTGCTGAGATCGCGGGGGGTATATTTTCCAACAGCCTTGCACTTCTTTCAGATGCAGTGCACAATTTTTCTGACACATCTTCGCTATTTATCAGCTGGCTGGCTAAGAGGATAGCAAAAAAAGAACGGACTCCTGTCAATTCCTTTGGGTTTAAACGGGCGGAGGTCCTTGCCTCCCTAATAAACACAGTCTCTCTTATGGGGATCGGGTTATTCCTTCTGGTGGAAGCGGCAAGAAAATTCATGCATCCAGAACCAGTTGTGGGAGGGATAATGTTAATTGTTGCTGTCGTAGGTCTTTTGGGGAATCTTTTTACCGCCTGGCTTCTGCACAGTGATTCTAAGAAAAGTTTAAATATAAAGGCAGCATACATGCACATTGTAATGGACACGCTATCATCTTTGGGAGTCATAACTGCCGCTTTACTAATGACTTTTTTCAGATGGTACTGGCTGGACCCTCTTTTAACACTATTTGTCTCATTGTATGTTCTTCGTGAATCATGGCCGCTTCTTAAAACGTCTGTTAATATCCTGATGCAGGGAACGCCTGAAGGAGTAGATGTAAAAGAGATAGTTGCCTTGGCTGAAAGAAATCCTGATGTTGTGGATATGCATCATGTACATATTTGGACAACAGATGGAATGGAACTTTTTCTTGAGGCTCATGTAACTTTGTGTGATTCTGCAAAAGGGCGAACAGATCATATTCTTCAGGAGCTTACTGAAGATATAAAGAAACATCATAATCTATCACATGTTACATTGCAGATGGAATTTGGCATCTGCGTCGGAGGCAGGTGTTCAGGGAATGATTTGCCTTATGAAGATAAAAATGATGATTTACACAGGAGCTCAATGCCATTGCATGACAGCTCAGAGTGATCGGCAATCAATTGATTATGCTTTTAAATAGGATAGTTATCACATATCGTAGAAAGGAGTGTATCTTTACATAGATACGCAGGGGTGAATGACATGCCGTCAATATCTATCACATCAAATCACTGGCTGAATCTGGTACATGAACGCGGAGGCACTTTTTTTATCAAGATCTCAGTAAACGTAGTTGGCTGATGAAGCGCATTCAAGGGCCCGGTGGGTCTGATAGGAGTTCCCGAAGAAGATGCGGAAAAATACATAACGCTCTCTGTAACAGACATAAGAGGGAATATATATCCGGGAATAACTTGCCTCCTGCATGAAGACTGTCTTGGCAGGTTTTCGACTGCGCCGGAGGGAGATTTGCTCTTTTATACGGAACAGAGCGGTACTTTGAGGTGCAGACTTAGTGATATTCCTAAAAAATAACAAATAAATCAGACCGGAGTGATCATAGCTATGAGCAATGTATGGTATCCGAAGATTGACTATTCAAAATGCAATGGCTGCATGACATGCAGCCATATGTGCAGGAATGGTGTGTTTGGTAAAAATCAAAATCCTTCAGAGAAACCGAAAATTATAAATCCCGAAGGATGTGTAACCGGTTGTCGGGGCTGTGCTAAAAAATGCCCTGTCGGAGCTATAAGCTATTTTGGTGAGGAAAACGCAGGTAGGTATAAACCATCTTGCTCTTGCGGCGGCTAATATGTAAATCGAATTCTATATCTGACCGCCAATAAGATCCGCTAGGTCCACATAACTTGACTTGAAATGAGGTATATTTTTGGATAAAAATTTTAGAAGATCAATGTCAGTGAAATTAATAATAGTTTCGACAATTATCGTTGCGATCTTTGGGATATATGTCTATAAACAACAAAATGAAAAAAATCTTAATGATTATGCGGATGGCGGGAATCCTGATTTTGCCTTAAAAACAGAAACCTTAGATCTGGAAAAACTTAAATCATACGGTCTGCCGATACTGATCGATTTCGGTGCGGACAGTTGTGTGCCTTGTAAAGAGATGGCTCCTGTACTTGAAAAATTGAATATAGAATATCAGGGTAAGGTGATCATAAAATTCGTAGATGTCTGGAGAAACCCGGAACTGGCAGAAAATTTCCCGGTGCAGCTGATACCGACACAGTTTTTTTTCAACTCTGACGGAAGTCCGCTGGCCCAGGAAGCAAATCCTCCATTTGACGTCATAGGTTATATCAATCAGGAGACACAGGAACATGCATATACAGTTCATCAGGGAGGACTCACAGAAGAACAGCTTGAAGCGGCCTTTAAAGAGATGGGATTAAAACAGCAAGATTAAAAATAACAGTTGCTTTTCAATTTGAGCTTATGTCTGTATTGAGTTATAAAGTCCCCGGGTACGCGGGGGCTTTCTTGTTAATTTTCCTTTTATAGCTATCATGTACACACAAGCATACATTACGGAGGTGTGGTTTTGGATTCTTATCTTCTTTACGGGATAACGATAGTGTTGCTCCTGCTCTCTTTTTTCAAAGACAGAAAAAAGACCCGCATGGCTCTAAAAAAGGGATGGAAGGCTTTTGACAACATACTTCCGCAATTTTTAGTCGTCATCCTCTTTGTCGGTGTCATGCTTGCAGTGCTGGACCCGCAAACTATATCAAGGCTTATAGGAAAAGGGTCAGGCTGGGTCGGAGTGATCCTTGCAGCAATGGTCGGATCGATAACACTGATTCCCGGCTTTGTTGCTTTCCCTACCGCCGCTCTCATTCTGCAGGCAGGTGCAGGATATATGCAGATAGGAGCGTTCATTTCAACTCTGATGATGGTAGGAGTCGTAACAATTCCTGTGGAAATAAAATACTTTGGAAAAAAGATGACTCTGTTGAGGAATTTGATGGCCTTTATCTTTTCCTTCTTTGTTGCGTATGTAATAGGACGGGTGGTTGGCTGACTTGGTCAATATGATAAAAAGATACAGAGGTTTTCTTATTGTGTTTGCATGTATTGGTCTGCTGTCTATCTTTAACAGGGACATCGGAATTAAGGCGATCTCAATTTCTGCACGCTCATTTGTAGAAATGCTCTTCATAATCCCGCCGGTTTTTGTGCTTCTGGGACTCCTTGATGTATGGGTCCCAAGAGAAAGCATGGTCAAATATATGGGAGAGGGATCTGGGCTCAAGGGAGTACTGTTGTCGCTTTTCATTGGCTCTGCTGCAGCAGGTCCGCTCTATGCCGCGTTCCCTGTCTCAGCTGTATTCATGAAAAAGGGAGTCAGTTTTTCGAACGTAATGATCTTTATAGGTGCATGGTCTACAACCAAAATACCAATGGTCTTCTTTGAATTTGAGTCTCTGGGGGCACCCTTTGCCCTTACGAGACTTCTTGTCGATATACCCGGAATAATAATTATCGCGTTGTTGCTTGCAAAGCTTGGAAGCAGGGAAGAAATAAGGGAAATATATGAAAATGCCGAAAAGATGGGTTCCGGTTCTTAAAAAAGAGGATACGATCTGTTTGTGACGCAATTATTAAATAACAGTGCCATTTCTCTCCGTTGTCGGTATAATATTGATATGTGCGAATATACTCACAGGGGGAGACGGAAGAATGAATGATCATGCCGAACATTCCTTGCTTTTTAAGGCTTTATCTGACCCTAACAGAATAATGATAGTTGACATGCTTTCATGTGGCGAGCTATGTGCCTGTACCATACTAGAGGCTTTCAGCCTCTCTCAGCCCACCCTTTCTCATCATATGAAGATCCTTTGCAGTTCTGATCTTGTTATACCAAGAAGGGACGGTAAATGGGCCCATTATTCCCTCAACAGGAATAAGTTTTTGGAATTCATTTCATTTATTGATAGGATCTCGACAGACACAGGCAAAGAGCGTATTTACTTTGACACTAAATGCTGCGATGCGAATGCATCCTCCCAATAATAAAAAAGCGGCCGGTAAGCAATTCCCGACCGTCGTTCTATCGTTTGCAGGAAATCTTTTCCTTTAGTTCTAATATTTTTCTCTCTATGGTGTTTATAACCCCGATGAAGACTTCGTCTTCCTTCCCCGTTGGATCTTCAAGTCCCCAGTCTTCTTCGTACGCACCTTCGATAGGTGGACATGTTACATTGCAGCCCATCTTGATCACAACGTCAGGGTCCGGTATGTCAAAGATAAGTTTTGAAAACTGGTCTTTTTCCATATCGATCCCGTGCAGGCTTTTCATCAGCCGGACCGCGTCCTGATTGATCCTGTCCTTTAGTTCTGTGCCGCCGGAGTAGCTTTCAAACACGTCCGAGGCTAGTTTTTTCCCGAGAGCTTCCGCTATCTGACTTCTGCAGGAGTTATGTACACAAACGAAAGCGACCTTTGGTTTGCCGGTGCAGTTAAGTATTACTTTATTTTCTTTCTTTTCCATTTCAGCCCCTCCAATTTCTGCTTAATTTCTATTCCAAAAATAATTATATGACTTATAGTAATTCTAGCAGTAAGTAATCAACAATAAATACATTGATATACATCTATGTGTAATATATATTTGCGTTCGTACAATGTCAAGTCAGATAAATATATATTAAAGGGGAGGTTTTATTATAGGCACCTTCTTGATGTTCTATCTGGCAACGACGGACATAACCAAGAAATGGACCGGTAAAGATTGCACTGTTACCCAATCTCAAGCACTAGGTATTTTTCTAAAACGGGATCTGAGGAAGAGTTCCACTAAAAATCTGGGATAGGTACGTCAATTGCATATTCCGCTCAAAATAAACAGTGTTCATTTTGGCACGGAATATGCAGTCAATCGACCCCGGCATGATTTTGGTACTAATATGATCAACGAAACTAGCATAAAAGTAACATCTTCGAAACTAGTATAAAAACCAATAACATTTTATCTACAAGCTCTTTAAGGTTCAGAGACAAGAAGCCTACGAAGCAATCGTGCAGGAGGGCTTTTACTTCCTCCGATATTTAATCACCTGTCTTCATCACTTTTACCTGCTCTTCTGAAGTACGGCCGAACCTGTGGCCCCCACAAAAAGCCCGAGCCTTTTTACTCTCTCGCGTGCCCTTATCCTTTTGTCTTTTACTTCACCTTCTCCCATTGTCTTAATGCCCCGGACGTTCGTGGTAAATGAAATTTCGCATTCATATACTCCTTGATCAACAAGACGTTGTGTAACTCACTACACAACCCTTGCGGGTTGTCCGTTCGGCCAGGGGCTGCGCCCCCGGCGCTTAAAGGCAAGCCTGCCCTCCGTCGCCTTCCGGCTTAGGAGGGGAGCGGCTTAAAGAGGAGGTCAAAACCATGGAAAAGAAAGACTTCGTATGCATCCGCCTGACCAAATCATCGGAAATGACGGTGAAAGCTACTATTGGCCGTATGTGCCACGACATCAGGGCAACCCGCCCCGGCTATCTCCGGGATGATCCTGATGCAAAGTGTTATTGGTTTCCCGAAAAAAGTGAGGGGATCTGGAAGATGAAGTCCGATCCTCTGAGTGTTAAAGAAGTCAGTGAATATTTGCATAGACATATCGCTGATATGAAGAAAAGATACGAGGAAATGCCAAGAGGAGAAAACGGACATTTTCAAAGGGCCAAGATAAATACACGATGGTTTATGCAGGGTATCTTAATCTTTTCGAAGGAGCAGCTGCAGGAGGTCTCCACGTTTGACATCTTAATCAATTCCACAAGATTTCTGGATGTCCTTGCTGAAAAGCTGAAGACCAAGGTCGTTTGGGCCGGCTTCCACGACGACGAAACTACGCTGCATCTGCAGTTTGGCTTGGAAAACCTCGATTCTGAGGCACACACAATACAGCGCAGGATAAACAAAAGAGTCGATCAACCTGAACGTAACCATCTAATGACTACAAATGAACTGCAGGACATGGCGGGGGAGCACTTCAAGGAGCTAGGCTTCCGGAGGGGTATCAGCCGTGATGTCACAGGCGCAAAACATAAAGAAGTGAGGGATGTTTTCCGGATCGAGCAGGCTGAGCTTATCGAAAAGAAGGGCGCACTTATCACCGACCTCCTTGACCTGTACGACGGAAAAAACGTAGTGTCGGATCTGATAAAGGATAAGAAAAAGAAACTCCGTAGTCTCAACGAAGAATATGAAAAACTTAACAATGAAACAAGGTCAATAGAAGAAGCCAATAAAAAGATCACGCAAGATCTGGAACGCAAACGTACCGAAGCCGATGTGGAAAGGCAGATCTTCGAAGATGAAGTGGATAAGTACAGGCGGATAAGGGAATCAGAAAAAGCATTGAAGTTGGCGGCCATGATGGAACTGGATAAAAGGGAAAGAGCATCAGAGGAAGAGCTTACATGCAAAACCAGAGAATATGGCATAGAAGAGTCCTTCAAGTTCCTTAAGAGGCTCACAGAACACGCGGACGGATATTTTACCCTTCTTCCTGTCCACCGCCGCACGTACTCTGGATCCAAGGTCTGGGGGGCAACGGAGAGAGTATCGGTTGCGGACTTCGTCAAAAACTATCCCGAAATGAAAGAAAAAAATATGCTCGGTTATGAATACAGACTGGGAATTATTGGCACTCCGCCCCTGTTTTGCCTTGACGGCATCGGAGAACCGCACCTTGAAAGGATGCGCGCCGACGGTATGCTGCCTTTTGCCGTCGTAGAATCCAGTCAGGGCAGTTATCAAGCATGGATAGAGTTAAAGAGTGATAACAAAACTATATCTTCTAGAACTTGGAGGTCCATAAACGATCATCTTGCAAATAAATATTGCGCACAGAAGAAGAACAGCGATAATACCACTTCCTTTGCATTACCCGGGTTCTTAAATTATATTGAAGCCCATAAAGGATCCTTGGCAACACTTCAATTGACCGATGGGGTATCGGACATTGCCATTAAAAGCGTTACGGATGTCATGGCGGAAATACCGGGAAATATCAAAAAGACTACCTATGCAGAAGTACATACAGGTGAAACGACATATCCAACCGGCAGTGGTGAAGCTGCAGGCACGCCCGGATGGTTCATCGAAAAATGGGACGAGGACAGGATGGATCTGATAAATTCAAGGAGGTGCCCAAAAAGGGATGACGGAACCCCTGATGACAGCGTTATCGACTTCGTTGTAGCGAAAAATCTTATCTCACACTACAGCAGCCACCGCCCTGAAGTTTTGGAGGAACGGATAGGATACTGCTACGAGATGCTTGTAAGAGGCGCGGATAATCCGAAAAGGCTCCACAGAAAAAAGGATCCCTGCGGGTATGCGAAAAAGACCGTAAATGCCGTACTCAGGCACCTTGGGTTAACGGAGCTGCTGCATGAAGATGCCCAGAAGGATTACAGCAGATGACGCACAGTGTATTGAGTAGTATGGGACCAGGTAACCCGCCTTTGATCTACAGGCATCGTCAAAAGTATTATTTTTTACGCAATTGAATCTCTCTTTTTTTAATAAACGCTTTCAATTGCATCGGGTTTTTGGTAATCACAGCAAAACCTCCATATATCTGAGTATCTTGGGCTTTACGCGTAACCGTTCCGCATATTCCAGGAGTTTTGCCACATCCTTTTCCCTGGAAACAGCATATGCTTTCATTGCCGGAGTCACAAGCTGTATATCATAGACGCTTTTACCTTTTACGATGTCGCACAGTGTCCTTTCCACGTTATAGACGCTAAGAGGATTCCCGCAAGGCGAGGGTTTTTCTGTAATACCCAAATCATATATTTCGGGTATTACGAATTTTGAATTCGCATTATGTCTTTTAAGTCCGGCGGCATTGTAGCCATGGGGGAATGTCAGAGTGTAGCTTATCGGAGTGCAATCGGAAAGTCCGTGCAGATACAAAGCCGTTTCATTGGAAAAAATGCCTTTTGAAAAACGGTATTGCAGAAAATACATTTCGTCTTCCCACGTTTCAGGCAGTGCATAGATTCCTCTCGCCACGCGATAAACACGATTTGTCGTGACAAGCTCGCCCAGCGCGCTCCGCTGAATTCCCGCTGCAGTTACCTCCGAAGCGGTAATAAACCCCTTGCTATCTTTAAGCATTTTCAGGATCATTTCGCAGTCGTTCATAACCGTCACCTCCTGCATGAACATTCACGCTACAAACTATAGCATAATGTAGTGTAAATGTTCAACAAGCGATAATCTATTAGTGCAATTAATTCGATCTCTGTCATGCGTGTCGAATAGCTGATCAGTAATCCCAGCCATTGATAATGCCTGCTGCGAACCGGTCGGCAAGGACCTGTATGACTTTTTTCTCCTCGTCTGTAAGCCATTCCGGCCGGATATATTTAGCCAGGCGTTCGTCAATGACGTCAGCTGCCTCAGCTGCCTTCAGTACCTTGCATTTTCTGTCCCAGAGGAGCAGCAGTAGGTTAGGGTATAAAGTGAAATCGAAGCTGTCATCATTGGTGCTTTTCATTATTGGAAAATCATTCCTTTGCCGTTGCGATCGCAATCGTTACGTTATCCTGATAGGCAACGTCTTTCTCTAGAGTAGCCTTTATCAGTTCGTTTGACCATTTTTGCGGGTCAGGGTCATAAGCATCAATGATCTCATTTTCATTCAGCGTCTTGTAAAGACCATCAGTACAGAGCACAACCGAGGTCCCAGGCACAAGTCTGGTTTTTCCCGAAGATATTTCTTTCAATTCCCATATGCCGATAAAGCTGCTGATCGAATCCCTTCGAGGGTGCTTATCTGCAAAAGCTTTATCTATCTTACCTTCTTTCACCGCCGCATCAAGTGCGTTAGCGTAGAGGTGATCTTCGTTTAACTGCTTAAGCCCTGTATCTGAAAGGAGGTAAATGTGGCTGTCCCCGACGGAGATCCAATAGAGCATGTCGTTTTTTATAAGTGCAGCAATAAGGGTAGTTCCGCCGACAGTTCTTACCCCTCTTCTAATCATAAAACCAACGACTTCATTATTTGCATAACGGGCAGCCTGAAGCAGGGCTTCAGGGACATCGTATATTTCGTCCTCTGTCATAAGGAAGCTCTTTAACGCTTCACATGCTATCTGTGCGGCTTCTTTTCCGAAACTGGCTCCACCGATCCCGTCGCAAACAACAAGAAGATCCCGCTCAGCTTGCGCTGTGTGACCAAAAGCTGTGGTCGAAATATAAAAAGCGTCCTGCTGTTCGTCCCTTTTTCCAATGTCCTGTGCTCCACCGAGTAGTATCTTCATTTTACTCTCCTTCTAACCTGGTGATATGCTGTCTGATAACATTATACCGCTCGGAAGATCACCGCTTAACGCGAAATGAATAAATATAAAAGATCATCATTATTAAACATTGTTAATATTTTAATAGATTTATGATACGATTAGGTATAATCTATGAAGACACTTTTTTGTGATGCTGTTACTTGCCATTTCACTATATGTTACAAACTGCCAATCGATAAAACTTAAAATAAAAATCTGCAGAATCTGTCCGAAACAGTTCTGCAGCCATTGCATATATTGACAAAAATATCATATTTATAGAATAGATAACGAGAGGAAGCAGAAAATGGCTGACAACAGAAAAGAACAGGAACGTGCCGAGCTTCACCGGACTATATGGAGCATTGCCAACGACCTCAGAGGAAGCGTAGACGGATGGGACTTTAAACAATATGTTCTGGGGATGCTCTTTTATCGCTACATTTCAGAAAACATGACTGTCTACATAAATAGGGGAGAATGGGAAACGGGCAACAAGGATTTCGACTATGCAAAGATCTCGGACATTGAAGCAGAACAGGCCCGGGAAGATCTGGTCAAAACAAAGGGCTTCTTTATCCTGCCCAGCGAGCTTTTCGAAAATATCCGCGCCAAGGCGAAGGACGATGAGAACCTCAATGAGACCCTGGAGCGCATCTTCAGCAACATTGAAGCTTCAGCGCAGGGGACAGACAGCGAGGACAATTTTAAGGGTCTCTTTGACGACATAGACGCAAACAGCAACAAACTTGGCAGTTCCGTGGCAAAACGGAATGAAAAGATGGTCAAGCTTCTGAATTCAATCGCAGAGATGAAGCTTGGGGATTACAAGGATAATACGATAGACGCTTTCGGAGACGCTTATGAATACCTTATGGGGATGTACGCCTCCAACGCAGGAAAGAGCGGCGGCGAGTACTATACGCCTCAGGAAGTATCCGAACTTCTGACACGCATTGCATTGGTGGGGAAAACCGAAGTGAACAAGGTATATGACCCGGCCTGCGGTTCCGGTTCCCTTTTGCTTAAGTTCGCAAAGATCCTCGGCAAGGACAAAGTCCGTCTCGGGTTCTACGGCCAGGAGATAAACATAACTACATACAACCTCTGCCGCATAAATATGTTCCTTCATGACATCGATTATGACAAATTCGACATTGGACTTGGAGACACACTCACCGACCCACTTCACTGGGACGACGAGCCTTTCGAGGCGATCGTCTCCAATCCTCCGTACTCGATCAACTGGAAGGGCGACAGCGACCCCATACTGATCAACGACCCGCGCTTTTCCCCTGCAGGTGTGCTTGCGCCAAAATCCAAGGCGGACCTTGCGTTCATAATGCACTCCCTTTCATGGCTTGCCACAAACGGTACTGCGGCCATCGTCTGCTTTCCCGGAGTTATGTACAGGGGTGGGGCAGAAAAGAAGATCCGGCAGTATCTCATCGACAACAACTATGTTGACTGCGTCATCCAGCTGCCCAGCAACCTGTTTTACGGGACAAGCATAGCGACATGCATAATGGTCCTCAAGAAGTCAAAGCCAGAAAACAGCACACTCTTCATCGACGCTTCAAGCGAGTTTGTCAAGGTAACGAACAACAACAAGCTCATGCAGGATAACATGGACAAAATTATAGAGGCCTTCAGGACAAGAGAGGATATTGAACATTTCTCAAGGCTTGTGCCCAACAGCAAGATCGAAGAACAGGATTATAACCTTTCTGTTACCACCTATGTAGAACAAAATGACACTCGTGAAGTTATCGATATAACCAGGCTCAATGTTGAGATAGAAGAAATTGTGGCTAGAGAGCAGGTACTACGTGATGAGATAGATAAGATCATCGCGGAAATTGAGGCAGGCGTATGAGCAAGCTGGAGGAACTGATCAACGAGCTATGTCCTGATGGTGTGGAATATGTACCTTTGGGAGAAGCGTTAAAAAACAATAATGCCTCAGAAAGTGTTTCGAAGAAAGACTACAAGGAAGTTGGGAACATACCTATTATAGATCAAAGCCAAGCGTATATCGCAGCTTATACTGATAAAGAATCTGCCATACCACCTATATTGCCATGCATTATTTTTGGTGATCACACACGGATAGTAAAATATGCAGATCAAAAATTCGCTCAAGGCGATAGCGGAACAAAAGTATTTGTTCCTACCTCTAAGGCTGCAGAGACAAAATATGTTTACTATGCTTTTTGCCATCTTATTATCCCGTCAAGAGGCTATAATCGTCATTGGTCAATTGTTAAAGATACTAAAATTCCCCTCCCGCCGTTGCCTGTGCAGCGTGAAATTGTCCGTATTCTGGACAATTTCACAGAGCTTACAGCAGAGCTTACAGCAGAGCTTACAGCAGAGCTTACAGCCAGAAAAAAGCAGTATGAGTATTATCGGAACCACCTTTTGACATTTGGAGATGATGTGCCAATGATAGCACTTGGCGATACATGTCATATGAGATCAGGCAAAGCAATCTCTTCATCTCGAATTTCAATTCAAAAGGCTGGAAACACATCTTTCGCGTGTTTTGGTGGAAATGGAATACGAGGCTACGTAAAAGAAGCCAGTCATCATGGAGAATTTCCTATTATTGGACGACAGGGAGCTTTATGTGGAAATGTAAACTATGCTACTGGTAACTTTTATGCCACTGAACACGCTGTGGTGGTCGAGTCACTGGGGAAGTACAATCAGAGGTTTTTATTTTATTTACTTACAGCAATGAACCTGAATCAATATAAATCACAAGGGGCTCAACCCGGGTTGGCTGTTGGTAACATAGAAAATCTTTTTGCTCCGGTACCAACACTGGAAATACAGGAGCGCATTGTTGCCATACTCGACCGCTTTGATACCCTGTGCAATGACTTAACAAGCGGTCTGCCTGCGGAAATAGAGGCAAGGCGCAAACAATATGAATATTACAGGGACAAGTTGCTGACCTTCAAGGAGGCGAAGGCTTGAACAAATATAATATTGTCGCCAGTACGGATGAATCGACGGTCGTTGCCGAATATACACCCAATTATGTACGGTCCTCAAAATACCAGAGCGAGGCGGAACTTGAGCGGGTATTCATCAGCATCCTGGAATCACAGGGATATGAACACCTGAAGATCCGCAATGAAGCCGAACTGACAGCGAACCTGCAAAGACAGCTTGAGCTTCTCAACAACTACTCCTTTACCGGAGGCGAATGGGAAAGATTTTTTGCCGAATGCCTCGCCAACACCAACGAGGGCATTGTTGAAAAGACCCGAAAGATCCAGGACGATCACATCCAGATACTCAAAAGGGATGACGGCACGACCAAGAACATCTACCTTTTGGACAAGAAGAACATCCACAACAACCGTCTGCAGGTCATCAACCAGTATGAAGAGCCGGGCGGGAAACATGAAGCAAGATACGACGTTACCGTCCTTGTAAACGGCCTTCCCCTCGTGCATGTCGAGCTTAAGAGGCGGGGAGTGGCTATAAGGGAAGCCTTCAACCAGATCAACCGCTACCAGCGGGACAGCTTTTGGGCTTCATCGGGCCTCTATGAATATGTTCAGATATTTGTAATATCCAACGGGACACATACGAAGTATTACAGCAATACAACCAGATACGCTCATATAAAGGAGCAGCTGGGCAGGGAAAGAAAAAAGAGCAAGAAGACGAGCAACAGCTTTGAATTCACCAGTTACTGGGCAGATGCGAACAACAAGACCATTCCCGACCTTATGGGATTTACAGGTACATTTTTCGCCAGGCACACCATCTTAAACATCCTCACAAAGTATTGTGTATTCACTTCTGAAGAACTCCTGCTTGCAATGCGCCCATATCAGATTGCCGCTACAGAACGTATATTGTCCCGCATCATGATATCGACAAACTACAAAAAGATGGGAACTTTGGATGCGGGTGGATATATATGGCACACTACGGGCTCAGGCAAGACCCTGACGAGCTTCAAGACGGCGCAGCTTGCGTCTCTCTTGCCCTATATCGACAAGGTGCTATTTGTCGTGGACCGCAAGGACCTTGACTACCAGACCATGAAGGAATACGACCGTTTCGAAAAGGGCGCGGCAAACGGCAACACTTCAACAAGGGTGCTCCAAAGGCAGTTGGAGGACAGAAACGAGAAGGGAAGCCCGCACGAATATAAGATCATAGTCACGACGATCCAAAAGCTGGATATCTTTATACGAAAAAACAAGCAGCATGATGTCTATAAAAAGCATGTTGTCCTGATCTTCGACGAGTGCCACCGTTCACAATTTGGCGACATGCACCAGGCGATTGTCAAAAGCTTTAAGAATTATCATATATTCGGCTTTACCGGAACGCCAATATTTGCCTCAAACGCAGGTTCCGCAGGCGATCCGCTCCTCAGGACGACAGAGCAGGCTTTCGGCGAAAAACTGCATACATATACTATCGTCGATGCCATCAACGACAGCAATGTCCTGCCCTTCAGGATAGACTTCATAAATACCATCAAGATGCCCGACAATATAGATGACAAAAAAATTTATACCATTGACCGTGAAAAAGCCCTTGCAGACCCCAAGCGGATAAAAGAGATAGTTTCGTATGTCCTGGATCACTTTGACCAGAAGACGAAAAGAAGCAGTTTTTATACTTTCACCGCAAAATGGGAAGAACCGGACAAAGATGACCGAAGAGCCAGGATCGAAAAGCGTGAAACAAGACGGATCGCAGGCTTCAATTCCATATTCGCAGCCACTTCGATCCCGATGGCAATAAAGTATTATGCGGAGTTCAGGAAGCAGACAGAGGCAAAAAAGCGCAAGCTTGTCCTGGCGACGATCTTCAGTTTCAGCGCCAACGAGGAAGAGCCCGAAGGCCTGCTGCCCGATGAAGATTTCAACATTGAAAACCTCGACCAGAGTTCGAGGGATTTTCTTGATTCAGCGATAAAGGATTACAACGCCGTTTTCAACACGAATTACGACACATCTTCCGATAAATTCCAGAACTACTACAAAGACCTTTCACTTCGAATGAAAAACAGGGAGATAGATATCCTGGTAGTGGTAAACATGTTCCTGACCGGGTTTGACGCAACCACGCTGAACACTTTATGGGTAGACAAGAACCTGAGACAGCACGGACTGATCCAGGCGTTTTCACGGACAAACCGCATCCTTAACAGCGTCAAGACATTTGGAAACATCGTCTGTTTTCGTGATCTTAAGGATGAGACAGACAAAGCAATCGCCCTCTTTGGCAACAAGGACGCAGGGGGCATAGTGCTTCTCAAGACATTCGACGAATACTACAGCGGTTATTATGATGACAACGGGCACAAGCCGGGTTACGAGGAACTTATTAAAGAACTTGAAGATCAGTTTCCGCTGGGACAGCCTATTGTGGGGGAAGAAGCCCAGAAGGAGTTTATCCGCCTTTACGGAGGCATCCTTAGACTGAGAAACATCCTCACCTCTTTTGATGATTTTGAAGGCAAAGAAATTCTCTCAGAAAGGGACTTCCAGGACTATCAGAGCGTGTACATAGATATGTACCAGGACTTCAGGAAAAGCACAGGAGCAGACAAGGAAAGCATCAACGACGATATTGTTTTCGAGATCGAACTGATCCGGCAGATAGAGGTAAATATCGACTACATCCTCATGCTTGTAGCCAAATACCAGCAGTCCAACTGTAAGGACAAGACCATCCTCACGACCATCGACAAAGCCATCAATTCAAGCATTGAGCTCCGCAGCAAGAAAGAGCTCATAGAGCGTTTCATAGAACAGATCAACGTCTCATCAAAAGTAGACGATGACTGGCGTACGTTCCTGGACGAAAGCAAGGAAGAAGAGATCTCCGCACTGATAGAAGAAGAAAAGTTAAAACCGGAAGAGACCCGCCGTTTTATTGCCAATGCACTGCGCGACGGAACGCTGAAGACGACCGGCACGGCAATTGACAAGATCATGCCCCCGGTATCAAGGTTCGGAGGCTTACGCACGGAGAAGAAGCAAGGCATCATAGAAAAGTTGCTCGTCTTCTTTGAGAAGTACTTGGGGTTGGTGTAAGACTTATTTAACTATTGATCCAGATGCTGCTACATCAGAGGTACGGGGCTATCAAGAAGAAATGATGGATAGTGTTTCAATAGTGTGGCACAGGAGGTAAAAAATGCCTAATATACAAACAGAAACATTCCAAGGTTATTGCCCTACGCAAGACAAATGGGAGAAAGTTGAACAGGAATATTTCGATGTTACAACAAAGGATTCTAATCATCGCCAATATCTCAAAGGCCTTATGAATTGCCCTTATATCTGTTTTAAAAACGGCACTTGCCCAATAAGCGAAGATTGTCCTGTCCTAAAAGGAGAGTGGACGTCTGATAGTCCGGATGTATTAATAGCACTGCAATTCAATGATTCTGACGGAAATCGACGCGAAATTGTTGATGAAGTAATAAAACCGGTTTGCAGTGAAATGGGACTTAATGCTTTTATTGTTTTGGATATTGAACATAACGATGTCGTGTATGATGTTATTTTAAAATCAATTTCAAAAAGCCGCTTCATAATCGCTGACCTTACTTATAACAATAACGGAGCATATTACGAAGCGGGGTACGCCAAAGGACAGGGGAAAATTGTTATTCATACCTGTTATAAAGAGTGGTTTACTACAAGTGGAGTTCATTTTGATGTTAACGCGCTTAACCTTATTATTTATGATGATAATAATGACCTTGCGATTAAGTTAAGAAACCGCATTCGCGAAACTGGGAATATTATAACAAAGTAGAATAAATTGTAAAAATCAGCACTACATACACATAATTCTTAATATACCTTGGCCCAAAACTGTCTAGATTATTCTGTTCCATCCAGGTTATCCGCCCACCATTGGGCCAGTTTTGTTTTTTCCTGCCTGAGGATCACTGGCGTATACTGGGGCTTGCTTTCAGCAAGTAACGACATCCATGCAAATATGGATAAGGGTGTGCAGAGCATTTCCATTCCTTTTCTCGGTATTCGTGCTCATATGCACTAACACAATAAACCTGATAAATCGGCAACAAGTATATATATTTTTATATGGAAGTTTATTGTACCCATTGTGCAACGCAGTTGCATTATGGGTATGATCATGTTATAATGACTCCAATAAGACAAAGATATGATTTTACATAATTATAACCATTACTTTATTAGGTGGAGTCAAAAAATGAATAAAAAAGCAGTCACTATTTTAATGTTTTTACTTTTGCTTATTACAGTAATACTACCACTTCAGAAGATATTTGCTTCCGAGCAAACCCAAAAAATTGAGCAAGTGAAACTTAGGGTAGCGGTCGAGTATACAAATCATGCGGCTTCTTTCTATTATGCGGAATCTAAAAAAATGTTCCAGCAGGCCGGAATAGAAATTGAAGAAGCAAAAATTTATGCCAGCGGAGTTGCTGTGGCAGTGGCTTTTACTAAAGAAGATTTTGATGCCGGTTATATGTGCCTCGTTCCTGCAATATTTACATATGCAAACGGAGGAGTACCGCTAAAAATAATTGCCGGAACTCATAAAAATGGATATGCCCTCGTTGTAAGAAGTTCAAAGATAAAAAAGCTCAAAGATCTGGAGTCTAAGGGCATAAAAATTGCGAATGGACCTAAGGGGACATCTACAGATTTTCTGCAGATGATAATGATCAGGGACAAGAATTTGTCGGCAGAAAAAGTATTGTCTAATACCGTAAGAATGAACACTACAAAACAATTAATGGCCTTATTTGCCGGAAAAGTAGATGCTATCTTCGTACCTGAACATTTTGCAACTTTGGCACTGGCATTTCCCGGGATAAAAACATTACTGCGTTCTGAAGATATTTGGCCGGATATGCAGGGAAGCGTTTTGGTCGTTGCAGAAAGGTTATTGAAATCGGACCCTGCAACCGTAAAAAAATTATATGAGATCAACAAAATCAGCTTAAAAGGAATAAACGATAACCCACGTCATGCCGCTGTAATAATTGCCGAAAAATTGAATATCAACCAGGAGAAAATAAAAATTGAAACGAAGTCTCCCAATTCACGGATAGAGGTCAATTCGGATATCGTTCTGGAATCTATTAAAAATATGAATATGACCGAGGAGATAAGCGTGGATGAAGTGCAAAAAGTTATTGATGAAATGTTTGAACTTGGATATCTCTCTAAATCTTTTAAGGCAGAAGAAATTATGGCATCAAGGTAGAAAAAGATGGATCAGAGGCATAAATTTATTAAGTTAGTCATAAGCATTTTTCCGATTATAATCTTTTTATGCCTTTGGGAAGTTACTGCCAGGGCCGCTGCGACACCTTTATTTCCAGCTTTTAGTAATGTATTGAAAGAATCGTATATTCTGATAAAAAATGGAGTACTGCTTAAAAATTTTCTGCCCAGTTTTGTGAGGGTAGTTGTAGGATATCTGCTTGGATGCTCAGCAGGTATAGTTGTAGGGACATTTATGGGAATAAACAGGTTTGCAGAATATACACTAAGTCCCCTTATAAGTTTTTTGTTCCCTATCCCGACTTTAGGCTGGCTGCCTCTTTTGATGCTTTGGATAGGAATTAACGAGGCACTTCCTATTACCTTAATTTTTATCTGTGCCTTTTTCCCTGTTGCCTATAACACCCATACGGGAATAAAAGAGGTAAAGAAAGAATATATTGACACAGCAAGGACACTGGGGGCTTCTCCCGGTTTTATACTTGTGCATGTGATTTTTCCTCTCGCTGCACCTAACATTTTCACAGGGCTGCGAATGGAATCCGGAATGGTGTGGAGAACGGTGATAGCAGCAGAAATGTTTGCTATCCCAAACGGTATCGGTTCTCTTCTGATGAATGCCGAAAGCCTTTTAAGAGTGGATATTATCATGGTTTGTTTATTATTATTATCAATAGTGTGCACTTTTTTCGAAAGAAGCTTATTGTGGCTTGAAAACAAGACAACAGGAGCGTGGAGGTAGAGATGTCTAAAATTTTTTTAAAAAATATCACGACTTCATATTGTCTCAAAAATGTAACGATGGAAGCAAGTTCGGGAGAGCTGATAGCAGTAACAGGTTTTACCGGAGCAGGCAAAAGCACTTTGCTCAATGTTATATCAGGACTGACAGAATATGAAGGCGAAGTCTTTATTGATGGTCGGAACGTTGATTTTGTCCCTCCTGAAAAACGTGGTGTTGGTTACCTTATGCAGAATGTTAATTTATTTCCGCATTTGAATGTTTTTGACAACGTTGCTTTCGGGTTAAGGGCAAGAAAAAGTTGTCCGAGTGAGATGGTCAAGTCTAAAACGGAACAGATCCTTGACCTATTAAAGATCGGCCACTTGAAGGATCGTTATACAAAATATCTGAGCGGAGGAGAAAAACAAAGGGTAGGACTGGCACGAGCTTTGGTTACAGAGAACAGGATACTTCTTCTGGATGAACCATTTTCGAGCCTGGACCCCTCTGCTACGATCGATCTGACAAATGAGCTTAAAAGACTTCAGAATATTTTACATTTGACAGTCATATATGTAACTCATCATTATGAGGAAGTGGAAGATATTGCAGACAGAACGGTCGTAATTTCAGAAGGGACCCTATGCAGTTTAGAGAGGCCTCTCGTTTCTTTTGATCCATTAAGACTGATATCCGCAGGTTGTTATTGAAAGCTGTAATTATTGAAAGGAGTAATTTTAATGAGAGATAAAAAAAATGGAATATTTTTTAACCTCTTGCAGGAGAATTTTGTGGCTCTTGTCGACAGATTTGATCTTAAGGACGCAGAAGTCAAGGTAACTGCAACACCTTTAAGCCCTGAGGATGCCATAGGCGCAACCAAAAGGAAGGATTACGTCATCCTTAAAGGAAAAGAGCGCCTGCTTGAGGCCTCGGTAATGGGTTCAAAAGGACAGGCATTCACGAGTTCACAGGGGGATTTTTCCGGCACCCTTAATGATGTTTTAAATATGAAGCTTGAAAACGATTATGAAAGAGCGGTTTACGTATCAACTCTAAATGCTGTTGTGCGCTATACAGACGCTGCTCAAAAGACGATACACTGTCGCAATGAAGGACCTGAACTTTGTGCACTAAAGGTTGCGGAGTATTTCAAAAAAAACTTTGGCACTCCCAACATATTAATGGCTGGATACCAGCCTACATTGGCAGAAGCACTTAATGAAGCAGCTTTTTCGATTACCGTAACCGATCTGGACCCGAATAACGTAGGTAAAATTATAAACGGGGTATACATAAGAAACGCCAACGACGCAATTGAAGAATGTATTTCATCATGTGATGTAATTTTTGCTACTGGAAGCGCTATCTGCAACGGTACTATAGACAAACTTTATGACTCAGGAAAACCATTGGTCTTATTCGGAACGACTGGTGCAGGTGCTGCAGCACTTCTGGGTATCCCAAGATTTTGTCCTGAGGCAAGCTAACAATAGTACAACCCTAAGCTTGATACATTTTTCGGACCATGCTAGAATCCTTAACATCAATTGTCATAGTTTCACAGCGATGGAGTTCGCTGAAATCCTGTTTTTACAGTAATGACTCCTGTCCATTTGGGCAGGAGTCATTTTTATATTTTATGATCAACAAGGGTGGTAAATTTGGAGACACTGAGCCGGAAATTAAAGACATCATCAATAATTTTAAATAAAGCTGGCGGCAATTTTACAAAACATGCCGAAAGGATGCTGCAGCTTGCTGATCAGCTGGATAAGGATAGGCTGAACCTGGCTGTTTTAGGACAGTTTAAAAGAGGCAAAAGCACACTTGTAAATGCTCTTCTAAAAGCGCGGTTTCTGCCTACTGCCGTATTGCCGCTAACCGCCGTGCCTACTGAGATTTTCTACGGCATTGGAAGATCTGTCAGGATATCATTTACAGATAATTCCTCCCAAAAACAGATTTTTAATGACGATGCATCCATGTCTTTATATTTGAATGATTATGTTACAGAAGAAGAAAACCCGTGCAATATAAAGAATGTTAAAAAGGTTGAGATCGAATATCCCTCAGATTTCCTTTCAAAGGGTATCGTCCTGATCGACACTCCCGGCACGGGGTCCACATACAAACACAACACAGACACGACCATGGAATTTATAGATCAATGCGATGCCGCGTTATTTGTCCTGTCTGTAGATCCGCCTATTACCGAAAATGAGCTTGATCTGATCAAGTTTATCAGGGAGAGGATATCAAAGATATTTGTCATCCTGAACAAAACAGATTACTACTCAGAAGAAGAAATCGATAATGTTGCGAAGTTTCTCATGAAAACCCTGGAAAGCTCCGGCTGCTTTGAAAAATCACCGGTCGTCTATAGAATTTCTGCCCGAACCGCTGTAAAAGCAAGTGATGAAGAAAACTCGGATGCTTATGGAAAAAGCGGTCTCCCTCTGCTTGAAGCTGACCTTGTGTCCTTTTTTAATTCAGGGAAAAAAGAAGTTCTTGAAAATGCGGTAAAGCGTAAATCATTAATGGTATTCAAGGAGGCGATGCTGCAGGCAGAATTAAATATCAAAACTCTTGAGATGCCGTTGGATGAACTTCGCAATAAAAGGAAAGACCTTGAAATGAGGCTGGCAAGCCTTAACAGTGAGAGGGAAAGCTTTTTCGATTTGGTCAATATAGATAAGAAACGTGTTGTATCTTTCTGTCAGAACCGAATGGCTGCACTCAAAAAGACTGCGGCAGAACATTTCGACAATATACTAAAAGAAGCAACAGGACAGAAGGAAGATCTTTCAGATGCAGACAGGATTATTGCTGAACAAATGCAGGCCTTCTTTTCCGGAGAATTCAAAAAAGAAGTTAAAGCAGTTGATGAAAGAGTAGAGGAGATTCTAAACAAATACGTTTTGCAAGTAAACTCCCATGTTGACAACATACGCTTTCTTGCTGCATCGATTTTTGAGATCAACTGCAGTCATATCGATACAAATATCTCAACAGGAAAAAAGCGTCTGCCATATTGGTCGGGGCAGGTCTCAGAGAACGGCCTGCTATCTTCCGGCAGCGGGTTACTTGATTTTTTGCTTCCGGCAGCTGTAAAAAGAGAGAGAAACATCAATAGACTTAAAGAAAACACTGCGACCCTGATCGTAAATAATATTGAAAATATGAGATGGTCATTGCTGCAGAACATAGAATCCCTGTTCAGGGAGTTTGTTGCCGATGTAACCAATAAATTCAACGAAACAATTGAAAACGTAATCAGTATTGTTGAAACAGCTGAAAAGAAAAGGGAGGAAAAATCTGACCTTGTAATGGAGAAGGTCCGGTCATTGAGAGCATTTCTTGCTGAGACTACCTCCAGTTATACTGAAATTGATAATTCCAATTAATATTTTATGTTAGCCTGATATTGTTCTCTCTTTTGTGCCTGTTCAAATAACTGACAGAACATAAAAATGGCAAGGACAACAATTGACAAGAGACAGAAAACAATATTAATTTCATGATGCTGATGTCATATAAATACCCCATTATCCAGCTCCCAATGAACCAGAAAACGCCGAAAAAGGTTTCAAAAAAACCAAACCCGCGAGAACGGCTGCTTTTGGGTGTTATTGTGGCAATTACTGATTTAAGTATAGATTCCTGTGCACCCATACCGATACCCCACAGGATAACGCCGGTTATAACGGACAAAACCGAAGAATAATGAAAAATAAATATTGAGAAAAAAGCAGACAGGAAGCTTGAATATACAATTACCATGAGTCCCTTATAATCGTACAGCCATCCGAAAATCAAAGCAGCAATCGCATCAACAAGCATAGCACCGGCATAAATAAGGGGAAGGCCAACTTCAGATATTATTCCTTTTTTTGCGATGTGCATTGTTATCAGGGGAAAATCAATAAAACCAAGGGCAAGCAGGCTCGTGCCAAATATGTACAGGATAAAAGATCCAGGCATAATGGGTTTATTTGATATTCTTTTTTCGTCTGGCTCGAATTGCTCCGGTGCAGGGAATTTTTTCTTTGCTATCAAAAGGCTGACTATCGTAAGGGCTGCCGGAATGACCAGAATTGCGAAACAGATAGAATATGTTTTAAAAACGTCAGAAGTACCTCTCCTAATGAGAAGGACTAAAAAAAGTAACATTGGCCCGATAAATGCCCCAATTTGATCCATAAATTCCAGTAATGCAAAGGATCTTCCTTCGCCAACCTGTGAGGCTGCAAAAGATACCAAGGTGTTTTTTGAAGGTTGGCGTATTGCCTTACCGACTCGTTCAGCTATTATCAGCACTGATGCATATTGCCATCCTTTTTCCGGAACCAATGCCAATAGCGGGACAGCAAACATGTTAACACAGTAGCCGGCGATAGTTATCGTCCAGTATTTTTTACTTTTATCTGCGATTATCCCTGTTATAAAACGTAAGGAGTAGCCCAGCATCTCGCCTAACCCGACGACAAAGCCGATGGTAGCGGCAGAAGCGCCGGCAAGTGACAAATAGGAGCCGTATATGCTCCTTGCCCCTTCGTGTGTCATATCAGAAAACATACTTACTATTCCCATCATAATTACAAACATTATTGAAGGTGCAATTGTTTTTTTATTCATCCCGGACATTTTATTCACCTGATTTAAGAGACCCTTATTCGAATATTCTTCTGTATATGTCGATCCCATGGCTTGTTTTTGCGGGTTTTCCATCTGCTAAACGAAACGTCCTTTCCCCGTCTTCCATTCGTTCCGCAATAAGAAATATGTATTCCGGGTCATTATTTTTATAAAGTCCATGCGACAGTTCGTAAAAATGAGTTACGCAGAATACTATAATTTGCTTATCAAGGAACGCTGATATAATTTGGCCGGCTATCTCAGAGCCGTCTCTTTCATTCGTCGAAGAAAAGGGTTCATTCATAAGGATCATTGAGTCTGGCTTTATGAGGTCAACTATACCGGACATCCTTTTCATTTCTTCAACAAGTTTTCCGCTTTCCATTGATTTGTCTTCTTCTTTCTTAAAATGTGAATATACACCCTTTGTCAGATTTGAGTTATATTCATCAGCAGTAACGAATATCCCCGCGCAGAGCATTATCTGAGCCTGTCCTATGCTCCTGAGAAATGTTGTTTTTCCGCCCTGGTTGGCCCCCGTTATGATGACCGCATTTTTACCGGTGAGATCCAGGGTGTTTCCGACAATATGGGATTTTTCTGTAAGACACATACTCATGTCCATTAAATTTTTAAAAGTAGAGTTATTATTACCGCTGTCAGTTATATTCGGAAAACAAATTTTTCTTCCTTTTTCAGTCAGTGTTTCATATAAGTTGATGCTTCCTACATAAAAAGCCAATTCTCTCTGAAGCGAAGCAAAAAAGTTATGCACATGCAAAGCAGATCTATATACGGGAACAACTACTGACATCAAGGCTAACTCCCTGCGCCTGTACAGGTCGGCATGACCGGCATCATCTCTTTCATTGATGACGAAAGAATGTTTTTTATGAAAACTGTACCATTTTATTTTTTTTATTTCAGATGGTTCAATCAAAAAGTAATCAGCACCCTGGTTAAAGTTCCCCGGTTTGGCTGCAATATTCATCCCGTTATCGAACTTAAGTTCGTTGAGGCATTTTTGCAGTGAGTTCAAATAATCATCATCAAGTTCTTCAATAAAAATTGAAAACAGATTTTTAAAGCCAGCCGAGCTGAACAAGTCAACGTGTCTTTGTGCAATTATCCTTAGATCTTTTATGATTTCAATATGCATATTAAGCAAAGTCACAGAATTTAAAACAAGGGTGGAAGGTGTATCACGGTAAAAGCCCCACCATGACTTCCTCTTTTTTTCTACGGCATCGCAGGCAATATCGTAAAGATTTCTTATGATCTCCGAATTTTTGATCGAATCCTTGATATTTTCCTGCCTGTATTTGACTATCTCTGGTCTATCGACCGGATGAAGTAAGGCCGCAGAGAAAGAATCATAAATGACCCTATCTTTTCTTGCTGCTGTATCTGAAATTAATTCGAGCTCTAAGTCATTATAAGTTGTATTTTTGATGATATGCGGGATCTCAACAATATTAAAGTCGTCATGCGGGAACATAAGGTGAGCTTTCATTATTATTTTATCCTTTCTATGATGGCATCTTTTGTGATCCCGAATTTATTTGCCAAACATAGGGCATATGCCTTATCGTCAGGTAATTCTCTGACTATTTTATAGGTTCGTTTTTCAGGGTTTTCCTTTTCAATTGATGCTTTCATGCTTACAATATTCTCTTTCGTTTCATATAGGTCATATATGAATGTGACAAAGAGGCATATGCATTTTTTATCTGATATTTTATTAAGGATCAATTTGCCGATAATTACAGCGTCCTCTATTGAAGTCGAAGCAAGGAATTCATTAATTATGATCAAACTCTTTGGAGTAGCAGCTGACAGTATCGAGTTTATGCGAAGAATGTCGTCACTCAATTTCCCCTCTAAGGAAAGAACACTTTCATGTTTCTCAAAATGAGTGAATATCTTATCCGGGATCTCCAGTGATGCAAACAAGCCAGGAATATGACACCCTAACGACGCCAGATAACTTATCTGACCTATCATGCGTGCAAAAGTGGTTTTACCTCCCTGGTTTGGCCCGGTAATGATAACGATCCTTTCATCCTGGTTTATTGATATGTCGTTGCATACGATCTTCATACCGCATCTTATGAGTTTTTCTGCGAGAGCCAGATCAAAACCGTCTTTTAAGAGAAAAGAAAATTTATCATCCTTCAGTTCAGGAATACAAAAGGCAAGTCCCTGACGTTTGAACTTATCCATGTAAACAGAATATGATATGTAAAACATTATTTCCTTTGCAAATAAAAGTATCAGGGGATCCATGAAATTGCAAAATGCAGAGCAGAACTCATCAAGCTGAGAAAATTCATCTTTATATATCTCAGTAGCCACAAGGTTTAAAATACCGGCTTCCACGTGTTCAGCAAAACCGTAATCTGATTTTTTTATTTCGGGTATTGCCTGGTCATCGTCATTAAATTTCTGAAAAGTTCTTTCTATCTTATCTTTATATTCTTTTTCTCCGGAATATTTCTTGACGGTAATAACACTCTGGTTAATATTCAATGTATATCGCAAAGAAGAGAATATGCTTCTTAGCCTGCAGGTCTCTCTTTCAACATTAATAAAATCGTCAGAGCTTATGTATGCAGATAGAGCTTGAGTAAATGACCTGAGCCCTTCTGACTCAGGATTTTTTGCTTTTAAATATGAATATATCCCTTTTACAATTGTGCAATAATCAAAAGCGGCGGAATAAAGCCGGCTTTTTTCTAAAAATGTTTTTCTGTATTCCGCCTCTGAGAAAAGATTTTTACAGATTTGTGTGCGTCTTGATTCCAATGACCTTATTTCTTCACTGAAATTGAGAAGAGGATTGAAAATGTCGGGATCATTCAGTTCTTTCAGGATCATTTGTCTGTATGCAATGATCTTTCCGGAGGCAAGAGGAGTGTAGTAGTATGCCCTCAAATACTCAAGCCTTTTGTCTGAGAGTATACTATCGATAATTTGATCCAAATTAAGATCATCAAAATACTCCGGGGCAGTATCTTTAAGGTTTATTGCCTTTTCATTGTCAGGAAACATTATACTTTTAAAAGCCATTATCTTAATTCCTCCTGCTTCTGTCTTGTTTTAAGCTTCTGTTGAGACACACTTAATAATATTCAAGAAGAAAATTTTCAGTGGCCAGGATGGAATCAAAAAAAATGACCACCGCAAAGTTTTGCAGAAGTCATCAGCTTGAAAGCGTTTATGGCAAGAGCCAAGGGAAACTTCATTCCCCAATTATTAATAATATGGGACACCATTACACGGAAACTATACGAAACATCAAATACGTTGTCAAGTATAAAAAAGCATAATTTTAGGCACATAAGTGCTCCACAGCAACTCGGAAAGATCAACGCACATAGCAAATGGATGTAGTAATGTGCTCTGCTTTCCAATTCTTTATCATATAGATAAATGACGCTCAGTATCATCAAAATAAACAACCGGAGGCCCGGTATTTATGAACCTCCGTATGTTCAGTAAACTTTAGTCTGTTTCAATAAACCTTATCATCGCTTTCAAATTGCCCTGACTACACTATGCCCTCCAGTTTATCCGCCCACCATTGAGCCAATTCAGCCCTTTGTTTCATAAAGATCTCGGGCGGATACTGTGGCTTGCCGTCTGCCGTAACTGCGTCAAGAAATATCTTTACAACAACAGCAACGTCTTTGATAGTAATTTCCTCGGGCCTGAATTCATGCTTCATGATGGCTTCAGCCGAATAACGCATGCCGAATGCTGTCTGGGTATCGCTTCCGACATCCATCGTCTTCATCGCACTTGCGAAAGCTGTATCCGGCAATACATTATTATCTCCGGCGGGGAAGAGGTATTGAGATCCCTTTGGCGGCAGGTCGAGACCCCGTATCCTGTCCAGAAGCTCTAATGCCTGGCGAGAGAGAGGAATAACGTGATCGGCCTGTTTGTCAGCCCTTTTCGAAGGGGTCAGCCATACCTTTCTCTCCAGACGGAACTCTTTCCACTTTGCGAAGCGGACATTTTTCGGTCTTGCGCATGTCAGCATGAGCAGCTGAAGTGCGCACATATTCCTCTGGCTTTTTTCGCTCTCTTTTGCCGTCTTGTAAATCCTGCGAAGCAGGTCAATATCATCCGAGGCCGCAAGATATTTCCTCTTTTTATCCTGATCCTCTATCACGACCTCCATGCTCCGCACATCCCTGCTGATATCGCTGCATATCGGGTCATATTTTGCACCGAACATATAGATCTCGGCGCAAATTCCTCTTACTCTTTTCGCTGTTTCGGGCGTGTCCTTGAGATTATCAAGCATCTGCAAGATTTTTTCAGGGTAAAACTTGTTAAAATATGTATTACCCATTATCGGCATAATATAGTCACAGAGCCACATGATGAGAGTTCCTCTGTGCTTGACATTCTGTACGTCCTTAAGTTTTTTTTGGGCCATCCATTCATTCGTCAATTTCTTAAACGTTATTCTTTTTACTGCCATATTGATCTCCTCCATCTGATTTATGCGTAAGCCCGCTCAAGCAGGTCTACCGCCGATTTCTTCTGTTCGTCTGTCGCGTGAAGGTACAGTGACGTGGTCTTGATGTTGGCATGCCCCATAAGAGCCTGCAGTGTGGGTAACGGGACGTTGCCGTTTGCCAACGTAGAGGCGAAAGTATGCCTTAGATCGTGCCACCTGAAATTCGATATCTCTGCGTCTTCCAGCAGGCTGGACCAACAGGTAGGTGCGCTGTTTGATATAGGCTGGTATGGGTCCTGGCAGGGGTACAGAACGTACTTTTCCAGATCCCTCGGAGCATCGGAAATCTCGTTCTGCATTTTCCACTTGGAAAGGACTTCGAGGAGAAAACTGTTGATGGGGGATAGGATGGCGTTTCCCGACTTTGACATTTCTCCCTGGAAAACAATGACCCTCTTTTCAAGGTCAATGTCACGCCACTTCAGACCTATCAGAGAGCCCTTTCTTGCGCCTGTGTGTAGAGCGAGACAGACCATGGGATACACGAAATCGTAGTATCCCTCTCCAATGGGAGGACAATCCTTCTCTATGACGGGAAGTCCATTCTGCAGCCTGTACTTTCTCGTATAGCTTTTTTCATAGTTTTCTCTTTTGTCTCTTTTATCAGCCTCTCTTTTATCAAGAGCCGACATTAGTCTCTTTATTTCATCGTTGCTTAAACATCGTCTTCCGATACCGCTCCTTGCGCTTTCCCTCAGGTTTTCGTACCCGTGAAGCTTATACTCGGGTATCAGGCCGACCCGGTAGGCCCAGTGGATCATTCCGCGGAAAGCGTTCACGTTCCTGTTCACGGTCTGGACAGTGACATTCCTTGTCTGAATGGCATCTTCGCCCCAACACCTCAGGAGGTAGCAGGTTACTTCGGATACACGCAGAGGGAAGAAATCCTGGAAGTTCCCTGCTATCATCTTCAATGTCAGGCGGTGGTTTAAAGCACTGCGAAGCTCCGGCAGGGGAGTGTCGGACTTGCTGAGCCTCTCCTGACTTTTCGGCACTTTCATCTTAAATCTTTCGAATATCTCCGAAACCCGGAAGTCGAAGCCCTTGAATACCTGCGTTTTCATCCACTTCGGGCGGTTACCGGAAAATCTCTTCCCTTCATAGTCCTCAACGGTTTCACAGGTTGGCGTATTTCCGATATTCGCGCTTATGTCGATCCCCGCTGCCAGATCTTCAGTCAGTTCCGCAGCCTTTGCCCTGGCTTCCTTCAACGTGACCGTATCGCAGGCGGCGATCTGCAGCTGCCTCCTTATTTTCCTTTCGTCAAAGTAGACGTAGCAGTAGTTTAGGCTTCCTGACTTTTCCCGGATAACGCAAAGACCCTCCTGCCTGGAATCGATGTGGGTCATTTTCACGCTTTCGGGATTTTCTCTCATAGCTTTTAAAAGCTGGTTGATATATAATTGTTTGAGTTCAAAACGAGACATACGTATCCCCCCTTTTAATATAGTGAAATACATACTATTGGACTACATGGCAAAAATCGCAGAAAAGCATCGCCAAGGATTTAAAATATTATCTAGTTACATAGGTGATGTGTGATAGGGGAGTATTATTCAGTAATAAGCGGGTTTTGTGTTTCATATATACAAATAGTAACACGTTTTTCTGACCTATAATTTGACTTTTTCCTGTTTATGGAAACGGTCAAATATTTACCCAGAGTTTACTTTGACACGGAAGAGGTCAGAAGTTCAATTCTTCTATCGCCCACCATATTTGTAAACCTCGGACGAGCTTCGGCTCGTCCTTTTTTATGGTTTTTTCCCGAAGCGGGCAAAAAATGAACCGAACGAAAGTAAGCGTCAAACCATCCGTACCTGTCCCAAATAATATTAAACGTCTAAACTCCCTCCGTAACTTAACGGCAGGGGGTAGTTTTTATGTTTGATCACAGCGGCAAGCAGATTTATCGTAAGCGTCAAACCATCCGTACCTGTGCGGAATAATATTCTTCATCTAAAGTCTCCCCAGCAAGTTACCGTGAGGGGGAGATTTTATGTTTGATCACCGGGGCAAACAGATTTATCTTATCTGCGGCTCTACGGATATGCGCAAGGGAACAGACGGCCTGTCCGCTATTGTGAACCTTCAGCATATCTGCGATTCTTATGAGTCTGCAATGTTCATCTTCTGCAACCGCAGCCGCAGCCGCAACAGGGTAAAGATCCTGGAGTGGGGTAACGACGGTTTCTGGCTCTATCAGAAGCGTCTTGAGAAGGGGACCTTCCCTTGGACTAAAGATGGGGACATGAGGGTTCTTCCCGTTTGCAGACGGGTCATATATCATATAAGAAAAAATTAACGGCGGTGTCTTCACTTCCGCTCTTGATGATGCGGGCGAAGGACTTACGAAGTAGATCGCGGCCTTGATCAGGGCCGCGGCCGAACAGATCCCTATAGATGGGAGGCATGTTTAATGTATGCGCTTACAGTCAACGGACAGCATGTTGAGTCGGATGAAAACCGCAGGCTGATAGATTTTTTGAGGGATGACCTCCGTTTGACCTCAGTTAAAAACGGCTGCGGCGAGGGGGCATGCGGAACCTGCATGGTGCTGATAGACGGCAGGGCATCAAAGGCATGCGTCTGGCAGCTGAAGGACCTTGGGGGCAAAAATATTATCACGGTGGAGGGGCTCAACAGCAGGGAGAAGGAAGTCTATCCCTATGCCTTTGCCAGTGCCGGAGCAGTGCAGTGCGGCTTCTGCATACCTGGCATGGTCATAAGCGCCAAGGGGCTCATCGACTCCGTCCCCGACCCTGTGCCCGAGCAGGTCAGGGATGCGATAAAGAACAATATATGCCGCTGCACAGGATATAAAAAGATAGAAGAGGCAATATTGCTTGCCGCAAAGATGTTCCGCGGAAACATCCCCGTTCCGGACTGCCGTTTTACGGGAGCACTGGGAGAGAGCATGCCGCGTATCGATGCCGCAGCAAAAGTGCTCGGCATCGCCGAGTATGCGGCCGACAAACACATCGAAGGCATGCTGTACGGCTCCGCGCTCCGCACAGCATACCCGCGCGCGGTGATAAAATCGATAGACACGTCAGAGGCAAAGGCGCTTCCGGGAGTTGTAGGAGTATTCACTGCTGCCGATCTTCCGGGAAAACAGAAGACAGGGCACATTGTCAAGGACTGGGATGTGCTCATTCCCGCCGGCAAATGCACCCACTATATCGGTGACGCGCTTGCGCTTTTAGCGGCAGAGACGCATGAGATACTGGAGAAGGCAAAGAAGCTCATCAAGGTTGAATATGAAGTTCTTAAACCATTGACATGTCCGGCCGAATCGCTTGCGGAGGGCGCGCCGCTCGTTCACGCAAACGGCAATATAGTATCGCGCGAACACCTTATCAGAGGCGATGCGGAAGCTGTAACAGCCAAATCCAGACATGTCGTCACAAACCACTACAGCCTGCCCTTTACCGAACACGCATTTCTTGAGCCGGAGACGGCAGTAGCGCTTATCGAGGACGGCGATGTCGTTAGGATCAATTCCGGCGACCAGGGAGTGTACCAGACTCTTAAGGAGTGTTCGGAGGCGCTCGGGCTGCCGCACAACAAGGTCCGTGTCACAGCCGAGACTGTGGGCGGCGGATTTGGCGGCAAAGTGGACATGAGCGTCCAGCACCATGCCGCGATCCTTGCTTACCTTACAAAGCGTCCCGTTAAGTTCTCGCTCTCAAGGGCGGAGAGCCTGAGGGTACACCCCAAGCGTCACGCGATGGAGATCGATATGACGACAGCCTGCGATGAAAACGGTAATTTGACGGCGATGAAGGCCGTTATCATATCCGACGCGGGGGCATACGCGTCAGTGAGCGCGCCTGTCCTCCAGCGCGTTTGTATCCATGCAGCCGGGCCTTACAACATCAGGATATAGATATCGCCGGCACTGCCGTCTATACGAACAATCCGCCTACAGGGGCGTTTCGCGGTTTTGGCGTGCCGCAGAGTTGTTTTGCCGTGGAGTGCAACATCAACATGCTCGCGGAGCTCGCAGGGATATCGCCGTGGGAGATCCGTTTCCTGAACGCAATAAGGCCGGGGCAGATCCTTCCTAACGGACAGATCGCAGACGACACGACGGCGCTTGAGGCGACGCTTCTTTCCGTCAAAGAAGAGTACGACCGCAATCCAAAGGCCGGAATAGCCTGCGCTATGAAAAGTGCCGGACTCGGGTGCGGTGTCCCGGATTTCGGTCGCTGCAGGCTCAGGGTCAAAAATGGGATCGTACATATCGCCACCAGCGCCGCCTGCGTCGGCCAGGGCCTGGGTACTGTCCTGACAGAGATGGTATGCGACGTAACGGGAATTTTGCCGGAATTTGTCATACATGATGCAGCCGACACGTTCTATACTCCGGATTCAGGCAACACATCAGCGTCGCGCCAGACAATCATCACGGGCGAAGCCGCAATAAGAGCCGCCATGCAGCTTAAAACCGCCCTTGAAGCCAAAACCCTGGCGGAGCTGGAGGGCAGTGAATACTACGCGGAATTTGAAAACGTGACGGATAAAACGGGCTCAGACAAACCGCATCCCGTCAGCTGCATCTCCTACAGTTACGCGACACAGATGGCCATCCTCGGAGAAGACGGCATCAAACTGACGTTGGGATCTCTCCAACCCCGTTCAATATAAGGCGCGGCCTATAGGGATATTTTTCCATGTTCTCACGTGAGGTAACCCCGCTCAACACAAGAATGGTATCTAAACCGCTCTCAATTCCGGCTATTATATCTGTGTCCATCCTGTCGCCTATAATGGCTGTTTCCTGAGAATGAACGTTCAGTATCTGCAGGCCGGTCCTCATTATAAGAGGGTTAGGTTTTCCAACGTAATATGCACTCTTTCCAGTTGCGGCTTCTATAGGAGCAACCAGAGACCTGCATGCAGGAACGATGCCGTCCTCTGTCAGTGTGGTAAGGTCAGTATTTGTGCCGATCAGTTTGGAGCCGTTTAAGACAAGTTTTACTGCATGACATATATTTTCATAGTTATAAGTTCTTGTTTCCCCAACTACGACGTAATCAGGGTCAAGGTTGTTTATTGAAATGCCGGCATCATAAAGAGCATTGAAAAGCCCAGGCTCGCCTATAACGAAAGCACTGCAGCCGGGATACTGGCTCTTAAGGAACTTAGCGGTTGCCAAAGCACTCGTGTAATAATGGCGTTCATCCACATCAAGTCCCATTCGTTTAAGTTTCTGCTGCAGGTCTTTTGGAGATTTACCGCTGCCGTTGGTGAGAAATAAATATTTTTTGTTCTCACGTTTGAGCCATTCGACAAATTCTTTGGCACCCGGAAGAAGTTTATCTCCGTGGTAAATTACACCGTCCATGTCGCAGATAAAACCTTTTTTTTCCCTGAGAGATTCCATTTTTTCTCCTTTCATACGTTTATTGCTCAACAATTCATTTACAGCTTCATTCTATATGTATATACGTAAAGAGGCAGTTAATCCAAAGTTAAGAAAAGGTAAAAATCATCTCAAATGGTTAGGTCCAATAGCCCGAAATCAGTCCGTTATCGTTGCGATCGCAATTGTAACATTATCCTGGTATTTGGTATCCTTTTGAAGTGTTCCTTATGTCTGATTTAAGTTTTAACGATGCAAGATGGAGAACTCTAAATGGGGCGGGCCTTTATAATTGACATAAAGTGATATATTTGTATCATTGGTGCAGTGATCAGAAGATCTGAAGAAGATATGAAAGTTAAAGATCAACTGAGAAAAAAGAATGAAAAGACATAAAGAATTACTGATTTGTGATTTATGTGGACCGGAACCATCTGAAGTTTTTTGCGGCCTCCTGTTACCAACAGAGGTATTACGGGAGCCGGGCATTTTGTTGATTGTGTAGGTCTGGCCCCTCTGTGACCTGACCCCTCTGTGACCCCATTGACTGCCTGACACCTACCGAAAGCAGAATGTACACCAACATTATGGAGTTGACTTTATAAGGAAGGTAAGAGGATGAGTGTTCGAGAACAACTGTTACTTGCCGATCCCGCTGCGGTCGTCGAACGTATCACAACGTTCCTGATAGATCAGGTGCGCGGGCAGAACCGTGATGGAGCGATCCTCGGCCTCAGTGGCGGTGTCGACTCAGCGCTGGACGCATGCCTCGCAGTCAAAGCGCTGGGTCCCTCCCGGGTCTCCCTGCTCTTCCTGCCCGAACGGGACAGCAGTCCACAAAGTAGAGCAGACGCGGTCCGTGTGGCAACCATCCTCGGCGTTCCGTTGCAGAGCGTCAGCATCACACCGCTTCTGCGGGCAGTGGGCGCATACCGCCTAGAGCCGCCTGCCCGTTTTATTCCACGCACCTTTCAGGAACGGTATGTCGAAAAGCGCTATCGCGCGCTGCAGGAAGGCCAGCCTTCCACGTTCCTGCGGACGCTCCGTGGCGGCGACGGGGTCGAGGAACTGCGCCGAAGCAATGCCTACCTGCATATCAAGCATCGCCTGCGCATGGTCATGTGGTACTACTGGGGGGAACTGCGTAATCAGATGATCATTGGCAACTGCAACCTGACGGAGAAGATGATCGGCTATTTTATCCGCTACGGAGACAGCGGCTCCGATGTCGATCTCATCGCCGGCCTGTACAAGACGCAGGTCTGGCAGCTGGCCAGTTTCGTCGGGGTCCCCGAGGAGATCGTCCAGAAAGCTCCTTCACCCGACATAGCTCCGGGCATGACCGATGAATTCGCGTTGCAGATGCACTACGAGGTGCTGGACCAGATACTGTGGGGCCTTGCGCATGCTGTGGATCCAGTGGTCATCGAGGACGAGACGGGAGCAACCGCACAGCAACTTGCCTACGTGCAGGAACTTGTGCGCCTGTCGGCTCCGATGCGGACACTGCCGCCCTCACCGGATCTGACCGACCTGGTGTCCTGAAACGAGATCGATCTGTCGGAATGTGATCCCCACACGCTTGATGACGATGTTACTCGTTTTGGGGCGCAGCACCTTCTGATCGACATCCCGCTCCTTTGCCCGGGCGGTCTGCTCCTCTGCCGAAGTACCCCCCTGATCGATCCGGCGTAGACCGCCCCATCAACGGATGGCATTTTGCTTGACCGGTCAGCACATCCATGACGATCAACGCTCCCGCGGCTGTCCTGCCGGCGATGTACATTGCACTTGCGCGGCGGAGAGGCATTAGTGCAGACAAGCTGAATAGCACGTTGTACAGTCGATATGACAAAAGCGAACACATATCCGTGAGGAAGAGATATTCGAGATAATGGAATGCAGGAGTGTCGCGCGTCTTTCGACCATATTCTGTTCCCAGTTCGACACAACAGAATGGCTGGGACGGACCTGCAACGACCTTCTTGGAGAAAGCCTCCTCGACAGGATAGTCCATTGTTCATACAAAATAGTGGTTGGCGGCGAATCCATGAGGAAACGCCAAGGTATTAAGGGCTGACAAAAAGGACTAATACCTTCGCACGGGGAGAACCATCCCCGTGCGACTAAAGGAAGCTGGCTCACGCCCAACGGAACAGTCGACTCATTTCAACGTAATATGCAGTTTAACCTTACCTGTTACCAGATTCTCTATAGCATATCCTGCAAAATCAGTTGATTCCTCCGCGGTGCTGAATGGTGAAGCATAGCATAGTCCAAATTATGCAAGTCGGATGCTTCTTCGCAATCAGCAGACCAGGCTGCAAATATTTTTCCATACTCCCTCTTAAAAATAGATTATTGACTTTTACATATTTATATCATAATATATGAATATTAAGATATTTATATCGAAAGTTGGTGCTTTAATGGATCGCGATTTTGAGAAGTTTAACGAAACAGCAGAGCTTCTGAAGGTTTTGGCTCACCCTGTGCGTCTTTGCATTGTAAAAGGATTGTTAAGCAAAGGTGAATGTAACGTTTCTTACATGCAGTCATGCCTCCATGAACCGCAATCCACAATTTCACAGCATCTTCAAAAATTAAAAGCAGCGGGTGTCATAACAGGCGCACGGAATGGGAAGGAAATCAAATACAGGGTAAGCGATAACCGGATTGAAGCATTAATAACAGCATTATTTTTATAGAAAATCGAAGGAGGTCAGTTATATGAGAAATGATGGGAGCTGGAGTCCTTATTTAGCAGGTGCAATGAGCGGCGTGGTAGCAATCGGCTCAGTCTGGTTTGTTGGTAAATTCTTCGGTGCGTCGACTACGTTCGTAAGAACGGCAGGAATGATTGAAAAGCTCTTCTCGCCGGAGAGGGTTGCCCAAATGACTTATTTTATCAAAGAAGTGCCAATGGTAGACTGGCAGTGGATGTTCGTTGTCGGCATTGCCATCGGTGCGTTTATATCCGCGATGACATCCAAAAGTTTTCAGATAAAAATGGTGCCTGATATGTGGGAAGCCCGTTTTGGTTCAGCAATTAAACCGAGAGCGGTGACTGCTTTTATTGGCGGTATTATTGCCATGTTTGGCGCACGTCTGGCTGATGGCTGTCCCAGCGGGCATGGTCTTGCCGGCACTTCACAATTGGCAGTCAGCGGATATATAGCTTTAGCCTGTTTCTTTGTCGGCGGGCTGATTTCAGCAAATTTACTATATAAAGGCGGTGACAGCAAATGACCATTCTCATGTATGGTTTAATTACAGGTATCCTGTTCGGGTTTTTCCTGCAAAAGGGCCGCGTTCTTCGTTATGACAAACAAATCGGCGCATTGCGTCTGAAGGATATGACCATCGTAAAATTTATGTTGTCCCACGTTGTTGTTGCTATGGTTGGCATCTACTTCCTAAATGATTTAGGCATTGTGAAGCTTTCATTGAAACCAACAATCTTGGGCGGTGTTGTCATCGGCGGATTGATTTTTGGTCTTGGCTGGGGTCTGATCGGTTATTGTCCTGGAACTTCTGCCGGCGCACTGGGTGAAGGACGTCTTGACGCCCTGTGGGGAATAGCTGGAATGTTAGTCGGTGCAGGGATATATGCGGAAACCTTTCCTTATTTACAGAGGACGGTACTGACCTGGGGAGACTATGGCAAAATTACGATTCCGCAAGTTCTCGGCATAAATCACTGGCTGGTTATCGTTACATTGATATTATTAACATTGCTGCTGTTTCGTTGGTTTGAGAAAAAAGGTCTGTAAAAAAATAGTGTCAAATTGCTATCGCCCAAAAATTATTCGGGAAGCACGTTGTCTGTTCCGGCATTGAAAAGGTAGGGGGAGCCCTGTGGTGTACTTAAGCTTATCTGTCATGGACTAAAGAACTCAACGAGAACAGAATAATAAATGTTTCGCCTTTATTTCCGTCCTTTGGATTTACTCTCCTTTGCTTTCTTCTTAAGTGCGGCAAGTTCCTCTGTCAGTTCAAACCTATCTGTAAAATTGCGGCCGTTATTGTTGATCACGACAACGGTAAGGGTCATCAACGGAAATTCTTCGATCTCCCCCTTTCTGCTGCAGGTAATGATACATCCCCGCTCTACAGCCGTCTGATCGTAAAGGGCCAGGACCTCATGCTCAAAATTGTTTATAAGGTCATGAAAAAAGGATTCGTCTGTATGATCACTTAATATGACAAGGAAGTCGTCTCCGCCTATGTGGCCGATAAATTCGCTCTCAGGCAAGGCCGATGTAAGCTTGTCGGCCAGGAGCTTTATCACCAGATCACCCTTCTCAAACCCATAAACATCATTGTATTCCTTGAAGTTGTCGATATCGATGTAGGCCACACTGTACCTCTCCTGGCACGATATGGCCTGCTCAAGCTTCCTTTCTATGATCTGGTTTCCAGGAAGGCCGGTCAAAGGATTCTGATTTTTTGCTGTTGATACTTCCAGCTCAGTTGTCTTCAGAAGCAGTTCTTTTACAGTAACGACACCTGAGTACTTACCTTCTTCAGTGATAACAATGAAATCATATATTTTATCGTTTGGCCTCGACATCGCCGTGGAAGATACTGTACTGACAGGAGTCTCGTGGTCTGCGGAAAGGAAGTCCTTGTCCATGATCTCATATACCGGTCTTCTTGCGTTGAGAGTGAAGCCGTATTGACCGCTCAGCTTTATCGCCAGTTTTTCCCGCGATATTATCCCGACAGGATAACCGTCTTCAACCACACATACGCCGAAACGATCCTGGTCAAGCCTGAACATGTCATAAACATTTGATATGAGCTCGTTTGGCGAGACAGTTTCGGCATGGATGGACAGGTTTTTGATGTATAGACTGGAAACAGTATTCTGCATAATATGGTTCTTCTTCAGATTAACAGTTCTCAGCGTTTGCAAAACGTCATGACCGATTTCCCGTATCTGGGCATCCGGTCTCTGTATAATATACCCCTGACCATATGGCACATCCAGGCTGACTAGTGTGTCCATTTCCTCATAAGTTTCTATCCCTTCGGCAATGAGAGAAACGTTGGATTCTTTTGAGAATTCCACCATGCCTTTTACAAGGGCATATTTCATCCTGTCTGAATTTATATTGCGGATCAGCTTCATATCAAGCTTGAGATAGTTCGGCCGGACATCGCTGATAAGATTCAGGCCGGAATATCCTGCTCCTCCGTCATCAATGGCTATTTTGAAGTTCTGGCTCTTATAATTGTTGATCGTAGCGAGAAAGCCTTTCAGATCCATAATTACGTTTCTTTCAGTGATCTCGAAGATGACATTTTCCGACGCGATATCAAGCTGTGCCAGGAATGACTTCGTGAAGCCCTTTTTGTATGATTCGTAATTGATTATGTTGGGGTTTACGTTTATAAAGAGCTTTTTATTGTATGGGGGGATCATGAATTCGAAAGCAGCCTTAAGGGCTTTTTTTCTGCAGAGCATTTCAAGCTCCCACAGCCGGTTGTACTTTTCAGCAGCAAGAAAAAGCATCTCCGGATCTTTTATCTCACTTTCACACGTTATCCTGCTCAGCGCTTCATGCCCAAGGACACTGCCGTCTCTCAGTGATATTATTGGTTGAAAAACTGTCCTTATCTCTTCGTTTTTTATGATGTAGTCAAGCGAATTTTTCTGCTCATCTGTTATTTCGGCACAGTTCGTTGTCAATCGATTTTCCCACCTTGCTCTCTATAATGTTGATGTAAGTCTATCAAAACGATGTTTATAAAATATATACGTTTCGTAAAAGCTGAGTAAATTTTTAAAAACGTTCAGGATAATTCATTGCTCATACAAAATAGTGGTCGGCGGCGAATCCATGAGGAAACGCCAAGGTCTTAAGGGCTGACAAAAAGGACTAATACCTTCGCACGGGGAGAACCATCCCCGTGCGACTAAAGGAAGCTGAAAGCTATATTTTTTCGGAAAGTATATTAAATTGCTTATAGACGATTTAGAAGTTAACCAGTTAAAATATTGATACCAGAATCTCAGAAACATAATCAACTGGCCATGATAATTTAGTTTCAATGTGTTTTTTTTAATAATCTTTAAGTACTAGACTGATGAAAAGAAAGAGGAGCCCTTTATGACAGCAGAGAGCAATGAGACTAAGGATCCTTCTTCCAATATTGGGATGGATACGAAGAAAGCAAAGATAAATTCGATCTTACTCACTCTGATAGTTATATCTATCATTGCTCTTTATCTGCGTTTTGCATGGTACAGATACAACGATATTGCCTCCTCTGAAGCCGTCATGCTTGCACAATCGATGGAGGCTCTACTTCATCCCGAACATATAAAAGAACTGACCGGGACCGGACAAGACCTTGATAATCCGGCATATATCATGACACAGCTTAGCCTGAAAAGGCTTGTTGAGACAAATAATCCAATCCGCTTCGCTTACATTTTGGGTGAACGAAACGGAAGTATGATATTTCTAATAGATTCAGAATCGCCTGATTCACCGGACTACTCGCCGCCCGGACAGATATATGAAGAAGCCAGTGATACGGACTGGCTGCCTTTCAAGACCGGCAAAACAGTTCTTACTGAACCGGCAACTGACAGATGGGGGACATGGATCAGCGCTCTTGTACCAATAAAAGACCCGTCTGACGGGAGTGTCATTGCCGTCCTCGGGCTTGATTATTCTGCATCTGAGTGGAATTCACGAGTATGGGAACGTATGGTCCCGGATGTTGTCATCGTTATCACTCTACTTATGCTCTTTATTGCGTTGCTTCGCACATGGCGGCAGAATTCCACTCTTAAAGAGCTCAGTAGGAAAATGTCCTTTAATGAGGCTCTCTATCGAAGCGTCTTCGAACAGGCTCCAATAGGTATCGCAATTGCTGATAAAGACAGGTATGTATCACAGTCAGAATATGGACAGATGAATGCAAATCCCATGTTCGAACAGATCACAGGCTGGACGAGCAATGAGTTGTTGAAAATTAATTGGGCAGATATTACTTATCCCGATGACCTCGAACTAAATATAGAAAAATATGAACAGTTTAAAGAGAGAAAAACCAACGGCTACACGCTTGAAAAACGTTTTATAAGGCCAGATGGATCAACAGTTTGGACAAATATGAAGGTATCTCCTTTGTCGGGCAATCCTGACATGGGTGCATTTCACTTGTGCCTCCTTGAGGACATATCTGCACGCAAAGCAGCGGAGGAGTCGCTCAAAGAAAGCGAAAGAAGCAAATCCGTGCTTCTTTCGCACCTTCCAGGAATGGCATACAGGTGCAATTATGACCGCGACTGGACCATGAAATATATCTCTGACGGCTGCAATGAATTGACAGGATACACTCCGGAAAGCCTTTTGAATAACAAAGACCTCTCATTCAACGATCTCATCACACCAGAATACCGTGAACCGCTCTGGATCGAATGGGAGCGTACTCTTGCTGACAGGCTGTCATTTAAACATGAATATGAGATCATAACAGCTGAAGGGAAACGGAAATGGGTCCTTGAGCTTGCTGAAGGCATATTTAACGATAATGGTGAAGTAGAGGCTCTTGAAGGAATCATCATAGACATATCCGACCGAAAAGAAGTCGAAAATATACTCAGATATAATAATGAACATGACAGATGGACCGGGCTATTCAACAGATATTATCTGGAAAATCTCCTTAACAGGGATACCAAAGAGCAAACCGAAGAGAAAAAAGCACTGATCGGAATAGATTTGAGTGCTGCTCAGTTAATTACTACCGCATTTGGATTCCATTACACTCAGGAATTGATCACAAGGACAGCAGGTGTGATCAGTAAATACTGCACGGACAAACGCTTGTTATTCTATACATACGAGAATCGATTTGTTTTCTACCTAAAAGGCTATAAAAATAAAGACGATTTGATTGTATTTGCAGAAACTCTTGCAAATACACTGGAATCTTTACTTGCGGCTGAAAGGATCAGCGGCCGGCTCGGTATCGTTGAAATAGACCATGACAACAGGCTTGAAGCAGATGAACTCTTGAAAAGACTTCTGATAGCATCTGAAAAAGCAAAGACCGTTCACGAAAAAGACTTCAGCGCCTGTTTTTACGACACTGAAATGGAAAATGAAATAATCCGCGAACAGGAAATAAAGCGTGAACTTGCCCAGATCGCTGTAAGTAAAAATAATGAAGGCTTATTCCTGCAGTATCAGCCAATCATTGATCTCAAATCTAACAAGATCAGCGGCTTCGAGGCCTTAGCCAGGATGAAAAGTGAAAAACTCGGTCTGGTACCTCCTCTGGAATTTATTCCAATAGCAGAGAAGACAAAACTCATTGTCCCGATCGGCCTCATCGTTTTTATGCAGTCCTTCCGTTTCCTTAACAGGCTCAAGGAAATCGGATACAGCAACATCAACGTTTCTGTCAATGTATCTGCTATTCAGGTCCTGGCGAATAATTTCACTGTCGATTTGCTTAAGATGATAACTGAGATGCACGTTGATCCTGAAAATATTATTATTGAGATCACAGAGTCGGTATTCTCTTCAAATTATGAGGATATTAACAAAATACTTGGCGAGTTGAGAAACACGAGGATCAAGATCGCAATAGACGACTTTGGAACCGGATATTCATCTCTTGCAAGAGAACAGGAGTTGAATGTCGACTGTCTTAAGATCGACAAATATTTTATTGACAAGCTCCTGGAACTACATCCTGACAATGCTATAACCGCTGAAGTAATATCGATGGCGCACAAGATGGGTCATTCTGTAATAGCAGAAGGCGTTGAGCATGAGAGCCAAAAAGATTATCTGTTTATCAACGGATGTGACAGCTTTCAGGGATATCTCTTTGCCGGACCGCTTGATGAAGATGCAGCGATCCAAATGATCAAAAAACAGAGTAATATTGATAAAGGTGCCCAAAATTAATCAATGACGGCTTTTGTCCGTTAGCTAATATGACCGTAACGAAGCTGTTAAATTTCAAAGGGCAGAAGCCAAACAATCCCATTTGGATATTCCAGTTTTATGCATCAGGTGTAAGGTCTCTCCAAACAAAGAGAGACCTTTTTCATTTTATGCATAATTGAAGACTGGACATATAACTTTAAAAGTTAATTATCTCTCATTGATAAAGTTATGATATTATAATAATAGGTTATCTCTACACGATAAAGTTATGCTTAATACTATAAACGCTGTTGAATTAGTAAGAGAAAAGGGGAGCTGATCCAACACATCTTAGGAGGTTAATGTCATGAAAGTTCCGTTTTGCACTTGTGTTGACCACGAATGTCGCTGCAATCCAGTAAATCACCCGCACGGCTGTACTCCCTGCATCGCAAAGTGCCTTGCTGAATACGAAATACCGGTTTGCTTTTACCGTAAAATAGAACCAAACATGGATAGGAAACAGGACTACACATTCAAAGGTTTTGCCAATTTTGTGATAGACCACGAAAAATAACAATAGGACTTTCTTTATCGAATTTTTCCCATGGCAAAGGCCGCCGGTATAATTACGGCGGCTTTTGCAGGATCGGATATTAACAAAATTGATCTCTGTCAGCCTTTCACTACTTCACTACAAAGGAGATCTTTGCATTGATGCGATACTTTGTGATCTTATCTCCCTCTACTACTGCCTGCATGTGTTTAATGTAGACGTTTTCAATGTTATGGACAGTCTTTGCGGCCTCTGTTACAGCTGACTGTGCTGCCGCTTCCCAGCTCTCGCTGGATTCAGCAAGAACTTCGATAATCTTTACTATAGCCATGATCATCTCTCCTTTCTGATTGAAAAACTCTTTGTGGTCCCAACATATTTCACCAGGTTTAGGCATTTTTCGGAGATCAGTACTTGATCACTTTCGGCAATTTGCCTGCCTGATCGATCCAGTCTCCTGCCTGCCTGGTGGTGGGGACCCTTCTGACAAGTTTCATAACTTGGTTTACTTCGGCCATTTTCGCAACAAGGTTATCGGTTTTTCTCTTTGCAAGCTCAGGAACTGTATCGACACCGGCGGCTTCAAGAAGTTCGGCATATTCACTGCCAACACCCTTGATGCGGAACAGATCTGCATGGTTTGCCCATTTCAATAGCAGTTTCTCTGCTATTCCCGACTTTTCAGCAAGCTTTGTCCTGCCTCTTTTGGAGGAACATTCTTCCAACAGCTTTTCTATTGAAGTTACGCCTGCATCCTTCAATTTTTCTTCGTATGAACCGCCAGTGCCTTCAATTATGCTTATTTTCGCCACTGGGAACCACCTCCTCGCAATATCGTATTACTGTTTGTAATATTTTATACAGTTATTATATCATCTCTCTGTCATAATAAATCGATATATATCTGCTAAGAGTAGATCCAGTCTGATCGATCTCATGATACATTACCCATGAGAGGATCAAACTGGATCAGTTGCTTCTTATTCCTGCATATTGCCCTGCAGCTATTTAAATAAAATTTCATGCATTATTTTTAAACGTTTTGCTTGCTGTATTCAATGATTTAGGCACTTTATCGGACTTGCTGCCTGTTACCTGGTCTATCAAAGCTATACATTTCAACGTCTGTTCAAAGACCTTTGTAAGTACTTCCTCGTTTTCCTTCATTTCATCTTTTATCTGTCTGTAAAATGTATTCTCATTCATGGTCAAATTACCATTTTTTCGGTTTACTGTTTGCGGGTCTCGAGAAAGAGGATGCCGCTGCCAAGAGCTATCATGCCGACACCTGCCCACATTGGAATATTAACAGTATTTTTTTCTTCTACAGATATTTGAACCGGACCGATTTTCGCGGACTCAGTATCCTTTGTGTATGTGAATCCGTTGTTTGCCAATGAAAATATCCCGCCCAATATCAGAACAATTGCTGCAATTTTTATAAAACTCATTTGTTGATCTCTCCTTTCGATCATGTGGCCTGCCGTGTGACCTCTATGACCTGGTGCTTTTTATCTCTGAGATATATCGTGCTTCCTTTTACATTGCCTGTATTGTTGAGAATGATTAAGCACCGATCCAATGTTCTCCTATAGGACACTACGTCCCTGAATTAAACGGACCAATAGTACGACCACTGCTATTACAAACAGGATGTGTATAAAACCACCCATTGTGTTTGATGTTACTATTCCCAAGAGCCACAAAATTAGCATTATTATTGCTACTGTGCTTAGCATTTAATATCACCCCTTACGATCTTGATGTTTTGCCCGAAGGCAAAACATCACAACTTCCAAGATCCATTTAGTCTGTTGACTTGAGCGACAGTTTGTTAAGAGCAGCCAGTAACGGTTTGACAGAATTGCTGGTGGCACGTTTCTTCAAGATAGTTCTGGAATTATACTTTGAACCCCAGAAAGAATTGTTTGCTTCAACGTCCGTGCTCATTACAGAACCTCCAAGGGATAGACCCGCAAAGAGTCCCTTGCTGATCGAATAACTGTATATGGAAGCTTTAAGGTTAACATCAGTAGCTGCTCCTGCGCTTCGCCCAACAGGCCCGGCGGCAACATCAACATTAGCGCCAAGTTTTACGGTATCTCCGTAAAAATGCTTCATCCCTGCTTCATTTGTAATGACCAGCAACAGAGCTGTCGACTGGACTCCGATCTGAAGTCCGTAAGAAGCTCCTGTAATATTCATGAAACTGGGTCCGTACCAACGGTTAGTGGCAGGGTTATGCCTTAGGACAAGCCCCTCTCCGTATGAACCTCCTACTCCTATTGCAGCCTTGTAAAAATTAGGAATAATTACCACTCCGTAAGACTTTTTTACAAGGTATGCCATTGTCTCCACGTCTTCCTGATCAGATATTTCCTGAACGGCATTAGTTGAAGATGTGATCCGTTCCTGCGGGGTCAATGCAAAAGCTGCTGAAGGAACTGAGATCATGGCGGCTACAATTAACACCGCTATTGAACTGAAAATTTTATTTTTCATAGTATCGTTCTCCCTTCCATTACTTGTGTATCGGTCGAAATCAAATGGCCGATACAAATCGAACTGCAACTAACTACAGCAAATTTGTACAGTTATGCCCTTACTGGGCCCATTTTGCGCTGACAGCAGTGAAAGAACCGCCGGCTGATACGTCTAACCTTTCCCAACGACCGAATATTCGGCTCATCCAGTCAATATGGCCCGTGAATCGCAGTGATCCGTCTGTTGAGGTAAACTGCAAGGTGCCGTCAGGCTGGCATGTACCCCTATACTCAAGATATACGTCACGCTCAGTAGATCTTCCGCTACCCGTGATAATCCCGTCAGGCTGAATACTCAAGGCAAACCATCCATGATCAGACTCTCCTAAAAATGTCCCGTTGTAGTCTCCTGCATTTTTAGTGTCAGCCTGTGCTACCGCAGAGAACATACAAACAGTCAGTAAAACAACGCAAGTAATTGCAACCATTATTCCTGATCTTTTATTAATTACCATAATTATTCCTCCATTCATAAAGGGGACAAAAACTCCCTTCGTTTCTCAAAAAGCGTACTAACCCAGAAAAAGGTTAATTGAAAGTGAGCGCACTGATAATGCAATTAATTAGAATTCAGCGAATATTATTTTTTTGCATATCAATTTTGTTTTTGGAAGTATCATTTTAACTTGATTATGTGTTCTGATTTCAAAAAATCAATTTTTACAATATAGAAAATTAATTTTTAAGTTCAGATAACTATATCAAATTAACAAATTTCCCAAAACTGGATTTTCTCCTCTGTGTGTATTATACCACATTTACGAAAATTCTGAATCTTATTCATATTTTATTAAATTTTATTAATTTTGTGTTATAATATAAACATTAGTTAGCTACGCTTTTAAAGGCCGGCTGAATGAAAGGTTAGGTGGATAAATTATGAACGAAGATATTCTCAAAGGAAAATGGCACGAGATCCAGGGAGATGTCAAAAAGACATGGGGAAAACTTACGGATAATGATATGATGGTGATCAACGGAGAAAGTGAAAAACTTCTTGGTTTCCTTCAGACAAAGTATGGCTACGAAAAAGATAAAGCTCAAAAAGAGTACGACGATTTTATCAACAGTCTCAAGTAGCATATCTGTTCTTCGTTCTGCTGCTGTAGATATTAAATGAGAACCAATCTACAGAAAAAATCCCGGGCATGATAAAACGCACCCGGGATTTTTTTATGATCATATGTAAATCTTTTTCATTAGCCATCCTCATACTTGCTGCAGGTCATTCTGTAATTTTTATGTAAAACTATCTTATAATTTCATAGTATTTTTTTATCATTAAAACAATCTTTAAAAAATTGGGATCGGGAGGTGTTTTTTGCAAGCCTAAAATCCCC
>DIWR01000015.1 GCA_002428495.1 Synergistaceae bacterium UBA6101
TGACATTTTCCCTGATCATTGACAGGAAGATATTTCATTGACCAGATATTTCATTTAATTAATTCTGCCAAACCCACGGGCATCAAGATCCTGCAACGCTGTTCCAATGATCCGCCGCCTTATTATACTCTGTTTTTTTGTGGACAGAAGTGAGCAAAATCATAATTATGGGATAAAAATAGTGAAATCCTGCACAACATTATGCAATTTATGTTAAAATTTTGACATTGGGGAAGACCTGCATCCTCTTTATTTGGATTGTTGGTCTTAGATAGATCGTAATAATACAATCAGGAGGGATTTTGTGTGAAAGTACTTCAGCTAAGAACGGAAAAATGCGTACAGTGCGGAGAATGCATGTCCGCATGTTCCAAGGCGTGGTTTAAAGAAGACTCTCCCGCGCTTTCCAGGATCAAGGTGGAAAACAAAGCCACCTATTCCAATATCAATGTATGCAATCAGTGCGGAGCGTGCATCGAAGTCTGCCCGACAAAGGCACTTGAGCGCGACGCAAACGGGATAGTGCAGGTCCGCAAAGATAAGTGCACATCCTGTCTTATGTGTGTTGGTTTCTGCCCATCCGCGAGTATGTTCTTCAACGGCACAAAGCAGACAGAGCCTTTCAAATGCATTTCATGCGGTATCTGTGCCAGGGCATGCCCGACCGGAGCGCTTGAGCTCCTTACCACACCGGAATCAAAGTAAAAGGAGAGACAGAGATGGAAATTAAAGAGATGAAACTTTTATCCGAATGGTCATATGAGCCGGCGAAGATCCACCGCGGATATGCAAAGGAGACTCTATACGTCGGGCTTGGAAATAAAGACGGTAATTATAAGTTTGAAAAACGCCCCGTTTCTGAGGACATGATCGACAAATTCACTGGCGGACGCGGCTTCGGCCTTAAGCTCTTATGGGACGCAGTGAAAGAAACGACCAAGTGGGATGATCCCGAGAACGAACTTGTCGTAGCAGGAGGTCCCTTCTGCGGTATCACTCAGTATCCCGGCACAGGGAAATCCTACACGGTATTCCTTTCCCCCGCAACGAAACAGACCTACAACAGCAACGCGGGTGGATACTTTGGTCCCTTCCTCAAGTTCTCGGGATTCGATGCTCTCGAGATCCAGGGAAAGGCAGACAGACCGGTAGTTGTTTTTATTGACGGAGACAACTACAAGGTACAGATCTTCGAGTCTACCATTGAAGATAACAACGCATACTATATTTCCGAAGAACTGCATGAATATTTTGCAAAAGACGAAGAGGACAAACGTACGATATCCGTCATCTCAACAGGTATGGCAGCAAGGACCAGCTACATAGTCGGTCTTAACTTCAGCTTCTATGATGTGCGCAGAAAGGCAGTAAGGCTCAAGCAGGCAGGTCGCGGCGGCGGCGGAACTGTCCTCTGCGACAAGAACGTTACTGCAATAGTCGTAAAACGCACAAAGTTCACCGGGATGGAAAATGATCCCGTAGACGTCGAAACGATCATGAAGGCAGGAGCCAGCCTGCACAAGCGCATACACGACCACGACAACGAGCAGTGCAAGATGCGCGCAGCCGGCACCGCACACCTTACAGAGATCATGAACGACTATGAACTGCTTCCTGTAAACAACTACAAATTCGGAAGCCATAAGGACATAGGCAATATAAGCTCGCATGAGTACATCAAGCTCTTCAGCCAGGGTATGGCGGACGGATGCTGGTACGGATGCTCGCTGGCATGCGCCAAGGCGGTAGACCACTTCCCGCTCCAGACCGGCCCCTGGAAGGGCAGAGAAGTTGTTGTCGACGGACCTGAGTACGAGACGGCTGCGGGACTTGGCTCCAATGTCGGCGTATTCGATCCTCACTGGACGATAGAGGCCAATTTCTACGCTGACCATTACGGACTGGATACGATCTCCCTCGGAACCACGATGGCATGGGTTTGTGAATGCTATGGACTGGGACTCATCAACAAAGAAAACACCCATGGACTTGAACTCACTTTCGGCAACAAGAAAGACCTTATGGAGCTGATCCACCGCATTGCACAGGGATCTGACGATTTCGCAGTAGCGACCGGCTGGGGCATCGAAGCCGCACGCGAGTACTACGCGAAGAACTACGGAGCAGACCTTGAAGTAATGAAAAAGATAGGGATGGTCTGCCAGGGTCTGGAAGCTTCAGAATACAGATGTCAGGAATCCATGGCTCAGTGGGGAGGATACTTCCTTACGCTTAAAGGGCCCCAGCATGACGAGGCATGGCTTATCTTCATGGACATGGTCAACAAGCAGCTGCCCTCTTATGAGGACAAAGCCGAAGCCCTTTACTTCTTCCCCTGCTTCCGTTTGTGGTTCTCTCTCCACGGACTTTGCAAGCTTCCTTGGAACGACATCGAACCAGTTGACAACAGCGTCAAATATAAGGGCATTGAGGCTGCAAGGGTACCTGAGCATCTTAATAACTACCTCAACATCTACACCGCTATAACAGGTAAGCCTCTCGACAGGGACGGAATGATCCTTCAGTCTGAAAAGGTTTACAACTTCGAACGGATATTCAACCTCCGCATGGGCAAAGGAACTTCGAAGTTCCATGAAGCTCCTGACCGCGGACTCGGTCCTGTCTGGGAAGACGAATGGATGGCAAGGCCCGACTATTTTGACGCCAAGCTTAAGGAGTTCGGCGAGGAGATAGAAGGCAAATCTGTCAAAGAGAAGATCGAGCTCCTCCAAAAGTATCGCCGTGCCCAGTGGGAGCAGCTCAAGGCGGCTGTCTACAAACGCCGCGGATGGAACAAGAACGGCATCCCGACAATGAAGACAGTGAAGCGTCTCGGGATCGACTATCCGGAAGTCGTCGCCCTCCTTGAGAAACACCTCAAACCGGAAGACGAGTTCGAGGACGCATAGGACGGGCGAAGAAATGATTACGGTAAACGGGAACCAGTCTGATTGGGAGGAAGGCCTCACAGTAAAGAAGCTGCTGGAAAGGGAGAATTACACCTTCAGGATGCTGTCTGTGTGGATCAATGACCAGCCGGTCGAAAAGAAGGAATATCCCGCAAGACTGATCCCTGACGGAGCAAAAGTACAGGTGATACACAACATCAGCGGAGGTTAACTGCTACTAAAGACAACAATCAGCTGATAATATAAGGTGGGGAATGTTCTTTTGGACAGACCCCGCCTTTTGATTTTCCGTAGATAATTCTGATCATTTATCTCTTATATAGACCCGTTCCACATAATCAGAGTTAAAAGCCTGCAGCATCCCGCCATATCTTTTAAATGCAAAAATAAGAGAGTCTCCGAGTTTTGCTCTTTGGGGGGCTTCCTCTATATCAAGCACCAGATGATCGCTGGATGCTCCCAGAACATGCACTCCTTCACTTAATGGATCAAGATCTTCAGGGATAACGTCCTGTTTTCCAAGTGCGGCGATCCCTCTCCATCGCATCCCTCTGTCTGCAAAAACAGGGACATTTCCAAAAGCATCTGTCCCTATAGATCCTATCGGTTTGGAAGGTTTTTTTTCAATTTCAACATATTCAGCAGAAAGAAGCACAGTATCTTGTCTTAATTCTTTAATATCATTGGTTCCGCACTTTCCCCGGAGCATAGCTCCCCCTATCCTCAGATGATTTATTCCTACGGGTTTGATCTCCCCGTTGACTATTGGATAATAAAGGTTGGTCCCTCCTCCGGAAATTAGCCATTCTTCTTTTCCCAGAGCCCTTTTAAGATCCAAGGCAATTTTAACCAGCATGCTTAAGTTTTCTTCGGAAGGCATAACACCCCCGAAACAGCCAAAATTAGTTCCCGCACCTATGCAGTTGACCCATTTGCATTTACGTAAAACGTCTGCTGCCACATATATTCTGTCAGGCCAGATGCCTTCCCTCAAATCACCAATATCTATCATAAGAAGAACTTTAAATTCTTTCTTTTCTAAGGAACATATTTTTTCAAGTTCCATAATTGTTTCAGGCATTGAGATCAGAGACCAGTCGGCATATAAGACCACAGAGGGGAGTTCGCTAATCATAGGGATCCTAAGCAATCCCAGAGAACACTTTATCCCGCCCTCCCTAAGCCTGACAATATTCTTCATTCTGCTGTCCATCAATGAATGTATTCCGCCTTCAAGGATCGCATTTGAAATTTGAATATCACCGCAGACACACTTGACTACAGAATCTGCCCTGATTTCCTCAGACATGCATCTTTTCCTTATGGCTGAAGCATTGTGGGTCAACGCATCCAGATTGATGATGAGTTGTGGGTTTATCATTTGTCAGCTGACCAGCATGCGATGAAATGCTCGGACTCTATTTCTTTGAGGACAGGTGTCTGTTTAAGGCATTGTTCTGTGTGCCGTATGCACCTGTGGGCAAAAACACAGCCGGTAAAGTCTTCGGTAGGAGCACTTGGGACCTCGCCTGACAGTACTACAGATTCCATACTGCGTTTGCCCAGGACAGGAACAGCGCTTAGCAGTGTCTTTGTATATGGATGCAGAGGATTTTCAAAAATACGGCTGTACGGTCCGTATTCGACAAGGCAGCCCAGATACATTATTCCGACTCGATCACTCACATGTCGTACGACTGCAAGGTCATGGGCGATAAACATAAAGGAAAGGCTGAACTCTTCCCTCAGATCAAGAAGAAGATTCAATATTTGTGCCTGTATTGAAACATCCAGGGCTGAGACCGGCTCATCGGCGATGATAAAATCAGGCGCGACTGCAAGTGCTCGCGCAATACTGATCCTCTGCCTCTGCCCCCCGGAGAATTGATGCGGGTATCTGTCGACCTGAGACCTCAGGACGCCCACTTTGTCGAGGTAATACATGGCTTTCTCTTCCGCCTCACTGCGATTTTTTGCCAGCTTATGAAACATTATCGGCTGTGTCACTATCTCCTTGACGGTATGCCTTGGATTCAGTGACGAATAAGGGTTCTGAAAGACCATCTGCATCTTTTTCCTGTATGGTCTCAGCTCCTTTTCAGCAAATCTGGAAATATCTGTTCCGTCATAAATAATTTTGCCTTCATCGGGTTCGTAAAGTCTTATTATCGTTCTTGCGGCAGTAGATTTGCCACAGCCTGACTCTCCAACCAACCCAAAAATTTCTTTTCTTTTTATTGAAACAGAAAAATTCTTCACAGCATTTACATATTTGATCTTTTCAAAAATACCGGTTCTTGCAAGAGGGAATTTTTTGGTCATGTTCCGTACATCCAGAAGCAGATCCTCTCCGGCCATCAGAAATTCCTCCTTCCTGCAAAATGGCAGCTTACATAATGCCCTTCCTCAATTTCCCTCAACCGGGGGTATTCCGCTTCGCAGATCTTCTGCCCCAATTCACACCTGGGATAAAATGAGCATCCCGGAGGCATTTCAAAAGGATTAGGGACCATTCCCGATATCTGGTGAAGCATTTTTCTTTCCCCGGTCATTTTAGGTATGGATTCCAGCAATCCAACGGTGTAAGGATGCGCAGGCATTGAAATAACACTCTCCGAAGATCCTTTTTCAATCACACGGCCGCAGTACATGACGATTATGTTGTCAGAGACGCCTGAGACCAGAGAGAGGTCGTGTGTTATTAGGATCATCGAGCTATTGTTGCTTTTGACAAGCTGATAGAGACGCTTCATAAGCTGAGCCTGAACTGTTACGTCAAGGGCGGTAGTCGGTTCATCTGCAATTATGAGCGAAGGCGAAGTTGCGAGAGAAATTGCAATTATTACTCTCTGTCTCATCCCGCCGCTGAATTGATGCGGATAATAGTTTACCCTGCTTTCGGGAGATGGAATACCAACAAGTCTTAAAAGTTCAACAGCCCTATTGTGAGCTTCTTTACCTCTTAGTCCTCCATGGAGCTCGAGGGTCTCACATATCTGTTTTTTTATTGTATAGACAGGGTTGAGTGAAGTCATTGGATCCTGGAAAATCATCGATATCTTGTTTCCTCTTATCTTTTCCATTTCCCTTTCAGATTTCTTCAGAAGGGAATCTCCCTCAAAAATTATTTCTCCACCTTCTATCCTGCCGGGTGAATCTATCAGTCTGAGTACAGAAAACCCTGTCACAGACTTTCCGCACCCTGATTCACCCACAACACCAAGTATATCCCCTCTTTTTAGGGAGAAGCTGACGCCGTCTACGGCTTTCACCACACCTTTGAACGTGTGGAAATATGTTTTAAGTTCACGCACATCGAGGAGAAATTCGGACTCCTTTCTGACTTCACGGATATTTGTCATCTCACCAGCACCTACTTCAAACGGGGGTTGAACTCATCTCTGAGAAAATCACCAAGAAGGTTCATTCCAACCACCAGCAGCATCAGCACAAGGCCCGGGAATACCGATACCCACCACAGGCCGCTGAATAATACTATGTAGCCCTGTGCGACCAGCAAACCAAGAGAAGGTTCCGTTATGGGGATGCCTATCCCAAGGAAGCTTAGTGTCGCTTCGCTCAATATCACAGTTCCTATCTGCAGCGTTGCAATGACAATAACGGGTGTCATGACGTTGGGAAGTATATGTTTGAAAAGGATGACCCTCTCCGGAAAGCCGATAACTTTTGCTGCTTCTACATATTCCTTGCTCTTTTCAGACATCGTCGTTCCGCGTACTGTCCTCGCATATGTTACCCATCCGGAAAATGCAAGCGCCAGTATTATCTTCCACACGCCTCTTCCAAAGGCGATGAGCACCAACATTGCTATGAGCAAACTGGGGAAAGAGAGCTGGACGTTTACCAGTCCCATGATAAAAGAGTCGAGGCGCCCTCCCTTGTATCCGGAGATCAGCCCTAGTGTGGTACCGGCTATCATGCATATGATCGTGACGCAGAATCCTATCGTTACAGACATCCTTACACCGTAAACTATCGCGCTTACCATGTCGCGGCCCTGATCATCGGTCCCAAGTATAAAGCGCGGATCGGAGCCCTCCTGCCAGATAGGAGGTTTGTAGGAATCGTTCAGGTCAAGCTGGGCAAGATCATATGGGTTCTGACTGACCATATGCGGTCCGAATATAGCAGTGAACAGGAATACAAGGATTATGAGCGCTCCGGCTATCGCAAAAGGGTTACGTTTGAAATTATAGAGTCCTTCAGACTTTATGATCTTTGAGATCAAAGATTTATTATCCATCATGATCACCTCAGGTCTATCCGGGGATCAACAACAGTATATAAAATATCAACTATAAAATTGATAACGACAAAGAGCATTGATGCCAGCATCAGGTAGGCAATTATCACAGGCCTGTCTGATATGTTTATTGAATCTATCAATAGTTTTCCCATTCCGGGCCATGCAAAGATCGTTTCTGTTATCGTCGCAAAAACTACCAGCCCTCCGAATTCAAGACCATAAACTGTAATGACCGGGATGAGTGCATTTTTTAAGGCATGTCCATAGAGAACATCGTGAGGACTTACGCCTTTAGCCTTGGCAAATTTGATATAATCCTGGCGAAGGACCTCCATCATTCCTGCCCTTGTAAGTCTAAGCTGAGTGGCAAGCTGCTGCACAGCAAGGGTTATTGCAGGCAGTATCAGATGCTTGATCCCGTCCCAGGTAAGGAAGCTCAGTCTCATTCCCCAGACAATAACAACATCTCCGCGGCCGGATGAGGGCAACCATCCTAGCTGGACAGAAAAGACAAGTATAAGAACTATTCCAAACCAGAATGTCGGCATGGAGATGCAGAGCAGTGAGAGCGAAAGTATGCTTCTGCTGGCAAATGTGTTCGGGTGGGCTCCTACATATACACCGAGCGGTATAGCTATCAGTGCGGCAATAAACATGGCGAGGACAACTATCTCAAGAGTCGCCGGCATACGTTCGAAGATAAGCTTCATTGCAGGTTCCCTGAAGACGAAAGAGTTGCCCAGGTCTCCATGAATTACATTCACTACAAACAGCTTGTACTGTTCCCACGGGGAACTGTCCAACCCCATCGCAGCCCTGGCTTTTGCCAGTTCTTCCGGGGAGGCTTCCGGAGGAAGGAGCAGTACAGCCGGATCACCCAGCATATTGACAAATATAAAGACGATCGTTGCAACTATTGCAATAACGATGATCATTTGGATAAATCTCTTTATGACGTAAAAGAGCAACTTCAGCCCTCCTCACCATCCGACAGATATAGTGCTATGAGAGGAAAGGAAACCATTTAGTCTCCTTCCCTCCCGATATTACGTCAGCTTACTTTTTTTGCATGGTATGGACGTCAAAAATGAAAGCGTCGACCCTGGGAGTGAAGTCGAGGCCTTTGACCAGTCCATAAGGCTCTTCGTACTGGTAGATCGGAATTATCGCATAGTCCTGGTAAAGTATCTTGGTCACTTCTTCGAGTTTTGCCTTCCGTACTTTTACGTCAGCGGTCGAATCTGCTTCATCCAACAGTTTATCCACCGTAGGATTAGAATAATGCGTCCTGTTAGATCCGCCGGCTCCCTCTTTCTTGTCCCTTGTGTAGAACATGCGGTTGTACCAGTAGCCTATGTCTCCCTTGCCAGTCCCCGATGCCCCGTAGAATGCGGTGGTCTTGTCTCCGGGATTGATATAGGATAAGTACTGGTTCGACGGGATCATGTTCAGTTTGGCTTTAATGCCGACTTTTGCCAGAAAGCCTGCTATTGCCTGAGAGCAGGGACCGTCATTGAAGTAGCGCTGCTGCGGAACATCCCACACGAATTCAAAGCCATTTGGGTATCCCGCTTCTTTAAGCAGCTGTCTGGCTTTTTCAGGATTGTATGGGTATGGTTTGATGCTTTCCACATATCCATATGCTCCGGGAATGGGAAGCTGACCGGTGGGATAGGCATGGCCGCCGTATACGTTCCTGATTATCGAATCCCTGTCTATCGCGATAGCAAAGGCTTCCCTGACCCTTGGATCGAGGAAGGGGTTTTTGCCGTTCTTGTATCCCGGAGTCCTCTGTCTTGTGACGTCTATGTTGATATGCATGACATCGGGACCCGGAATCGCTTTGACTTCCGTATTCGCTCCCCTTGCTACACGGTCGATGTCTCTCACCGGGACGTTGTAGATAAGATCAACTTCTCCGCTGAGCAAAGCAGCTACCCTTGTTGCATCATTTTTAAGGGGTCTCATTATCGCCCTTTTGATCTTGGGTTTGGCACCCCAGTATTTCTCGTTGACATCAAGCGTTATGTGGTCCTCCTTGATCCACTCAACGAACTTGTAAGGGCCTGTCCCCACAGGCCGTTTAAGTATCCCCTCTTCTCCGACCTTCTCAAAGTGCTTTTTGCTTGATATGTATATGTCAGCCATGTCAAGCACAAGGATCGCATAAGGAGCGTGAGTCCTTATCTGCACTTTGTAGGTATCCAGCGCAAGTGCGGATGCTATTGGCTGTACAAATCCGGCTCCTCCGGTAGTTGAGTCCTTGTAGCGCTTGATGCTGAAGACCACGTCATCCGCAGTAAACGGATCCCCGTTGTGGAATTTGACCCCTTCCCTCAGTGTCAATATCCAGATGGTATCGCTCTTTTGCTCCCACTTTGTGGCCAGTGAGGGGACAAGTGTGAACTTCCCGGCCTTGTCAAAGACCTTCCTCACGAGGGGGTCAAATACGTTGATCGTTATATTGTTCGACCACATCGCATTTGAAGCATGGGGATCAATAGTGGTCGCATCGCCCGTGGTACCGATCACGAGGGTCTCCGCCCTCGTCGGTGCGGCCATCACCGAAGCTCCACAGAAAATAAGCATTGCCACGGCAAGCATAAGGATAACTATTCTCTTCATTATCGCTTTCAGCTCCTTTCACTCCTCAACATTGACTTACAGTACTGTAAACATATTCCGTCATGGTGACAAAATCAAAAACAGGCAGTCCTGTGGCATTACGTACATCGTCTGAAAATGGAGGCATATCTGTACATTCATACACGATAGCTACTGTTTCCGGGTGCTCCCTGACCGCATTCAAAACAATGGAGACAAACTGTTTTTTGAGAAGACCAAGATCCAGTTCGGCGTTGAAATCCTCTCCCATCTTTCTCCACTCTTCGCACTCTTCCCTCATCCCGTAAATATGCAGCCCCGTAATATCATCAGTTCCCGTTGCAAAAAAATGTTCCTCTCTGAGATTCGCCTTTCTTGCGGTAATTACGATAATCTCGCGGGAATTTCCGTACATTGCCCTGATAAATGGTATCTGCACAAGGCTTGAAGAGAAGAAGGGTATCTTAAGGGCAGACGAGATCTCTTTTTGAAAAATGGCGTTGAACCCGCAGCTCGTTGTTATACACCTGACTCCCATTGATTCAAGCTCCCTTGCCCTGTCGATCATTCTCTGCATTACTACCGGATCGGGATCCTGAATAACTGTTTTGCCGCACGCGCCAGGTATCCTTTCCACCAACACGGGAAAGTCAAAAGTTTCCGGATTGGTACTGTTGCCCTTAAGTGTCTCAAGCTGCAAAAGACCCCTGGGGACCTTTCCCTCCTCCCAGGCCAGGATCGCAAGCTTCGGGACAGATCCGCCGCAGCGGCATTTGCTGTTCTTTGTTTTTTCCATGATATCCGTCAGCGATCATCTCCTTTCCTAATTTAAAGCATTAAATTAAAAGAAAGTGCTGCATGATATGGCAGATGTGGCCTGAATCTTCAGGCCTGGAAGCCTCTATGTTCTCCCACGCTTTTTCGTCTCCCAGCACCTTTCGCAGTGCGCTTACCCCGGAAGCCACACCCATCTCGAAATGGGGCTGCAGTCCCCAGATTTTTTTATTTTTGATCCTTATTCCGCTTATACGGCACCTCGATGACGAAGCAAAGACTTCCACCTCAGAGACAGGAACTTCCTTCACCTCCCAGAAATGGTGTGAGAATACCGAATATTCCCTTCCCGCTATTCCGAATATTTCATCGTCCTTTTCAGAACGTATTCTGTGCCATCCGTAATTAGCCTTATCCATCGGTCCAAGGCATCTTGTCCCATAAAGTGTTTTGACTATCATCTGGTGGCCGTAACAGACCCCCAGCAAAGGAAGGTCTTTCTCGTTTGCCCACCTGATGAGTGATGATTCTCTATCCTGCCATGGCCCGTCAAAATCAGCCCCTGAGCCAGAGAGGATAATGTGCGAGTATCCCTTTCCCTCTTCAGGGACCATATCGCTCAGCACATTGACCACATCAAAGGCAAATCTGAAATACGGAATAAAATTTTCGGATACCCTATTTCCCGGCACCAGTGAATTATTGATAAAGAGTATGCGTCTGTTTATTGTCTCAGACGTCATAACGCCCACCTGTGTGTTGAGAGAGAATTGTAGGTCGATTCGACATGACAGTACATGGCTTCCCTTGCTTTTTCAGGATCACGGGATGCCAAAGCATTAACTAGTCCGATATGTTCCCTGCAGCTGTTTGATGATTCGGGATCCCTTGGAGCCTTGCTTTCGTCCACCCTTCGCCTGTAAAACCTGTCAAAAAAGAAAGTATATAAAGCTGCTCGCCAGTATATGTGCTGGATGAACCTGGCAAGATATGTGTTGCCGCTAATACGGGCTATCTCCATATGGAACCTTTCATTGACTTCGGAGTAGGGGTCGTGCTGCCTTTTTGAAAAATACTCCCTCTCCCTGGCAAGCATCTCTTCGAGTTCCCTGACCTGTGCATCGGTTATATTTTGCGCCGCTATGTGCGCCGCCTGAGGTTCCAAATATATCCTTGTCCTGAAGACATCACGCATGTCATTTGGTTCAAGCCTTGGGAGGCAGCATCCCATCCTCGGGATCTGCTCAAGTACTCCCATGGCCACGAACTGCCTCAGGACATTACGTACAGGGGTTCTGCTCAGGTTCAGCTCGGAAGCAATGTCCCCCTCCACTATCCTATCTCCCGGAGAGTATTTCTGGGACATGATAAGTTTCAATATATCCCTGAAAGCCTTTTCTTCTGTTTTTGCGACTCTCATTTTTACCTTCCCCCATTCAGGGCTGAAGCTATTCCGTGTATTCTTCGAATTTAAATCCGAACTTTTCCAGTTCCGCAAGTACCGGATCAAAAATTTCAGCTGAAGTGGGGATTACTACCCCCTTTTGTGAGATCTTCCCGCGGAGCAGACAGTCCGTACCTATAGCAAGGGGAAGTCCCGTTGTCCTAGAAATGGCTGTTTCCCCACTGATCTCGCCTCTTACGACCATCGTCGAAACGATCTTCTTCGCGCTCCCCCGTTCGGGATAGCTGACATCAAACCTATGCTGCATTACAACTATGTCTTTCTCATGAGGCATGTACGTGAGTTTCTTCAGATAGAGATCTGCTGTCAGTTGTTTTGTTGTCTCGAAAGTTTCCGGGATAGGGGCATCTTCAAAAAAGCCAAGCCACTTCAGCCTGTGAAGGACCGCTGATGAACTGTCAAGACCGAGGAAAGCCCCTGCCGACTCAATCGCGTTCGGTGAACTGATGCCGGTAAGTTTTCTTATGAGATCGGAGTAAGTCATTTTTGAAAGGTCGAACCTCGATGATTCGTAAAGTCCAAGCCTGAGCATTGCGTGGATGGTCTCACTCCAGCCTATGTAACGGAGTGTCCCTCTGTAGACGTCTTTGACCTCTGGCATGCCATATGCATGGACATAGGGAGTTGAATCGCCGTTTGCATATTCCTCGAACCACCCCAATCCCTTTATCTCAACGAAAGAGGGGTGGAGATAAGTTTCACCGTCGGGCATTACTATAAATCTTTTGTCTTTGATGATCTTTGCTTCTCTTTTTGAGGAATCTACTACACTGCTTGGGGCCCAGGAAAGTTTATATCCGAAAGGATTGTTGTTGGCTGAAGCATCGGGAAGAGAGCCGCACACAGACCAGAAAGAGTCAATCTTTCCATTATCATCATGGACATGCTTGATTGTCTTTGCAGCTGACATATGGTCGATGCCCGGATCAAGCCCCATCTCAAAAAGCAATGTGATACCTTTTGCCTCGGCCTCTTTGCCAAGGTTCCTGATCTCTTCTTTCGCATAGGAAGCCGCTGTCATGTTTATTGACCTTCGGATACACTCTTCCGCGACTTTTAGGTTCATTGCCGCGGGCAGAAGACAGAGTACCACATCGGGTCTGTATTCATCCATAAGCCTTCCGGAATTTTCTAAGGCATCGTCAGATACAGGATATCCCCTGCTCTTTCCGGAAAGGGTAAAATCAAGATTTTCCCGCAGCTTGTCTACGAGAAATACCTCATAGTCCTCTTTTTGAAGCAAATACTGGATACACGGCTTTGCGACCCTGCCGGCACCAAACGCAAGGATCCTTTTCAAGGCCCATCACTCCTTTCTCGTCAAAGAAAGATTTATTTGCCCGGACCAATAAAATTTATAAGGGACTTTATAGTATTCTATGGTGTATATTTTAAATTGTCAATATTGTAAGACAGTTTTATTGAACACAACACTATTTAATAAATACATTTTACATAACCTTACATTAGGTAAGGTTTACCTAAAATAATATCTTTCAAAACGGGAAAAGGAATATAATTGTGTAAATCTGAGATTTGAGGGGTAATTATTCTTATGACTTACAATATCATTTGGAAGGGTTTCAGGTTCGGGGCTCTTTTGCAGGTCGCAGTCGGACCTGTCTGTCTTTTCATATTCCAGACAGCAGCTTCGTCAGGGTTTTGGGCCGCTGAGGCAGCTGTTTTGGCTGTAACTCTGGCCGACCTTTTTTACGTCACTGCAGCAATACTTGGGATCGGAGCATTGATAGAGAAAAGCTCGTTGGTCTGGTGCTGATTTTTATCGGGGTAAGAACTGCTGTCAGGAGTTAGACTTCTTATTTACTGTTATCCACTTCTTCAAATTCTTTTTTTCGAGGATTTCTTTATCAAATATTTCTGTGCGTGATGCAATAAGCATGCAAAGCGGTATGCCAAGCCCGAAACAAATGACCGCCTGGCTTATGCCAATGTATATTATCGAGTAGAGCACAGGGGTCTCTGTAATAACGCCAAGATATGTACCTACTGCCAGTGCGTTTATCACTACAGGAGGAACGGCAGCGAGCCATATCCCTGGCATTTTATATGTGAGCCATGCGGCAGCAAGAGTCGCCGCACTTCCTATGACTATATCTATCAGGCCGAACCCTCCTGCAATGTTTGAAAGAAAACAGCCGATAAAAAGCCCCGGGATCGCCTCGGGCATAAAAAAGGGTAGCAGCGTCAGCGCCTCTGCGACCCTGAACTGGACAGGGCCGAATGAAAGAGGAGAAAGCGCCACAGTGAGTGCAGTATACAAAGCAGCGATCATTCCGGATACAGCAATACTTCTTATCATTACAAAAAACTCCTGACAGACAAAGAATGTTGGTATTATAACCCTCTTAAGGCTATAATGACCACAAACGAAAGCATCAAATATATTCTGACGGAGGTACTCAATAATGAACATTACGATGCTGGGTGCAGGCAGTTTTGGAACAGGAATGTCAAAACACCTTGCCGATCTGGGACATAATATCCTTATGTGGACGATAGATAAAGAGCAGTCAGAGTCGATCAACAAGTCAGGAAGGAACACTTTCTGCTTCCAGGACACGATCCTGCCAAAGACGATCAAATGCACGCTGGACATGGATGAAGCGCTGAACTTTTCAGATCGTGTGATCATGGCGATACCTACACAGTTCGAACGTGAGGTATGCCAAAAGGCCGCTGCTACCGGCATAAAGAACCTTCACATGCTTAATCTGGCTAAAGGCATAGAGATCAGCAAAGGATCACTCCTCCACAAAGTACACGAAGAAGAGTGTAAGGATAATATCTATTCGGCACTCTCCGGTCCAAGCCACGCTGAAGAGGTATTGATCGGTTGCCCTACGGCCGTAGCGCTTGCCTCATTTCACGAAGGAGAGGCAGAAAGCTGGCAGAAGATACTGACAGGGAATAATTTCCGCGTTTACACTTCAGATGATGTGATAGGCCTTGAAGTAGGAGGAGCAACAAAAAATATTTATGCAGTAGCGGCCGGTATCTCTAAAGCCATGAAGCTCGGAGACAACGCTCTTGCCGCGCTCGCATGCAGAGGACTGGCCGAGATCATGAGATTCGGCAAGAAACTCGGAGCGAAACCGATGACCCTTTCCGGCCTTGCGGGTGTTGGTGACCTTATGGTCACGTGCTACAGCATGCATTCAAGGAACTTCAGGCTTGGACTGGCAGTTGGAAGCGGCAAAACATTTGATGAGGCTGCAAAAGAACTTGGACAGGTGGCAGAGGGAGCTTACACAGTCAGAGCGGTCATTGAAAACAGCAGGAAATTCGATGTTGAAATGCCTCTCGCTGAAGGAGTCTACCGTATCCTTTACGGCGGAGAATCACCCGAATTGATCATACGGGAACTCTTCTCGCGTCCGCTTAAGGCCGAACAGCTCTTCTGATCGTTTTAAAACTTTACAGACAACGCGGTGGCTTAGAAAATTTATAATAGGGACCTGTAATGCTCAGCTGCTGATAAAGAGTAGCTGGGCATTATTATTGAAGTAGTGGCATGTTGATATATTTATAGCGTTCTGCAGTTGGTGTCCAGGATCGGGAACAATATTTCGCAGGTCAAGTTTTTGGGCTAAAGAGATCCCTATATATTCACATTAACATATATATTGACAAATTTATCTATATATCTTACTATGTAAATTACAGGTCAAGGAGGTGGGAACATGAATAAAACTATGAGTCCGTCAATTTTTGATGACATAATATCGATCACAGAATTCAACAAAGGACGGGCGGGAAAAATTTTTGAAAGCGTCAAATCCGGTCGTCCCAAGATAGTCTTTAAAAATAATGTTCCTGAATGCATTTTGATTTCACCGGAACAATATAAGAGTATGCTTGATGAGCTGGAGGATCTACAGCTTATCGCGTTGTCTGACGAGCGAATGAAAAATTATGATTCCGAAAGATCATTATCCTCAGAAGAAATAAACAAGAAATATGGTTATAACGATCCGGATCTCTCCGATGCTGATGAGATTAAATTTGAATGAGCTGGAAGGTAAGCTATCTTCCCGAAGCCGATAAAGACTTAGAAAGGCTGGATAATTCACAAAGGCTTTTGGTACTCAAAGCTATCACTAAAGTCTCATTAAATCCAAAATCGAAATCTGAAGGAGGTTACGGTACTCCCTTAGGAAACAGAAATACAGCTAGGCTGGCAGATCTGTTTAAAATTAAATTAAAGAAATCCGGACTGCGGATCGTTTACAAGTTAGTTAGAACCAAGGAGACAATGTTAGTAATAATTGTCGGTGCAAGGGCTGACAATGAAGTTTATATTGAGGCTGATACACGGGCTAAAAAACACCGGCCTCTGTAAAATATAAACAGACTCGTATCGCAACAACATACTCCGAACCTCTGAAAGTTTGTGACCATGTTTTGAAACAATTGCTACACTACAGCTTCACCATGGCTTCACCATGGCTTCACGCGACTGATTCTGTCGCAGTTTCACAATCGTGTTCATCCCTTAAGAAAGAGCTTCAGCACCTCGTTCAGCGACGATACCCTTACGGTCTCCATGGGGTATTCGTCTTTCGGGCTCCTTCTGCTTATCACAGCTTTTTTGAAGCCGAGCCTTGAAGCTTCTTTCAGTCTCATCATGGTCCTTCCCGCAGGCCTGACCTCTCCGGCAAGACCTACCTCACCTATGAAACAGACATCTGCAGGAAGTGGGATATCTTTCAAAGTCGAAGCAAGTGAAACGCATACGGCAAGGTCTGCTGCGGGGTCTCTGAGCGTCAGGCCTCCGGTGATATTCAAATAAACATCACTGGTCCTCGAAAAAACACCGCACCTTTTTTCCAGGACTGCAAGCAGGAGTTGGAGTCTGTTGGCCTCAAGTCCTCTTGAAGTACGCTTTGGATAAGGGAAGGGAGAATTGCAGGCAAGTGACTGTATTTCCGCGGCCAGCGACCGTGATCCTTCAAGTACCATTGAAATCGCGACCCCGGAGCTGCCAAGGTCGGTACCGTCCCAATAAAGCCTGCTGGGATCGAGTACAGGCGACAGCCCCTTATCTGACATCTCAAATATTCCCAGTTCGTCAGTACTTCCGAAGCGGTTCTTTTCGGCTCTGAGCAGTCTGTTCGGAGAGTTTTGTTCTCCGGAAAAAAGGAGGACCACATCGACCATGTGTTCAAGCAGTTTAGGTCCCGCTATCTGTCCCTGCTTTGTAATATGTCCTACGATCACAGTTGGTATCTGACAGTTCTTAGCCATCTCTACAGCCATGGAAGCTACTCCCCTGACCTGGTTGGGAGATCCTGCCCAGCCGTTCTCTACATCTGCCCTGAAGGCCTGCACACTGTCAATAACCACAAAATTATATTCCTCCGCAGCTTTCAGACATGATGCGAGATCATCCTTACAGAGAAGATAAAGGCCTTCAGACATAAGACCCAGTCTTCTGCCTCTGAGAGCAAGCTGTCCGGAAGATTCTTCTCCCGAGATATATAAAACTTTTTTACCGTTTTGTGCCATTTTTGCGCACACCTGAAGCAGAAGGGTCGATTTGCCGACCCCGGGCTCTCCACCAAGCAAGACAACTCCGCCTGAGACCCATCCGCCTCCAAGGACCCTGTCCAGCTCTCCGACCCCTGACGGGACTCTTTCCTGTTCCTCAACATCAAGTCCGCGAAGAGGAGATGCCGCCTTTGCGGCCACAGGCCTTCCATCCTTAGTCATGTGGACGGGCGCTTCCTCTTCCATGCTTCCCCACACGCCGCACTTTGGGCATTTGCCCACCATGGTAAGGCTTACATATCCGCACTCGCTGCACTTGTATCTGTTCATATCTTTTTTTGCCATGTTTGCATCCTCCGTATAGAGAATATCAGAGCGATGATCCAACTACAAGTGATATAATAGCGCGCGAACCTCAAAAGAGGTAATATATCACGGTAAGAAGAGATGGGGTGGAACTTTGTTCTATTTTTACCTGGCAGCCACAGCGACCCTTGCGATATTTGTAGCGGCAGGTACCTTTATAGGCACAAGGGCATCCGATCCCAAAGATTACTCTCTTGGCGGCAGAAGGTCTTCCGCTGCGGGAGTCACCGGCATACTTCTCGGAGCCCTGGTAGGCGGTGCATCCACTGTAGGCACAGTCCAGATGGCCTACAGCCATGGGATGACTGCTGTCTGGTTCACGCTTGGAGGCGGTATTGGCTGTCTGCTGCTGGGACTTAGATTCGCCATCCCACTAAGAAACTCCAATATAACTACAGTTGCAGATTACCTTGCCAAAAGCTACGGGGGAAAAGAGAGCACCTGCGGAAGATCGATATCATTGACTGCAACGATCTCATCAACTCTTGGCACCTTTATATCGATATCTGCACAGTTTCTGTCATGCATAGCGCTGCTGAAAGGACTTTTCCCTATATCTTCGTCCATAGCATCCCTGCTGGCCGGTTTTTCAATAATCGGCTTTATTGCTGCGGGAGGGTTGAAGAGCTTCAGTACATTGGGCGGAGCTAAGATCATTCTGCTGTATTTTGTCCTTCTCTCCTGCTTCGTTATGGCAATAGTAAACGGAGGCACTTTCAGCTTTGTGACTTCACAACTCGACGCCGATCCCTGGTTCAACCCGTTTGGAAGGGGTTTCGCCCCTGAAATCGGTTATTTGGCCTCCATGATAGTCGGAGTTTTCACCACACAGATCTATATACAGTCCCTTGCTGCAGCAAAAGACGCCCAGACAGCAAAAAAAGGGGCTTTAGCATCAGCGCTTCTCATGCCTCCTATGGGCTTTCTTGGAGTCTGGATAGGGCTCTCCGTAAGGGCCAGGGGTATAGAAATGAGACCTGATGGGGTCCTTTCCTGGTTCATAATGGACTCTTTTCCTCCATTCTTAGGAGGGATCATATGGGGAGGAATACTGATCACGGTTATCGGATGTGCATCAGGGCTTATTCTTGGAATATCGACAAATATTGTGAAGAACCTTATCCCGGAAAATTTCATACAAAAACACGGTGACAGAGAAATTATCATTCATCGACTGCTGATAGGCGCAATAGTAGCAGCGGCCTCCTCAGCAGGGATAACGGGAGCCGGTTCTATGATACTGGAATGGAGTTACCTGAGCATGGGACTCAGGGGAGCCGGTACCTTCCTGCCTTTCGCGGCAGCTGTAATGCGCCCTGATTCCTTATCCCCGAAATGGGCGCTTGCATCTTCGGTCGCAGGGCTCTCCGGAACCATCCTCTGGGGGATAGCATCCTTGCCGGGAGACCCGCTCTTCGCGGGGCTAGCCGTTTCGGCAGCCTGCGTCCTTATAGGATCCAAATCAAAAAAACAGTACATATAAAAAAAGCAAGCAGGCCCTCCTTAATTATCAGGAGGACCGCTTTCTTTATTTATAGGAAATAATTCTTATCTCTTGTATCCTATTATGTTGCGAAGCAGACCTTTTCTCCAATTCTGGCCATTTTCATCTTCAACTCCTACAGTCTTTGACCCGTCTATTACTCCTATGACTCCCCTGCCCTGCCCTGTTTCAGCTACAAGCACCTGAAGAGGATTTGCAGTCGCAGCAAAGACACGGCAGACTTCCTGCACATTTTTGATCCTGTCAAGAACGTTGATCGGAAATGAATTTCTTAACATGACAACGAATACGTGACCCGCATTGATCGCCTTTGCGTTATCGATCGCGGCATCTTCAAGATCTTTTTTGTTTCCGTCATGCCTGACCAGGCAGTCACCGGAAGCCTCACAGAAAGCGATCCCGAATTCGGCAGAGGGTGAGGATGTTACGAGCGCCTCAAAAATATCCTCAACTGTTTTGATGAAGTGGCTTTGCCCTATTATGATGTTGCATTCGTCCGGTATTGTCACCTGCTGTATATCGATATTGATATTACATGACATGATCTCTTGCCTCCTCAGCTTTTGATATTAGCAATTATATCTAAGCATGAAAAAGCCCCGTACGCAATAACGCATCGGGGCATTAATATTTATGTGCTGTTTTTAAAATCAGTTTTTCTTTTTCAGTTCGGCAATTACATCGTCTGTTATATCTGTCCCGCCGAAGAAAACAGCTCCCTTATCAACTACGACTGTAATTTTCTTTGCATTTGCGACCGTCCTTATAGCAAGATTGATATCCTTGAAAAGCGGCTCCATAAGCTTTCTTTCCTCGTTGGCAGCTTCATTTCTTTTGTCCTTGAAGATCTGCCCCTTCTTTTTATCGTCAGTCTCTTTTTCGATGGCCGCCTTAGCCTCTTCCTGTTTTTTGTTCGTCACATCACGCACCTGTTTCTGTATCTGTTCAAACTTCGGATGCTGGAACATGACCTTTTGTGGATCAACGCAGCCCATTACATCCTGAGCATATGCCGCACCTGCGATATACAAAGAAAGGAAAAGCACGGCCAAAACACTTAATGTTATTTTTCTTGCTGGAAACATAATTCCTTTACCCCCTCTTGGTTGGTTCAACAAAATGGAACGTAATAAGTGAACTAGTGAATTTTACCTGTCAATATATCCGAAGTCCACGTATAATTGCGGAATAAAGAAAATTCTGATTCTAAGGGAGGTGGACTCTTATGGACTGCATAGCAACTTTTGACACAACGCACATGGCTCTGTTCTTTGAAAAATCCTGCAGGAGTGTCGGCTTGAAGGTAAAGATCGTTCCGGTCCCCAGGGAGATCTCTTCCAGCTGCGGACTTGCCTGCAGTTATCCTTGCGAAGATGAAGAAAAAGTAAGATCCATCGCCGCAGAAAAAGCCATTGATGTCTCAGATTATCACAGACTATAGGAACTACTCCTCCGGTCCGTCCGGGGGAGCGGTGTCTTTGAAATACTTATGCCAGAAAAGAGCCGTAAGTCCCCTCCAAAGCAGATAGCCTCCTGATGTTACTGCAACACCTATCCAAATCAGATCTGTGAAGCTCAGGCCTGTTCTTTTAAGCTCCAGTCCACCGCTCTGCCTGACTTCGGCAGATCCCGGACCGAACCATTTCCAGGCCCAGAACATCAAAAATACAACTGCAGCGACAGTCAGTATATTGTTGATCGTTTTTTTCGGGATCTTATCAAAGTCCATGCTTACACCGCCCTTAACATTACTTGTTATTTTCTTTTAATTATCCTGTTCAATATCTTTTCCAGGTGGAAGCGTATTACTCTGCCATATGAGAACCCTTCGAAACGGCCCGTTATTCTTGTCTTTCCATCTACGCTCCGCCTCACAAATGTTCTTGCTTTTGGCCTGAGCATCACCTGGCTCGGATATAGGCTCCTGTGCCCCGCGACTACATAAGAGACCGCGCATACAAGACCCGCTAATGGAGCTATCTGGGCTCCGAACAGTTCCATAGCCAGGATAGTTGATGCTATCGGTGTGTTCGTAGAGCCGGCAAGCACTCCTGCCAAACCCAGAGCACTGCCTACTGACGGGTCAAGACCAAAGAGATTTCCAAAAAGCGAACCTGCGGCGGCGCCGACAAAGAGTGTAGGTGTGAGCACTCCCCCGCTTCCTCCGCATGACAGTGTGACTGCCATTGCGAAAGACTTTAGGGCAAACGCAGCGATCGGGATATTGCCTCCCCTTATCGCTTCATCTATTGTATCCATTCCCAGCCCGAGATATCTGCTGCCGAACAGGGCGCTTATAGCAAGGAGTATGGTCCCGCCAAGAAGCGGTTTCTGCCAGTCAGCAATATTTAAAGATTTAAATTTTTTATCTACCGCGTGAAGACATTCTATGTGAAAAACTGAAACAGTTCCAAAAAAAATGCCTGCAAATAACGACCAGCCGATCAGATTTGGAGCAAGCAACGGGACATTGATGATAAACTCAGGGAGATGACCTGCCCCGAGGTATGCCGCGACAAAGCATGAGACTATGCCGCTTATGAAGGAGGGCAGGAGAACATCGTAGAACATCTGCCCAACGAACAGCACCTCCACTCCGAAAACTGCTCCTGTTATGGGAGTCCCGAAAACTGCGGAAAAACCTGCTGAAATACCGCATATTACAAGTTTTTTCCTGTCAGATTCATCAAGCCTGAATATCTTGGAAAGACCATACATCAGCCCTGCGCCTATCTGCGCGCAAGGACCCTCTTTTCCTGCCGAGCCTCCCGCGGCTATGGTTACTATTGTCGCGATCAGCTTTACCGGTACGACCTTGATATCGATGATACCTGCCCTGCGATGAACAGCGTCGATAACTTTCTCTGTTCCGTGACCTGCCGCTTCCGGCGCAAGGATCCGCACAAAATAGAGGCTGAAGATGAGCGCGGGGAAAATAAGTAAGTATCTCCATCTGCTGAAAGAAGAAACGTATTCGATCGCCCAGTCAAGCGATATAAGAAAGCCTGCAGCCACTGCCCCGACGACCACACCTGCCATGATCGAAAAGAAAGACCACTTTAAAAGAGAACTTAGGAGCCAGAGTTCATCCCTGACTATTTTTGTGTCCATTTTCATCACCGTTGTCAATTCTACCACTTTAACGCAGCTCTCCAAGGATCTATAAAATAATACCGGAGATAATCCAAAAGCATATTTAGAGTATAATCTTCACATTATGAAAGAGAGCAAATTGTCTACACTCCAGAAAATAATAGCCTGCTTTTTTGCGCTTGTATTCATAGCCTCAATAATTTTCTTTGGCTACAGGATATATTCGAAACCTGCATATGAGGCGCACGAGAAAGAACAGGCGAGGCTGCTTGCAATTTCCGCCATATCCCTTTTTTCAGAGAAGACATCCAAATACCCCGGCATTTGGGCAAATTTTGACAGCAACGAAACTGAACTGATGATCGATCACATGAGAATAATGGGAAACTGGGTCGTCAAAGTAAATTTCATAAATAAAGGAAGCCATATCGATGTTCTGTCATCTGTAAGCTCCGGATGGAACTCAAGAAGCCCTCAAACCGCAGAAATCAGTGCGAAAATATTTAATGACGGCAGCATGGAATTTGAAGACGGAGATACTGCCCCAACAACCGCCGACAGAATCAAAATCGGCAGGCTTAAGACTCTTGGCAAGATACACAACTTCAGATTCCCCGACGAACAGAAAAAAGTGCCTGTTTTGATAGATGCGGAGGAGTTCCTATTTACAGATCCTGAAGGGAATGAATTTCTGGTTTTAAAAGATCCTCTAAAGACCAGTCAGGATATCCTGCCAACAGAATAAATCCCGATCCTCTTCAGCCGCTTGCCGCCATAGGGTAGATCTCCAGGACATCACCTTCAGAAAAACTGTAGTCCCAGGGCTTTGCCCTGTTATTGACTACAGGAAGGATGTTCTCTTCTTTTCCGATCCCGGACCTCACAACATAATCCCTTATAGTCTCACCTGCCGACGGCATAAGTACGGAACTCTCATCTACACCGTAAAGAACTGCATACTCTGGTCTGATTTTCAGTTTGATCAATAAAAGCACTCCCAGTCAGCTTAGTCCAAGCCTCTCTATCGTCTCCGGTTTTGGGACCCCGTCATCGTCCCATCCGCGCACCCGGTAATATTCATCAAGCATAGGTTCAAGGTCGGGAGTATAATCACCGGTCCCCTCATCCCTTCGCGGGGTAGAAAGGATGCGCTCAGGCAGTCTGTCATCTTTCCTGCGCAGGCCAAGCCTGATGTTGTACAGCCGTTTAAGGTTGAAGATCCTCTCCCCTGTCTCGGCCATCTCTTTGACGGACGTCTTGATGCCTGTCACTGCTTCATACCATTCACAGATCTCGGTCACATTAACACCGCCGTAAATAGTAAATTTACACATTTTCAGGGAGTCCATCAGCCCCATTAAATTCTGAGCATGGAAATTAAGAAGTCCTTCCCCGCCTTCAGTGTACCTTTGACGCGGCTTTTCATATCCAAATTCCGGCATTACTGCTGTCTTTTCAAAGAAATAAGCTGAACTTGAGAGGTGACAGGCTCCCCTGTTGCTTGTAGCGTAACCTAGCGCGAGTGTATTGAAACAGCGCGGGTCATGTGCAGGGAAGGTCAAACCCTTTACATGGACAGCAAAGCTCTCGGCTCCCGGTATCTTTCTCGCCATCCCTGCCACCCCAAGGCCAAGAAGTTTTCCAACGCCTTCAGCGCTGCATATTTTTTCAGTCAGTGCGACAAGCGCTTCCGCGCTCCCCCACTCCGCATTTATACCGTCAAGTTCATCCCGGGAAAGGAAACCCTTCTCAAAACATTCCATAGCCATAGCAACCGCGCTGCCTGCCTCGATCGTGTCCACGCCATGCCTGTTGCAGAGGTCGGCTGCGTAAGTTATCGCCTCAAGGTCATTTACCAGGCATGAACCTCCCATAAGGCCAAGAGTCTCATACTCGGGACCTGCCCCTTTGACTCCCGCCCATTTTCCGTTCTTGATCTCTACATCACGTCCGCATCCTATCGGACAGGAGGCGCAGTAATAGTTTTTCGTCAGTATCGTGTCAGCCATCACCTGTCCGGTGATCTTTTCGGCATCGGGCCAGTTGCCCCTTCTCCAGTTCTGCACAGGAATATCTCCCATCTTTTCAGCGGCGGCAGTTCCACCGGCTGTACCGAGCAGATGCATTCCTTTTGTCTTTTCAACGATGATCGGGACCATTTTCTTCTGCTGGGCCATAAGTCTTTCAGGATCAGCGATCTCAGTCTCCCTGTTTCCAATAACTGCTACTGCTTTGAGCTTCTTGGACCCCATTACAGCTCCGAATCCACACCTTCCGGCCATTCGCGCATTTTCTCCGTCATGGCCTATACATGATATGGGGACCAGCTTTTCTCCAGCAACTCCTATACATGATGTCTCACATGACGGTCCAAACCTTTCCTTCATATGTTTGTCTGTATAGAAGGTATCCTTGCCCCACACGCCACCTGCAGGCTCTATGGTCACTTTGTCATCCCTGATAACAATGATGACCGGCTTATCAGACATCCCTTTGACGATAACACCGTCCCAGCCTGAACGTTTCAGTGCTGTTCCAAACCTGCCGCCTGCATCGCTCTCGCCGAATATTCCGGTCAGCGGAGACCTGGATGTTATCTGATGCCTTCCGGAGGTAGGGACCTTCGTCCCTGTGAAGGGTCCGGTCATCCATATTATCGGGTTGTCTGGACCAAGAGGGTCTGTCTCAGGGCCTGTCATGTCGTACAACAGCCTTGCGCCTATCCCGCTTCCGCCAATGTAATCCCTGTAAAGTCTTTCGTCAGGAGTTATTGCAGTTATGGCGCTGTCGGACAGGTCGATGGAAAGGATCCTGCCCCAATATCCCTTCATGCTAGTAACCCAGTTCTTCGCCGACTATTATGACATGGCATTCACGCCCGAACGGGGGGCGCTCCATCATGGTCACTATCCTGCAAACTCTCTCATGGCTGTTGCAGTTTACGCAATGGCCTACAGCAGCACACGGGACATTGTAGTTAAGACGTATAACATTGGGAGGAGTAGCCGTATTACGGGCCCGTTTAAGCGCCGTTTCCAGATCAGGCGTGATTTTGTTGATGCCCACGATGTAGAGCAGCTTGCCCGGAGCCCAGGCCATCGCACCCACCCTGTTCCCGGAACCGTCAATATTAACAAAAACCCCCTCATCGGCTGTAAGTGCGTTAGTGCTCGTCACCAGCCATTCTGAGGTCATTTCTTCCAGCAGCCTTGCCTTTCTGTCTTCTGGCTTCAGCTCCGGATCCCAGTGGACAGAGACCTTCGAGCCTCTTTTTTTAAGCTCGTCGATCAGACCTATCTGCCTGACAGTAACTGTGCCAGGAACTCCAACGGAGGCACCTTCAGGTATAAGTTCCAGAGCAGCCTTAAGGGCCTCTTCTTTATTTTTCACAAACCAGGCTGAGTACCCCAGCTTGTTCAGTTTTTTGCAGACAGTTTCTCCCAGTTTTTCATATCCGTTAATTTTAGCTTCGTTCATATCCATAGCTCTCACTCCTTAACGACATCGTAATATAAATTAATATGCTACAATCATACAGTTTTTGCTTTTAACGGTCTATACTTATCTTAGCGACAACCGGCATGGGAGGAATGATCTTGAAAAACTCTGCGATCATGAAAACCGCAAAAAAAGAGACATTTATAGTCCTTGCCCTATATGTCCTCTTTTTTGCATGGTGGTATGTTACAGCATACGGATTCGGGGACGATCCTTCCGAATATAGCTATATACTTGGCTTTCCGGAATGGTTCTTTTACAGCTGCATTGTTGGTTATGTTGGTGTTTCTTTTCTTCTGTGGATATGCGTCAGGTTCTTTTTCAAAGAAATAGATCTTGAAGAGCAAAAAGAGGGCGAAAAAAATGTTTGACCGTGCCGGCATGATATTGCCTCTGGTCCTGTATCTTGGGTTCATAATGGGCATCGCCTTCTGGGGAAATACTTTTTCAAGGAAAAAATCTGACACTGCCGGATTCATGGAAGAGTATTTCATAGGGAGCCGTTCGATGGGAGGATTCGTCCTCGCAATGGCGGTCATAACGACCTATATCAGCGCAAGCAGTTTTGTCGGGGGACCAGGAGTCGCATACAAAATGGGACTCGGATGGATACTCCTTTCGATGATACAGGTCCCGACAGCATTTCTTACTCTGGGGGTACTGGGCAAAAGGTTCGCTCTGATCGCGAGGCGGACAAAAGCTGTCACTATAACAGACTTCCTCAGGGCCCGTTACAACAGTGATTATGTTGTGATCGCGGCATCTCTCGCACTACTTGTCTTCTTTATGGCTTCCATGCTCGCACAGTTCATAGGAGGAGCAAGGCTCTTTGAGTCGATAACAGGATTCTCCTACCAAACAGGCCTGTTCATATTCGGAATAACCGTAATAATCTACACAACCGTCGGAGGCTTCAGAGCTGTCGTCCTGACTGATACGATCCAGGGCGTGATGATGCTCTTTGCATCTGTGGCCCTGCTCTTCACAGTTACCTCAGCAGGAGGCGGAGTATCCAATATAATGGACACCCTGAGATCTATCGACCCGGATCTTCTTACTCCCGGAGGAGCCGGAAACTCCATCCCAAAACCTTTTATCCTTTCATTCTGGGTACTGGTTGGATTCGGGATACTCGGCCTGCCTCAGACAACACAGAAATGCCTGGGGTTCAAAGATTCAAAGTCGCTGCACAACGCCATGGTGATAGGCACCTTCGTTGTCGGTTTCGTTATGCTCGCTATGCATCTTATCGGTGCCATGGGAAGGGCAGTCATTCCCGGGATCGAAATCGGAGACCTCGCTGTGCCGACACTTACAGTTAAGCTGATGTCGCCATTCTGGGCGGGAATATTCATAGCAGGGCCGCTTGCTGCGATAATGTCCACTGTCGATTCGATGCTGATAATGTGCTCTGCAGCAATAGTCAAGGACCTGTACTTCCACTACATAGCAAAGAATGACCCTGAACGCCTGCCCCCGTCCAAAGTAAGATCCATGAGCTTCACTGTCACCTGTGTGGTAGGTGTCATCGTCTTCTTCGCAGCGATGAAGCCTCCCTCGCTGCTTGTATGGATCAACCTCTTCGCTTTCGGCGGACTGGAGGCAGTATTCTTCTGCCCGACTCTCTTCGGTCTGTACTGGAGGAAGGCAAACTCGACCGGGGCTATTCTCTCCATGATAACGGGCTGTGCTGCATTCTTCTGGTTCAATATTACAAAGACCAGCATAGCGGGCACTACAGCCATAGTACCGACACTGCTGATCTCAGTAATAGCATTTATAACAGGAAGTTATCTCGGGAAAGAAGAAAAACCTGAAATTATTGAAATTTTTGACCTCTAGAAGGGCAGCCCTATGTAAGAATTAAAAGCAGAGAGATGACCGATTTTAGTCCTCTCTGCTTTTAATATATTTCCCCGTTGCTTATCGGTTCTGCCTTTGGCAGTGTCATTATGAAAGAAGCCCCGCCAAGAGAGGATCTGCACAACTCAAGGGAGCCTCCCTCGCGTTCCGAGATCTTTCTGGAGATAGAGAGCCCGAGACCGTATCCCCCTGCAGAGCTTCGGCTTCTGGCACGGTGTGAGTCTCCCCTTCTGAATCTTTCAAAGATGATATCCCGGTCTTCTTCAGTTACTCCCGGGCCGTTGTCGTCGACAAGTATATAAATGTGATGATCATCTTCTTTAACTGTAATTTCGACTCTTCCCGCCGTCTCTCGGGAAGATGAAACATACTTTACACCGTTTTCGACCAGATTGAAGAGAGCCCTTCGCAGGTCTCCGTATACTGTTCTGATCGTAATGTCATCTTCCGGCAGGATGGCCTTTATCTCTATCTTCCTGCTCGCGGGAAGCTCTTTTACGTCAGATATTATGTCGCGGACTATCTCTTTAAGATCTACTTCTTCTATTTTGTTTCCCTGAGGATCAACATCAAGTTTCACCAACAGGAGAAGATCCTCTACAAGACCGCTTATCCGTTCCTGCTGGCGTATCATACTGTCAACGGCCTTAATATCTTCAATATCTGTCAGAGAATCGCCTGATTTCAAAAGTTCAAGCCCCGTTCTTATTACTGTCAAAGGAGTCTGGAACTCATGACCCGCATCTATAAAGAACTCCCGCCTGGCCTCATCCAGCTTGATCTTATCCGTCAGGTCCTCAAGAACGATCATCCTGCCGCGTGTAAGTGTAAGCGTCGACATTTCGATCTTTGAGCCTCCGCTGCGGGATAGGCTTATCATCCTTCTTCCGTCTCCTTCATCAAGCATGCTGCACATCTCATTGGAAGGAAGGATCACTTCTATGGAGAGACCTCTCGCAGGCTCGTTGCCCGCCCTTCCGCATATCTTTGAAGCGGCACTGTTCATGTAACGGATCTTTCTAGCCTCATCGATGAGGATCACGCCGACAGGGAGCGCACCAACAAGCAGAGAGAGTTCCTCTTTCCTTTCCTGCGCCTCTCTGACGCTGAGCTTAAGGGAGTCTGACATCGAATTCAACGCGTTTGAGAGGTTTTGTATCTGAGGATCGTTTGTTATCGGAAACCTTGCTGTTCCTCCGGCCGCTATCGTCTGTGCAGATTCGCTCAGCAGATCAAGCGGCTTTGTTACGAAATGGAGCATCAGATATGAACCTAACAATACGAAAAAAAGCATGATCTCCAGTGAATAGAGGAATGGTTTTGCCATGGACAGAGCAAGGCTGTTCAGCTCTTCAAGCGGGTAGGACAGCCTTATGACCATTCCCTGGCCCGGAGTCCCGGGGATGATCACTCTTTTCGCCATGTAATTCTGCCATTCTGACTGCGTCTTGCTGTATCTTAGTTCTGATCCGCTCCCGTCCTCGAAAGCTTTTATGATCTCAGGCCTCTTGTAGTGGTTGTCCATTTCATTCGGATCGCTTTTGCTGTCGAAGACTACCTCACCAATGGCATTTATTACGGTAAGCCTGCCCTTGGGATATATTTTTCCCCAGAGAGACTGGATATCCCTGATCCCCTTCAAGCCGTCCCGCTCTCCTGCCGCAGCAAAAGCGTCAAGGTACCGGGAAAGGGTCTCCCTGTTTTCTTCTATCACTTCTCTGCGCTCGTTTTTGTAAATAAATGCCCAGACCCCGATGCCGATAAGCACAACACACAAGGTAAGCAGCAGAGCTGTTTTTTTTCTGAGAGTCATTTTTTTAAACATCAAACTGTTCCTCCTCCCAGGAAAGCCTGTATCCACGCCCCCTGGATGTCTGGATCATAAGCTGAGGGCTTTTGCCGTCATCAAGTTTTTTCCTCAGTCTAGAGATATGGACATCGACCGTCCTTGTATCCTCGCCGCCGATCCCCCAGATCTTCTTCAGTATTTCTTCCCTTGAAAGTGTCCGTCCGATCCTTCCGGCTAAAAGTTCAAGTATCTCAAATTCCATTGGGCTGATGTCAATGGGCACGCCGCGAAGAAAGACCTCTCTTTCTTCCCTGTCTATCCTCAGGTCTCCGTCCTCTATAGCCCTTCCGCTTTCTTCGCCTTTTTTTCTTCTAAGAAGCGCTCTGACACGTGCAAGAAGTTCGTCAAGGCTGAAGGGTTTTCTCATATAGTCGTCAGCACCAAGGTCAAGTCCCTGTACCGCGTCATCGGCGGAACTCCTTGCTGTCAGCATGATGATCGGAATGTCTTTGGTTGCGGGATCGGATTTTGCCCTTCTGCAGACCTCCCATCCGTCCATAAGCGGCATCATGAGATCGAGTATGACGAGATCCGGAAGCTCTTCTCCGACAAGAAAGAGTGCGTTGTCGCCGTCGTGGGCTGTTACCACCCGGTAACCATGCTTTTTCAGCGCCCTTCCGATGAACTCAACAAGGCTCTCTTCGTCGTCCGCAATGAGAATTTTTTCAGCCATGAGGCTTCCCCCTATAAGTCCTTTTTTCTCCTATACTGGGACGCCTTTACCGTCTTGCCTGTATACATATAGGCTATCCTCTCCGCCACGTTTGTCACGTGATCTCCCGCCCTTTCAAGGGTGCGGGATACATTCATAAGCTGCAGTGACTGCTCTATCCTCTCGGGCTTTTCCAACACCATGAGAAAAAGCTCCCTCATTATCTGTTTTTCAAGATCGTCGACCTGATCATCTATAGGAAAGACTTCCATTGCTTTTTCCAGAGATCTCGTATCCATTGCCGTCATTGCCATATCGAGCATCCTCTTTATGCATTCGACCATGCGCGGAATGTCGATAAGGGGTTTTATAGGCGTTTTCGAAGCCAATTCTATCGCTGTCTTAGCTATGTTTCCTCCATAATCGCCTATCCTCTCAAGGTCTACGGCTATATGCATTATAGAGGTCACAGTTCTTAAGTCTTCCGCAAGAGGCTGGTAACGGGCTGCGAATTCCATGCATGCCTCGTCTATTTTATCTTCAAGATCATCTATCATATCATCCTTTTCAAGGACTTCTCGGGCCGCAGCCTCGTCTCTGTTTTTCAGCGCCCAGACAGCGTCTTCAAGGGCTTCGCCGGACATCCTTGCCATCCTGAAGACCATTCTTTTCAGCTCGGAAAGATCTTCATCAAGTCTTTTTCTCGTATTTATTACGTCCATCATGATACCCCCCTTAATTGTGAAACGGTGGTTATTAAAATGCGGCTAAGCAATGGCTGAGCGGTTGCTGAGCGCTCGTAAGATCAGGCGGAGACTGCATCCGCCGGGAGTCAATTGGGAATCGGTTGCGAATCAATTGTCACAACCTAAGCACCAAGTCCCTTATAGTCGCCCCGGGATGCCTCTGGTGTAATTACCAGCCGATTAGCGCAACTCGTAACTCATTGGCTCCCTGGCCGTGAGCCTGGGTCAGACCTGGATTCCCGCTCAGTTGCATGTGGGAATGACGATAAAAATCGTTAAAGTTGGTTCAGGTCCGATAACTTACCCTTCTTCGTCGCCCAGGGATGACGGTCCTTTGGATCCTTTGTTTAAAGTTTTAAGGTTCTCTCAACTGCTTGCCAACCGCTTGTCCGCCCCTACAACTGATTTGCAATCGATTTGCAATTGATTCCCAACCGGCTCCCGCGGCATGTTCCTGCCGCAGTTTCCCCTATGCCCTTTTTCTATCCGAACCTTCCTGAGATGTAGTCTTCGGTCTTTTTATCGGACGGAGATGTGAATATCTTCGCTGTCCGGTCGTATTCTATAAGATCCCCGAGCAGGAAAAAGGCTGTGTAGTCTGATACACGGGCTGCCTGCTGCATGTTGTGAGTTACTATGGCAACTGTGTAATCGCCTTTGAGCTCTCTGATGAGTTCCTCCACCCTGGCGGTGGACATAGGGTCCAGAGCACTCGTAGGTTCATCCATGAGCAGCACTTCCGGCTGGGTCGCTATGGCCCTTGCTATGCAGAGCCTTTGCTGCTGTCCTCCCGAAAGCCCGGTACCCGGTGATAAAAGTTTGTCTTTTACCTCGTCCCAGAGCGCCGCTCCACGAAGGCTTTTTTCTACTGTTTCATCAAGTATGCTTTTGTCTTTTAAGCCATTCAGCCTCGGACCATATGCAACATTTTCATATATAGACATCGGGAAGGGGTTGGGTTTTTGGAAGACCATGCCTACCCGCCGCCTCAGGGTTATAACATCCGTATCGGGAGAGAGTATGTTCTCCCCTTCCATTTCTATAGTACCCGTGATCCTGGCTGACGGGATGAAATCATTCATCCTGTTCAGGCATCTGAGGTAACTGCTCTTTCCGCAGCCTGAGGGACCTATGAAGGCCGTTACCTTTTTGCGGCCGATATCAAATGTGATGTTTTTCAGCACATGGTTGTCTCCGTAAAAGAGATCCAGACCGACCGTCTTTATCTGCACATCGAAAAGATCACTGCTCATATTATTGCCTCCCGCTCCTCGCCGCAAGTCTTGATCTTGCAACGACTCCGATCGCGCTCGTTCCGAGCACGAGACCTATAAGCACAAGTATAGCTCCGTACTGTATCGGCCGTGTGGCCTCAAGGTCAGTTGACGCCGTAGCCAGGACGTATATGTGATAAGGAAGGGCCATTACCTGGTCAAAGACGCTCTTAGCCACTTCCGGGGCAAAAAAGGCCGCGCCCGTGAACATGATCGGGGCCGTCTCCCCGGCTACCCTTCCTATTGAAAGTATCGTTCCTGTAATTATAGTAGAAGCCGCTGAAGGCAGGACCACCTTCAGTATAGTCTGGCATTTTGTCGCCCCGAGTGCGTATGACGCATCCCTGTAATCCTGAGGAACGGCCAGGAACGCCTGTTCGGATACTGTCACTATCAGAGGCAGGGAAAGACATCCAAGGGTCAGCCCAGCTGAAAGCAGGCTTGATCCGAAATTTAAAAAAATAACAAAGAGTGAGAGTCCGAAAAGACCGTAAATTACAGAAGGAACACCCGCAAGGCATCTTATCGATACCCTGAGCACCCTGGCAAGCCAGTCGTCCTTCGAATATTCCGCAAAGTAGAGACCTGTCATTATACCTATCGGCAGTGCTGCTGCCATCGAAACAATAACGAGCTGTATCGTTCCTACAAGGGGAGTCATTATCCCGCCTGCCGTCATGCCGTCACTTGGAGCTTCGGTCAGAAAGTCCAACGAAAGCATCTGCCAGCCCTCTTTGAACAGAAAAGCCGCTACCCCTGCCAGGACAGCCACGAGCATAAAAGCAGCCAGACAGAAAAGAGAAGTCATGGCAAGGTCTTTGATCTTGCGAGATCGGTTTCTGTTCATTCTCTATCTCTTCCTCCTCTCTACATAAAAAGAGGCCAGATTTATTGCGAGCGTTACTGCGAGGAGTATAAGTCCGGCAAAAAAGAGAGCGTGGTAATGTGTGCTGCCTACCGGGGTCTCTCCCATCTCCGCGGCTATGGTGGCCGTAAGAGGCCGCACAGGATCAGTCAGCATAGTTGGTATGATCGCAGCTCCTCCAGCCGCCATCAGGACGACCATTGTCTCTCCGAGGGCTCTCATTACCCCCAGCAGGGCCGCTGCTGTGATGCCGGAGAGGGCATGCGGCACAACGACCCTTCGGGTCGTCTCCCAGCGTGTTGCCCCTAATGCATAGGAAGCATCACGAAGTTCCTGCGGAACGGCAGAAAGTGCCTCCTCTGAAAGGGAGGCTACGACCGGTATGACAAGAAAGCCAAGAAGGATCGATGCATTCAGCAGATTAAGACCTGTAGCTATGTTGAGGCTATGCTGCAGCCAGGGGGCGAGGACCATCATCCCAATGAAGCCCAGGACTATGGAGGGCAAAAAGCCCATCAGTTCCATCAGTACCTTAAAAAAGTTCCTGAGCCTTCTCGGTGCTATCTCTGCCGTAAATATGGCAAGCGCGACAGCTATCGGGAGCGCAATCACGCTTGACAAGAACGTCGCAGACAAAGTCCCGGCTATAAGGGGAAGCATCCCCAGTGCAGGCGGTTCTTCGACCGGATACCAGTCCCGGCTTAAGAATATCTCTGACAGAGACGATTCCTTCAGTACAGGCATCCCGTTCATGACCAGAAATCCAAGGATAAAGAGCATGATCAGAATGCCGATCATGGAAACAGAGCGGACAAGATTTGAAATGATCCTGTCCCCCCTGCCTCCAAAACCGCTTATGAGTTTCTTCTGCCGCTCTTTCATGTCTTTTTTCCTCTCTATTTGTTCATTCTTAAGCTGCTATTGCATTTATATTATGTTGGTTGCTTGAGAGCGGTCAAACGATCGATAGTCAAACAGTGGTCAAACAAGCAATTGTCAAACGATCGGTAGAATCCGAAAACCAAGAACCTTCCCCGTCGTCCCCGAGTGAGTCTATCGGGGATCCAGTGGCTCTGGACCCTTGCTGTCACTAGTTTTTTAGGACCTAAACAAAAGCCGCTGGATTCCCGTTTAGAAGAGTCCGGGAACGACGATAAAATAATCGTCAATGTTGGTTCAGTCCGATCAATTGCCCTTCACCGTCGTCCCCGAGTGCTTGAATCGGGGACCCAGTGGCTTTGGTTCAAGGCTGTTAGTGACTTTAGGATCAAAATCTAAGCCGCTGGATTCCCGATCTCGGAACGCACTCGAAATAGTTCGAATGCTAAGGAGTTTCCAAATGTTTCCTTAACAGGAAACGGCATTCTCCTGATTGGAGCATTCGGGAACGACGATAAAGAAAAATGCTTTAGGTCCTGACAACTGATTCCCAATTGAGTCCCGATCGATTTACAACCGATTGCCGCCGGAAGCGGGTCCCGGCTGCTCTTCCAATTGATTCGCTATCGATTACCTATCGATTTCCAACCGATTCCCGGGGTAAGGTTCGTCTGACTTGTTGTAAGACGAACCTTACCCCATGCTCTTTCTCTATTTCATTTCCTGAAGGGAGACGAATCCTGTGCTGTTTACTATCTTCTGTCCCGCCGGGCTCTGCATGTAGCTGATGAAGTCGAGGATATCGCCCTCGGGCCATCCGTTGGTAAACATGAAGAGGTAGCGTGAGAGAGGATATTTGCCGCTGCGTGCGCCGGCCGCCGTGCCTGCCACTCCGTCAACTGCCAGGGCTTTCACTGACTTGCTGACGTAACCCATACCCTCGTAGCCGATAGCGTTCTTGTTCTGCGAAACTGCTGTCATCATGGCTCCGCTGGAGGCAGTTGTCTGTGCTTTGGGTGTGACTCTTGTCTTTTCGCCCTTATCCATTATCATTTCCTGCCATGTACCGTAGGTACCTGAACTGGTATCACGTCCGATAACCACTATCGGGCTGTCGCTTCCGCCAACCTGCTTCCAGTTCGTGATCTTGCCGGAATAAATATCCTTAAGCTGTGCCTTTGTTAGCGATTTAACGGGGTTTGAAGGATGTACGACCGGAACAAGACAGTCAAGAGCGACTGCAAAGGGTACCGGGTAGACCTTATTATCCATGCATGATTTGATTTCCGAATCCTTTATAAACCTGGAGGCGTTCGCGATCTGCGCGCTGCCGTCGGCAAGGGACTTGAATCCGTTCCCTGTACCGGTACCTGAAACTGAGAACTTTACATCGGGGTTCTGCTTTGAAAACTGCTCCGCGGCAGCTTGTCCAAAGGGAAGCACCGTCGTCGAACCGTCCATAACTATCTGACCTGCAAATGCGGCTGCTGATAGAGACATTACTGCGATCATTACTGCTGCAAAAATTATTTTTCTCATTATTCTTCTCCTCCTGTGACCTGTGATATATGAAGTATAAAGTGAGAAAGTTACCGCAGTGTTTAACCTGTGTAACAGAAATGTAAAGGCTGCGGCAAACGCATAAGATAAAAAAAGCAGAAAGCCGAAGCTTCTGCCCTTTTTATCTCAATGTTTGTGTTATTGCTGTTTTGCAAGTTCGTCCAGGCGCGTCTGGACCGTTGTTATCTCGTCGTTTATGCTCTGGAGCTGTTTTTCATGCTCAGCCTTGTCCTTGCGGAGCTTTTCAAGGCGCTTCAGGAGGCGGTCCGTTTCAAAGCGCGCCGCAGTCTTGCCCTGATAGAGCTTGGACGGATCGTCGTTTGAGACATCCCACATAAATTCCGGCCTTCTGCCTTCTACAACAGGTGATATGGACGGAGAGAAAATCAATCTTACGCTCTTTACGCCTTTTAGCAGGTCCTTTCCTGTCTTCTCGTCAAAACGGGGGAAATATACAAGTCCATCCTTCTTCCCCTGAAACTTGAAGTTGAACCTCTTGTCGTAATCCACCATCTTGTACTCCTTGTTTCCAATCATCAGCTTGACCATTATGTCGAAGGGGCCAAGGTGCATCATAGGACCGTTGTTTATAAATTCGATCTGTATCGGGATCATTTCTTCAAGGCGAAGCGCGCCCAATAAGTTATATTTATATTCCTCAGTTTCCTGGTCAGTCCAGAGGTTGTTCTTTGCCTCATTCTGTGTCAATGCCTCAATAAACTCGGCAGAATAGTATGTAGCTCTTATTTCCAGGTTGTCCACCATATTTTCCTTGTCTATATACTTAAGACTTTTTGTCCAGCGCTGCAACACATTCTGAAAGGGGTCCGCATAAGAAAGCGAAGCAAATGTAAAAAGAGATATCAGCAATGCAAAAAACACTATAACAAATTTATTTCTCTTCAAAGGTCAGTCCTCCCCTGCATCTTTATAGCTTATCCATTATAAAGCCGGATGTAAAAAATACAACAACAATATGCCTAAAAAAAGAGAGACCCTTGCGGGTCCCCCTTAGGTAAAGCTTAAATCAGACTAGAAGCTTACGCTCGTACGGAACTTGATGAGGTGATCGTCGTCGTCGTCGCCGAAGTCGATGTTGTCATAGACGAGCTGGAATGCGACTGCCGGTGTGTACTGGTAAGTTGCGCCGACTGTCCAGTTCTTAGCATCTTCGTAGTCATCTGTGTCATAGTCAGCCTCTGCGTACTTAAGGAAGGTAGTCCACTTGTCGTTCCAAACCTGCTCAGCGGCAACCATCCAAACTTTCGTTGAATTGTCGTTAAAGGGCATGTTGTCTGTTACAGAAATCGCAACGCCCCAGTCCATGTTGTTCTGCTGGTTGAGACCGTAGAAGGTGTTGTCGATCTGCATGTACTGCAGCCACAGGCTCGTGAACTTCAGGAGGTCCTGTTTCACATCGAGGACTGCCTTCCATGCCTTCGGGCTGTCTTCATTTCCGTTTGCGAGGTCGTCGCCGAGGTTCTGGAAGTAGTAGATTCCCTTAAGTTCGACATTGGGGTTAAACGCGAAACCGGCATAAATGCCGTAAGTGTTCACGTTCTCGTCGAGTACATCAGCATCATCAAAGTCACCCTGGAGCCAGTAGCCTGTTGCACCGGCCCAGAACTTCTCGTTCGGACGGAAGTTGATGTCGAGGGCGTAGTGCATGAACTGACCTTCTTCACGTGGTTCGGGATCGATTCCTGCGTTACGTGCTACGATACCCGTAACATTGAAGTTGCCCCATGCCTTATGAGCACGGAAACCATCCATACGGTAGCTGCCGAACATCGGGTTGGCATCGTATCCCCAATAGAGACCCTGGTCGCCTTCGAAGTCCTGGAGCCAGCGTCCAACGCGGAAGTCCACGTCATAGGGGAGCTTCATGTCAACATAGATACGGTCCCAACGAGTATCAGTTCCAGAAATGTCATTGCGGCCTGTACCGGCAACATACTGTCCCATACGGAGACGTGCATAGAGGGAGGTGGTCTCGTCGATCTGCTTCGTCAGGACGAGTGCGAACCATTCCTTGTGGAATTCGGTCTCTGCGCCGTTTTCATTGTAGAGGCCGTCGCCTGAGAAGTTTGCATCGAACTGGAAGGATCCGCGGAGTTTCCAACCGCCGAGGCGATCTTCGAGAACTGCTACGCGCTTGTCGAGTTTGTCGACCTTCACGCCGAGTGCGTCGAGTTCGTCTTTGAATTCCATGACGAGCTTCTTCAGCATTTCGAGATCCTGCTTGCTTGCCTTTTCAACGTCTACCTGTGCAAGTGCGCGGGCCACTACTGAAGCAACTTCGTAACGTGTTGCGGGCTGTGCGCCTTTGAATGCGCCATCGGGATAACCGGATACTACGCCGCGTGCTGCGAGCTGTGCTACTGCATCATATGCCCAGTGGCCTGCGGGTACATCCATGAACGGGTTTGCTGCGAATGCCGGTGCTGCGAAAGCTACCAGCGCTACTACTGCGAGTACTGCCAAAAACTTTTTCATAGTAATGTACAACCCCCTTGGTTGTTTTTTTAGTTTTTTATATCGCAGACGATCTGCGCGGGGGTCGCCTCTGAACAGAAACAAGTCTCCAAGGTTTCCTCTTTCCTGTTCCGCGGCTCTCTCCCATGTTTCGCATCTGCCTTATCATTCTGCTCTCCTTTATTGGCGGGGGTTGTGTTCCACCACCTTTCGTGCCGTCAAGGGTCTTCGCAGAAGTCCAAGCTATTTGGGGTCCAAATTGTCAAGATTCGGATTTATGCGGGAATATCCCGCTCTGTAAGATTATACAAGTATTTTTACTGTGTCATATAGGCCTGTAGACTCATTTTTTCATATAAACCTCTCGCTGACAGGGTTTATAGTTCTATTTCATATAACCTGCGACTTTTTCGAGATAGTCTCCTATCCCTTCGTGCACGACCAGATCTGCTATTTTATCAAGCGGAGTTGATTCCCTGTTGATTATTATCAGCTTAGCTCCGCTGTTTTTCGCCTGACGCGGAAAGTAATTGGCTGGAGAGACAACAAGTGACGAACCAAGGACTACAAATGTCTCGCATTCGGAGCTCCATTCGTCGGCCAGCCTTAGGGGCTCGTCGGGAAGCATCTCCCCGAACAGCACTACTCCGGGCCTGAGAACTCCTCCGCAATCGCATTTTTCACCATTAAGAAAATGTTCCTTGTCCCATATCTTTCCGCAGGAGTGGCATCTGACAGGCTCAAGGCTGCCGTGAAGCTCTGCGATCTTGACGGAACCGGCTTTCTGGTGAAGCCTGTCTACATTCTGGGTGATGACCCCCATGACATAGCCTGCAGCCTCCCACTCGGCAATGTACCTGTGGCCTTTGTTGGGCTGTGTGCTCTCGGGTACATAAAGCCTGGACTTGTAGAATTCCCTGAATGAATCATAGTCCCGTTCAAGGGCGTTTACAGAGGCGTACTGCATGGGGTCGACGTGAGCCCACAAGCCCTCCTTCGACCTGAAATCGGCAAGCCCCGATTCGGTACTGAGTCCTGCTCCGCTGAAAACGACGACTTTGCATTTTTTGATCTGTTCGGCAAACCATTTGGCTCCGCTCTCGATATCCATCACCATAGGATCACTCCTCGCGTAATTTTCTCAGGTCAGGCAGCAATATGCTCTTTCCCAGTCTCCTTTTTGATGCACAGAGAAGGAGATTCGCCAGCAGCAGAGAGACCGTTATGGGGCCAACTCCTCCCGGCACCGGGCTCAGTGCCTCAACATGCCCCTCTGTCCCTGGCGCCACATCCCCCACCAGCTTACCGTCATCTGTGACGTTGGTCCCTATATCGACCACCCATGCATGTGGAGGCAGTACCTTAGGATCTATTATCCCTGCCACTCCGGCAGCTGCGATCACCACATCTGAACCGGAAAGGACATCTTTGAGCTGCTCCGGGGAGGTCCTCGTGTGGCAAACAGTTACCGTACCATGCCTGTGCATCAGCATCAGCGCAGCAGCTCTGCCGACATTCGGGCTTCTTCCGATAACAGCGCACCTGCTTTGCTCAAAAGAGCTCCTGCCGTACCATTCAAGCAGCGAGATCGCCGCCCATGCTGTACAGGGAAGAGGAATAGCTGTTTCGCCAAGATACAGTCGGCCAAGGTTTTCCGGATGGACACCTTCAACATCCTTTCCGGATGGAAGTCCGTTCAGTATCTCGTCAACAGGCCAACCCTTCGGAAAGGGCGTCTGGAGTATTATTCCGTCAACATCCCCGTCCCTGCCGATCGCGGCCAGCTTTTTCAAAAAATCTTCTTTTGGGATGTCTCCGTCAAATTTTTCCAGCCTCGCAGATATCCCCGCATTCTCAGATGCCTTAAGCTGATTCCTTATATACCTTTCAGAAGCAGGGTCATCGCCCACCTGGACTGTTACTATCTGAGGCACCCAACCATCTCTTACTCTGATGGCATCGACCGAAGCCGCTACCCAGTCCTTAATTTTTTTTGAAGTGACCCTGCCATCCAGTAGCAGTGTCATTTCCCTTCTTCTCCGGTTTCAGAATGGTCATGCCCGTGGCTATGGGGATGGTGATGTCCGTGATGATGGACATCCCTCTCATTTGCATGCGGTTCCTTCATTCCATCTTTGCTAATATTCAGTTGTGTCTCAAAGTCTCCCTGAGTAAGTTTCGAGGATCTTACAGCCGTTTCCCTTTCACGGGCGATCAGCGAACGTATCTCGTATAATGGCATGGATCTCTCTGACGCTATCTTTCTGATGTCCTCAAATTCGGGCATTTCCTTAATTACTTTGTTTCCCATGAGTGCAGACTTCATCCTTACAGGTCCGAGGGATGTTTCCAGTATTTCAGTACTTCTTTCAAGCATAGATCTCTCAATATATATTTTTCTCACTCCAAGAGAAGAACTCTCCCTCAGGATCATCTCCTTCAGAAGTTCTGAATCACCTTCGTGGCACAGTGTGCAAACTTTGACAGCCGGCCGGTTTTTCTTCATCTGGATATTCTCGAACCACACGTCCAGTGCTCCCGCATCAAAAAGTTTCTCCATCAGATATGCAAGGTCCTGAGGGAACATGTCATCGATGTTTGCAGACAGTTCTACTCCCCTGTCATATAGAAACATATCGCTCTTTTTTAGCATCGTTGCTCTCAGAATGTTTGGAAGAACGCCGTCCCTGCTCCCCAGGCCTATCCCTGTACCCGCTATTTTTCCGTGTGGCATTCCGGCAGATATTATGCCTCCAAGTGACCTGACAATAGCTGCTCCTGTAGGCGTTACCCGCTCCATGGGATCTCCCTCTGAATATACGGATATGTCCTTTAGCAGTTCCAAAGTTGCCGGAGCCGGGACAGGCAGGACCCCGTGGGCGCATTTCACTGTTCCTGAGCCCACGTTGAGCGGAGAAAAAACAACTTCGGGCCATCCGAGGTATTCAAGCATGATCATTGCGCCGGTGATGTCTATGATGGAGTCGACCGCCCCGACCTCGTGAAAATGGACATGGTCGGCCGGCTCACCGTGCACTTTACCTTCGGCTTCGGCAAGAAGAGTGAATGCCTTGACAGTCATCTTTTTGACTTCATCTGAAAGGGCGCTTCCTTGTATCATCTCATTTATATCAGAGAGATGCCTGTGAACATGCCCTTCTTCGGGATCAACATCAAAGCGCAAACCGGAGATGCCTCCCCTTTTATCCCTGAAGTGGTCAAGGCTGTATCCTGAAAGCGGGATTTTTTTTAATTCATTTTTTAGATGTTCCATACTGCCGGTCATGTCAAGCAGTGCGGCTAAAAACATATCTCCCGCTATCCCCGCAGAACAGTCAACATATAATATTTTTGATCCTTCGGCTAAGTTCCTCAATTTACACTCCCCTTTAAAAACTGCTGATAATGCCTATTTTATATTATTTTAGGCATTAATACCTTAAATATTAATTGAACAGAGGTAAAATTATCATAGATAAATTTACCAATTTAAGGAGGCATTTTAAAAATGCATAGATTATTAAAAACGTTCATGGCCGCACTTTTTTTAATTGTTTTTTCTGGGGCAGCTTTTGCTGCATCATTGGGGCTTGACGTAGATTCAATATACTTCAATGCTGATGAAAAGACAGACATAGTTGGCGCAGGCACTTCAAGGATAGCAGACGGCAAGCTCGACGCTTCTTTCACCCTTGCGGTAAGCGGAGCCCAGGCTATAACAGAGATCTCGCTTAGAAACGAGACTACAGGCAAGATGTGGAGCACATCTCCGTCAAACTCGGCAGGGCTTCTTACTGTAAAAAACAGCGGAGGCAATATTCTGAACACTTCAGGCAGGCTTCCGGTGACGCCCGTGCTTATTGGGGCCGACTTTAAGCTCTACATTAACGATGCTGAGGGTTCAATACCAAATGATTCAGATTTCACAGTGATCGTCAGGCTTATCGACAACCAGGAGGTCACCGGCAAGACAAGCGTCAAAGGTTTGGGCAAAGTCACTCCTGCGGCTTCTGTTGGAAATTCAGCAGAAGGTATATCCGCATTTGAGATAAATGGCACCAGCCAACACGACTACGCCGGAACAACTGAAAAAGTCGGGGCTGACGGCAGAAACGATCAGCAGTTTACCCTTTCCCTTAATTTCAGAGACGCAGCTGTCAGGGCTGTAAAAATATCGGCCCGAACCAACTCCCAAAATGCTCAGTGGGATACAGTAGCCGGAAACAACATCCCTATAGTAACAGTTATCGACGGCAGTAACAACATAATGAACAGGACAGACGGTACGGTCGCCTTTTACGTGAGAGGCTCACAAAAATATACTCTCCTTACTCAGGACAAAGACGGAATAATGGGTGACCGGTCGGTTAATGCAAGGATAACTATCAGCCTTGCTGACGGACGCATATTCGAAAGAGATGCCGTAATGGGAAATGCAACAGGGTTCAAAGAGACGCTCTCCGTTGAGTACAAGGGAACGGGAAGCTATGACTTCACCGGACAGAATGAAAAAATGGAGTCTAATCTTAACCCTGACAGATCGATCCGCGCTGTAATAAACGCATCAGGTACTATTACAGGAGTCAGAGTCAGATCCGCATCAAGCGGAAAGGTCTGGGACACCATAGCAGGCAACAGCAACCCTCTGGTCGTATTGGTGTCCGGTCCCAAGCTGAACCATTCTGATGGGACGATCTCCATTCCTGTAAACGGGGAAAAAGCGTTGGACCTGTGGTTTGACGAGGAAGACAACAGAAATATCGGACCCTATCAGGTCATATTTGTAATGTCCAGCGGTCAGGTGCTCGAGGCATCGACAGGAAACGCACCTGCTGCTCAGTCAGCTCCGGCTGCAAACGTTACAAAGGCGGACCGCTCTGTAATATTCGCTTCTGCCAGACCTGCGTTGGTCAATCTCGACCATGTAGGCAAGAACAAAAAGAGAACTGCTAACGGCTACAAAGATACTGCTCTCAACATAAAGATAACAGGAAAGGGCAATATCAAATCGCTGATCCTTACTGAAGATAATTCCGCAAATGGCTGGGATACGCTTCCTGAGAACAATGGCAGATGGCTTCTCGGTGTAAGAGAAGGCAACAGGATACTCAACCATAATAACGGAGACGTGCGCATCCCTGTCAACGGCACAAAGACCTACCAGCTGCTGATGCAGGACAATGGAACCCTTCGGAAGAGAAACGGAGTATTGCACATTTCTATAACGTGGACTGACGGACAGGTATCAGAATCATATTTGAAATGGTAACGATCCGCAGTTAGATCATACTGAAACAATAAAAGAGCCGGACTTCGGGAGATTTCATTCCCTGAATACCGGCTCTTTTTATTATGCTTTTACTCATACCACCTGCGAATTACAGGGCATTGTTTAATTATCGCTGAACTACTGTTCGAGTCCTGCTTTGAACGCTTTCAGGTTGAGATCCAGCAGTTTTGGAGGGATGAGCTCTTTCAGGACTGATTCCCAGTCTATGTCCTCTAGTCCCATTGCTTTTACGAGTGCTCCCAGAAGGACTACGTTCTGTGCCTTGATGTTTCCGAGACTTTCTGCAATTTCGCCGGCGTTGAATATCTTAAGGTCAGGAACTTCCTTCTCAAGCTTTTCAACTACTTCATCGGGGTATTTCGCTGTACCTGTAAGGACAGGCAGGGAGTATATCTCGAAATTATTGACGACGAGCCTTCCTCCCTTTCTGAGGTACTTAAGCCAGCGTACCGCTTCAACTTTTTCGAATGCCACCAGGACATCTGCTTCGCCTTCCGGAACTACTGGAGAGGCCACTTTTGTGCCAAACCTGACATGTGTGGTAACGCTTCCCCCTCGCTGGGACATCCCGTGGATCTCTGACATCTTTACGTCATAACCCTTTCGGACAAGCCCCTCTGAAAGTATCTTCGAGGCAAGTATGGTTCCCTGTCCGCCTACTCCAACAAGAAGGATGCTTTTGGTATCGTTTTTCTTCATGGTCCTATACCTCCCTCGATATGGCATTCTTCGGGCATATCTGCAGGCATATACCGCAGCCGTTGCATGATGCGCGATCAATGAAAACGATGCCGTCCCTGAAGTTAAGCGCGGGGCATCCGGCTTTCATGCACATTTTGCACTTTATGCATTTATCCTGGTCTATCACGCACTTCATGTTTGTCCTTGCCTTGATGACATCCTTTATGAGGGCACATGGTGATGTCGTGATTATCACAAAGGGTTCCGAGGATTCGTAGCCTGCCCTCACTGCCTCTTTGGTCAAGGTCAGGTCGTAAGGGTCAATCAGACGGATATTTTCTTCTTTAACACCGCAAGCCATGCATAGTGACTTGAGATCCACCTGATGTGTAGCCTCACCCATCAGGGTCCGGCCTGTGCCTGGATTTTCCTGGTGCCCCGTCATAGCTGTTATCCTGTTGTCAAGTATGTTTATGACTATAGGGGCTTTGTTGACTACAGCATCGATCAGGCCTGTTATGCCCGAATGGAAGAAGGTAGAGTCGCCTATGACTGCAAAGACTTTTTCTTTTCTTCCTGCTTTTTCTACTGCCTTGCTGAACCCTACCCCGCCTGAAACGCTGGCTCCCATGCAAATCACAGAGTCAGTTACACTAAGGGGCGGCACTATGCCAAGGGTGTAACAACCGATGTCCCCGGTCACGACGATATCTTTATATTTTCCAACTTCATAGAAAAATCCCCTGTGGGTACATCCTGCGCAAAGAACCGGAGGGCGTGGGGGAACTTCTGCGTCAATGGCATAACCGCCCTGTTCTTCGCTACCGGGAAAGAAGGCTCTTCTTATTATTTCCGGAGTCAGTTCGTCTACCCAGGGGAGCTTTTCCCTGCCGGTGCACTGTATTCCCATTATCTTAACGAAGTCTTCGATGTAGGGCTCGTTTTCCTCTATCACATAAAGCGTCTCGACCATCCCGGCAAATTTTCTTATCAGCTTTTCCGGGAGTGGCCACGTGAAGCCCAGTTTAAGGTAAGATACTTCATCCCCGAAGACTTCCTTCGCATGGTTATATGATATTCCGCTTGTTATTATGCCGATTTTCTTTGGTCCATCCTCAATGCGGTTCAGGGGAGTATTCTCGCTGAACTTCTTCATTGCAGCGATCCTGTCTTCCATTACATATTTGCGCTTCTTAGCGGATGCGGGAGCCATTACATATTTAGAGACATCCTTTGCGTATGGCTTCACAGGAACTTCTTTTCTGGCTGATGTTTCAACGAGTGTTTTGCTGTGACAGATCCTCGTTGTGACCCTGAAAAGGACAGGGGTATCGAATTTTTCCGAAATGTCGAAGGCCTCTTTTACAAAGTCAAGGCACTCCTGGCTGTCTGATGGTTCAAGCATCGCGAGTTTGGCATGTGAGGCGTAGTATCTGTTGTCCTGTTCGTTCTGTGAGCTGAACAGTCCGGGGTCGTCAGCCGTCACAACTACAAGACCCCCGTTGACTCCTGTGTAGGCAAGAGTGAAGAGAGGATCAGCAGCAACGTTGAGCCCTACATGCTTCATTGCAGCGAGGGCTCTTCCTCCGGCCATGGAAGCTCCTGCAGCGACCTCAAGCGCGACTTTTTCGTTTGTGGACCATTCTGAATATACATCTTTGTAAGTTGACAAGTTCTCGAGTATCTCTGTGGAAGGTGTTCCCGGATATGCAGCTGCCACATGCAGTCCTGCTTCCCAGGCACCCTGGGCTATTGCTTCGTTGCCTGTCATTATTTTCTTCATCAGTTTGCCCCCTTTTTAAAAAATCCCGGCCCCGGCTCACTTTAGCCGAAGTCGGGAGCATAAACACTTATAAAAAAACTGAAATAACCAGGTCAGTTTATTCTCCCTTTTCAGCCGGCCTTTCTTCAAGGACCCACTCAGCTACATTTACCTTTGCAAGTCCTGTAAAAATATACATAAGCGAGATGACCAGGAATGCCTTTTCCCTCAGAACCGCAAAAGAGAGGAGGATAAATCCAATAATCCCGCAGAGCTTGACTCTGTTTACATTATCCTTTTTCATTTTTTTCGCATTGCAGTAAGGTACAGAGCTTACCATCAGGCCGCCTATAAAGGACATCACCACTATCGCTGCAAGAGGTGTAAGCGGTACTTTGGCTATCACAAAAGCTGCGAGAGTCAGTCCTCCGGCAGGGATCGGCAGACCCTGGAAGGGGCCTGCAGGAACATGCGTGACATTGAATCGGGCAAGCCTGAGGACTCCGCAGAGGGCAAAGAATGAAGATGCAACAGCACCCCATACTCCGCCTTCCATGCCTATATAAGCCGCATAGATCAGGAATGCCGGAGCAACGCCAAAGCTAACAGCGTCAGCGAGACTGTCGAGCTCTTCTCCAAAAACACTGCTTCCTCCGAGGCTTCTGGCTACCCTTCCATCCATTACGTCAAAAAATACAGCAAAGCATATAAGCACAGCAGCCGGCACAAAGTGCTGATGATATGTCATTATCAGTGAAGCTACTCCGCAGAATACGCTTCCGCTGGTTATCATGTTGGGTATTATTTTGCTTATTGGTATGTTTTTGATCCTTCTGTCACGTTTTCTCATTTTTTCACCACTCCGATCACAGTTTCTCCCGCGACCACCCTGCTGCCGATATTTACAGCAGGTACCACAGATGGAGGCAGATAGACATCGACCTTTGAACCAAGCTTTATCATACCATAACGCCGGCCTCTGTCCAGAGTCTCGCCTTTGTTGACCCTGCAGACTATTCTCCTTGCAAGTATACCAGCGATCTGTACAAGAAGGAAACGTCCTTCTTCTGATTTCGCACCCACGTAGAACCTCTCGTTTATCTCGGAGGCCTTAGGTGCTATCGCAAACCACTTCTTGCCGGGGACATATTTGACATATTCGACCCTGCCTGACGTCGGAAAACGGTTCACGTGCACATCAAACCCATTCATGAATATGCCTATTTTTATTGCCCTGCCGGTATATTCGTGATCAACCTCCTCTATTTCGACGACCTTGCCGTCAGCCGGACTGACCCATCCTGCAGGCGCATCCGGGACTCTCTCAGGATCACGGTAAAACCAGATCGCCAGCATCATGGGAAATGCAAGTATCACGGATATCCATGGAGAGACAAATCCTCCCCCTATAACCATGAATGCCAGTCCTCCTATAGTAGGCAGTCCGTCACGTGCGAGCTTCAATCAAGTTCTCCTTCGCCCTCGGTCCTTACAATGCTTACGTCTGCCACAAAATCTCCGTCATCCAGCCTTACCACTTTGTATCCCGTTGCGGTACGGCTCAGGCTTGAGACTTCGTTGGTATTGATTCGGACCATCCTGCCCTTGCTGCTTATAACAACTATTTCCTGGTCATCTGCTACGCCCCATGCTCCAACCAGTTTTCCTGTTTTATTTGAGAGCTTCATCGCCCTTACTCCGTAACCGGCACGATGGTGCTGGGTAAACTCTGAGTATTTTGTCCTCTTTCCTATTCCCTGCTCGCTTATGAAAAATACCTGACGGCCTTCTGTGACGACATCACAGCCAACTACAGAGTCTCCGTCATCGAGTCTAATTCCGCGAACGCCCTGCGCCTGTCTCCCAAGCGGACGGAACTCTTCTTCCAAGACTCTCAGTGTCTGTCCCATCGATGTTGTAAGAAGCAGTTCATCTTTTCCGCTGGTCACACGTACCCTTGCTATGTTGTCATCCGGCACCAGTGTAAGGACTCTGCGGCCCGCTCTCGTAAGACCCTCGAGCTCTTCGACAGGCAGGCGCTTTGCTGTTCCTTTGCACGTGACAAAGAAGACGTACTTTGCCCCGTCAAGGCTGCTGTCTTTTATCGCTACCACACGTTCTTCCTTTTCCAGTGTCACTATTGTCCCTACAAGCTTGCCTTTGCCAGTCTTTGGTTCCGGCAGAGAAAAGCCCCTTACCCCGAATACTCTTCCCAAACTTGTGAAAAGGTATAGTGTCCTGTGGGTATTTGTTATGGAAAGAAGGGCTATTTCATCTTCAGCTTTTGTAGTAACGCCCTTGACTCCCTTACCTCCCCTTGACTGTACCCTGTAATCCTGCAGCGGCATGCGTCTGATATAACCATCCCTGCTAAGCGCAACAACGATCTCCTCTTCAGGTATGAGGTCTTCATCGGAGACTTCTTCAACAGAGTTTTCTATGTCTGTCCGCCTCTTGTCGGAATACTGTCTGCGAACCTCCGCCAGTTCATCCTTTACAACTGAATCAAGTATGACCTGGCTTCCAAGGATGCTTTTGTAACGTTCGATATCCATAATGAGCTGGCTCATCTCACTGTCAAGCTTTTCCCTCTCCAGGCCTGTGAGCCTCTGCAGGCGCATGTCCAGTATCGCCTGAGCCTGGATCTCAGTAAAATCAAGAGCTCCGATGAGGCTGTTTCTTGCGGTCACAGCGTTATCCGATCCCCGGATTATCCTAATTACTTCATCAATTGCATCCAGAGCCCTGAGCAGGCCCTCTATTATGTGGGCACGGTCTTCGGCCTTGCGAAGCCTGAATTCTGTCCTTCTTCGGACGACCGTCCTTCGGTGGTCAAGAAAGACCCATACCATTTCTTTGAGCGGCAGTTCACGAGTCTCCCCGTCAACGATCGCAAGGTTTATGACTCCAAACGTGCTCTGGAGCTGTGTCCTTGTATAGAGCTGACGCAGGACCAGATTGGGGTCCGCATCACGCTGAAGCTCAATGACGATCCTCATGCCATCCCTGTCGGATTCGTCCCTGAGATCAGAAATTCCGTCTATCATCCCATTTTGTACGCACTTGGCTATCGTTTCAATAAAGTTGGTTTTATTTACCATATAAGGTATTTCAGAGATTATTATGCTCTGTTTGCCCTTACGGCTGTCTTCAACGTCGACCCGTCCTCTGACTGTAAGCTTTCCTCTTCCTGTACGGTATGAATCTATGATACCTTCGCGGCCAACTATTATTCCTCCGGTCGGGAAATCCGGACCTGGCATAAGGGTCATCAGTTCGCCGAGCTCCGCATCGGGATTTTCCAGCAGAGCACAGCAGACATCAATAGCTTCGCCCAGGTTGTGAGGAGGCATATTCGTGGCCATGCCTACAGCTATACCTGTGCTTCCGTTTACAAGGAGGTTGGGGATCCTGGATGGAAGGACAAGGGGCTCGACCAGGGATTCGTCAAAATTAGGGCCCCATTCAACTGTTTCTTCATTGATATCCGCAAGCATCTCTTCTCCGAGAGAGTGCAGCCTGGCTTCTGTGTAACGCATCGCCGCGGGCGGGTCTCCATCGATAGAACCGAAATTGCCCTGCCCTTCGACGAGGGGATATCTCATGCTGAAATCCTGTGAGAGCCTCGCCATTGTGTCGTAAATTGCAGAGTCGCCGTGCGGGTGGAATTTTCCCATGGTCTCTCCGACAATACGGGCTGATTTTTTGAAAGCCTGATTATGCCTTACACCAAGCTCAAGCATCGCATAAAGTACTCTTCTCTGGACCGGTTTCAGGCCGTCCTTCGCATCCGGCAGTGCCCTGCCGACGATGACGCTCATAGCATAGTTGAGATAACTTTGTTTTATCTCCTCTTCCAACGGAAGAGTAATTACTTTGTTAACTTCGAATATACTTGCCTGTTTATTTTTATGATCCACCTTTACGCCCCCGAACTGCTTTACCATATGACAAGCGGCGGTGCTTCCGCCGCTTTATCTGCAAGTCTTATCTATTTTACCACCTGAGGGCCCGATATTCACCACTTATTGCGGTGCAGTGAATGTGGGTCTATCCCTTTGTGAGGATCCTTTGTTTCAAGAGGCCAGCCTATTGCAGCGATCGCCATAAGCGCAATATCTGCCGGCACATTGAGAAGCGATTTGAGTCTTCCCTCAAGGTCGTTGTCCCCTCGTTTGGCCCCAAGCCATACTGACCCAAGCCCAAGCGCATTGGCGGAAAGCAGTACATTCTGCATTGCTGCAGAGCAATCCTCTTCCCAGTACCTAATGACCTTGCCTTCACGTTCCGTTTCAGCACAGACAACTATCGCAAGAGCAGCTGATTTTAGCATCTTTCCGTATGGATGCAACTCTGCCATATTGTCTAATGTTTCTCTTTTATCTATTACAACAAAATGCCAGGGATGATAGTTGTTTGCGCTTGGCGCTGCGCAGGCACACTCCAAAATGACCTTCACATAAGCATCATCCACACGCTTTAACTGATCGAACCTGCGGATGCTTCTTCTGCTGAGAATATTGTCAATAGCTTCCTGGTTTATCTGAGTCATTCAGACTCCTTCTCCGATCAATGACCGTTGCTGTTTGCCGGTTTTACAGGATCTATTGACCTCCCCAGAACTGGTGAAGAGAGAACTATTGCGGTGGTAGTCATGCCACAGCTGCCCATCTGGCTTATTACATCCTCAAGATGCCCTACTGAAGAGACGACTACTTTAAGGATAACTCCGTCGCTTCCTGTAAGATGATGGCATTCAAGGACTTCAGGTATCGCCCTTGCGAGCTCATCTGACTGAGCAAGGAGCGCTACCGGGATCGCAAGACGAATGTAAGCCATTATAGGATAGCCTACTTTTGACTGATCGACTACAGCCTTGTAACCCATTATTATACCTGCGTCCTCCATACGGCGGACCCTCTCCGCTACTGCCGGAGAAGAAAGGCCTACTCGTCTTCCAAGTTCGTTGAATGATATTCTTCCGTCTTCCTGAAGTATTTTCAGTATCTGTATTCCAATGTCATCGAGCAATTTGCCGGTTAACATGGATACACCTCCGCTTCCTTATCAAATGAAACTGTTTTCATGATGCACGCCAATATATTAAGGCATTATTTAAAAAAATGGAAGAGCAGGCATAATTTTTTTTGTGATCATTAAAATCTAAGTTTCAGATAAGCTTTCTGATCACCTTACGCCCTCTGTCTTTTCGAAAGGCTATTGGCAACAGCCCAGGCAGCAGCCATTGAGTGCAGGCACGGTACTCCGGCTGCAGAAGCACTTCTCCTGAGTTCAGCCCCGTGCATTATGTGGCGTTCATTTCCTCCGGGGATATTGAGCACCAGGTCCCATTCTCCTTTTCTGAGCCTTTCAACAAGCTCTTCCTGCCGGACAGTGTTAACTTCGATGCCCCATTTGGAGAGATAATCCGAAGTGCCTGATGTCGCATCGACCTTCCACCCTAAAGCAGTGAACTGGGCCGCTGTTGACATTGACTCTGCCTTTTGTGAATCAGCTATGCTCATCAGTATCCTTCCTTTTGCAGGGGGCATCCATCCTGCTCCCTGCAGTCCGTCCATCATCGCATCAGCAAGGTCGTCTCCAAGCCCGAGGCTTTCTCCGGTCGACATCATCCTTGGTCCGAGTTTAGGGTCGATCCCGGGAAGCTTGTCATTAGAGAAAACCGGGACCTTTACCCCCCACTGACCGCTTTTTGGCAAAATGCCAAGTCCATACCCCATATCCGTCAGTTTTTCTCCGAGGGCTACACCTACTGCCAGATCGACCATTGGTATTTTTGATATTTTGCTGCATATCGGGACAGTACGGCTTGCCCGCGGGTTCGCCTCGATTATCCAGAAGAGACCGTCCTTGAGGACAAACTGTATGTTGAGGAGGCCGTGGATATCCAGCTCTTTTGATATCATTTTTACAGTTTCAAGGACCTGTTTCTGCTGCTCATCAGTAAGAGAGAAGCTCGGGAAAACTGCGATCGAATCACCCGAATGGATGCCGGAAGGGTCGATATGTTCAAATATACCCGGGATCAGAACATCTTCGCCGTCACAGACAGCGTCGCATTCGAATTCCTTCCCCTGAAGGAAACGGTCGATCATCACCTTTTGTCCCTGCACAGCCTCAAAGGCCTCTGAGAGAACTTCTATCATTTCCTTTTCGCTGTAGACTGTCTTCATCGCGACCCCGCCTATTACAAAGCTGGGCCTTATCATAAGAGGATATCCCAGATCCTGGGCGACTTTGCATGCTTCATCCACGGAAGCCACATCGACACCTTCAGGCTGGTAAATATTCAGTTTGCTTAGCAGTCTTGAGAATTTACCTCTGTCTTCTGCAGCGTCAATAACATTCTGATCCGGTCCGAGAAGCCTGATCCCCTCAGCTGCCAGGTCAAGTCCAAGTCTGAGCGAGGTCTGTCCTCCAAAACAGGCGAATACTCCTTTGGCTCTTTCACGCTCAAGTACAGCCATTGCATCATCGATGTAGAGAGGCTCCAGATAGAGTGCATCGGAGATATCATGGTCTGTGCTCACTGTTTCAGGATTGACATTCATCATTATTGCCCTTATCCCTCTTCTGCGCAGCGCTTCGACAGCTTTTACACAGCAATAATCGAACTCTACCCCCTGGGCGATCCTTATCGCGCCTGAACCAAGGACGGCTATGCCTCCCTCGCTCTCTTCCCAGGGATCACTCTTTACTCCATAGGCCGCATAGTAGTAGCCTGAACCGGAAGGAAACTCTCCGGCGCACCCGTCTACTTCACGGTATCCTGTATGGCAGTTTTCTGACTCAAGTATCTTCAATGTCTCGTCTTTTGATATCCCGGCTGATGCTGATATGCGGCTTATTGACATTCCTTTCATCCGTGCAGAGACTACATTGCCGTTTACAGGCCCGTCTTCTTCCAGATATTTTTCCGCAAGCTGGATCTTATTGAGCTGTTCGATAAAATATTTTCTGATGTGGGTCCTTTTAGACATTTCATCAACAGTTGCGGAACTCCTTCTAAGAAGTTCTGTGATCGCTTCCAGCCTCAGATAAGTCGGGGCTGTTATCTGTTCCCATAGTTTCCTCGTCTCCCACGAACGCATCCTCCTGTCTGGAAGGTACCTTCCCCTTTCAAGAGAACGGCAGGCCTTTACAAGGGCCTGAGCGAATGTGGCTCCGAGCGCAAGGACTTCTCCTGTGGCTTTCATCCTCGGTCCGAGAGAGGAATCAGCCTGCGGAAAAGTGTCGAAGGGCCATGAGGGGACTTTCACCGCTACGTAATCAAGAGCAGGTTCAGATAATGCGCTGCCCGCTCCCGTGACCGGATTTGCCATCTCTGTGAGGTCCATGCCTATTGCAATTTTTGCGGCCATCCTAGCTATCGGATATCCTGTTGCCTTGCTTGCAAGGGCGCTCGACCTGCTCGCCCTCGGATTTACCTCTATAACGTAGTACTCATTGCCGTCCGGGGAGAGTGCGAACTGAACGTTGCACGCACCGCGGATCTCAAGAACATCCACTATTTTTAAAGCCGCGGTCCGGAGCATCTGCCATTCCCTGTCTGTCAGCGTGAGGGCCGGGGAAACCACTATCGAATCTCCAGTGTGGACACCCATCGGGTCTATGTTCTCCATGCTGCATACTGCAAGGGCGTTTCCAATGTTGTCCCGAACCACTTCGACTTCTATCTCATGCCAGCCTTCAAGATAACGCTCGATCAAAGCCCTTCCGACAGGAGAGGCTGTAAGGGCATCTTCCACCTGGACCACAAAATCTTCTATGTTCCTGACGACTGAGTTGCCCGATCCTCCAAGCGTAAAGTCCGGACGAAGTATAAGCGGAAGGGGCGAATGCATCGCAAATTCCTGAGCGCCTGCGACAGAAGATATCCCCCGGCTTGCAATTATCGGCTGATCTGCATCTATCATTGCCTTTCTGAAAGGTTCCCTGCCTTCGGCACGCTCGATCGCTCCAGGCTGTGTGCCCAGTACCCTGCATCCGTATTTATCCCACATTCCTCTCTTCTCGCACTCCATGCAGAGGTTAAGCCCCGTCTGTCCACCCAGTGTCGCAACTACACCATCCGGCCTGTATTCAGACAGGATCTCCTCTACTGATTCGGGCAGCAGAGGCTTTATACAGACGATATCAGCGACGGTGAGGTCAGTCTGGATAGTTGCAGGGTTGCTGTTGAGAAGGATCACTTCGCAGCCTTCCTCTTTGAGGGCACGGCAGGCCTGACTTCCGGCGTAATCAAACTCAGCGGCCTGTCCTATGCGTATCGGTCCCGAGCCAAGGACAAGTACTCTTTTTATGCTGTTATCCTTCATCGTTATCTCTCCCCTGACTCGCGAACGTGTGAGACAAAATCATCAAATATGTATCCTGCGTCTTCCGGTCCCGGCGACGCTTCAGGATGAAACTGAACACTGGATGCGTCAAGATCCTTATGCAGGAGGCCTTCGACTGTTCCGTCCCCAAGGTGCTTAAAGGAGACCTCAAGCCCTGTCCCTTTCAGGCTCTCTTCAGTAACGACATACTGGTGGTTCTGGCTTGTCAATATTCCTCTGCCTGTGGCGGTGTCGATCACTGCCTGATTCGCTCCCCTGTGCCCGTACCTGAGCTTATGTGTCATTGCCCCGCAGGCTCTTGCCAAAAGCTGATGTCCAAGACAGATCCCAAGCACAGGTTTTTTGCCGAGGATCTTCCTTATTTCTTTCGCCTCAGATCCAAGCACCGAAGGATCTCCCGGGCCGTTGCTCAGTATGATCCCGCTGACTCCGCTGGAAAGGATATCCTCTGCTTTCGTGGTGTTCGGAAACCTTACCACCCTGAATCCTCTTCCTGCTATGCTTCTTATTATATTTTCCTTCGCTCCGTAATCTATCACACCGATAGAGAGAGCACCTTCTCCGATCACTTCGATTTCTTTGCAGGAAACTTTACTCACCATGTCATGAGGAAGTTCTTTTATCTGAGGAAGAGCGGGTTTGTGATCGAGCCTGCCCATTATCGAACCAAGTTCACGGATCTTTAATATAAGCTGTCTTGTATCCGCGCCATCTACCAATGGCCTCCCGTTTTCAGTCATCCATGAACTGAGAGAACCAAACCGTCCATTTTCTGTTTCATCAAGGTTGGATACCAATGCAGCAGAAAGCCAAACTCGTCGTCCCTCAAGCCTCTCTGCGTCAACTCCGTATATCCCTACGGGAGGGAAAGCGAAGACAACGATCTGTCCGCAGTAAGAAGGGTCGGAAAGGGTCTGAGGGTAGCCGCATCCTGCAGTAGTGAATACGACTTCTCCCTCGACCGGGGCTGTGATTTCACCTTTTCCGCTCCAGACAGTTCCGTCAGCAAGGGTAAGGAACAGGTTGCTTTTCATGTTTGGTATCCCCTTTGTCTCCATATAAAATGGGAAATTAGTTTCACTTTTATTCCGACAGGACAGTTTACTAAACCTAAAATTTAGTTTTGTTTATTATGTATTTTTACCTGCGGTTCAAAGTTCTTGAGTATTATAACGTTGTATCGAGATTCGTCAAGAGTATTATTTTGATTGCAAAGCAAGTTGCAGCAAAAGTACAATCGGTTGCACAATTTGCGAATATTTCATTACGGATTATAATTTAACAGGGGTGCGAGAAAAACATGGAGCATAGTTTTGAGCCGATCATAGACCGCAGATCCAGGCTGCTTATCCTGGGCTCTCTGCCCGGAGTCAGATCCTTGATGGAAAATGAATATTACGGCAACTGGCAGAATAAATTTTGGAAAATAATTTTTTCTGTTTTTGGCAGGCCCCTTTGCACAGACTACATTTCAAAGGTCCTGTTTTTACATGATCATAATATAGCGCTCTGGGATGTGATCAAAAGCGCGGACCGCAGCGGAAGCAGCGACAGTAATATAAAAGCGGCCATTGCAAATGACATTCCTAAACTCCTGCAAGATCACCCGGGGATATCCTTCATTATTTTCAACGGCCAGTTCGCATTCAAAAGTTATAGGAATTTTTTTGGTAAGCCGCAGATGCCGTTTGAAGTACTTCTCTCAACAAGCCCCGCATGCGCAGGAAGAGACAAAGAAAAACATGAGATGTGGGAAAGAGCCGTAAAGGGCGCATTGGGGGATGACAAAAAAGCTTAATTGCGCCCTCTTAAAAGAGATCCTTAGGAAAAGAGTTATTCGTATTTCAGTGCGTCGATCGGATCAAGCAGGGAAGCCTTCCAGGCCGGATAATATCCAAAACCCACACCTACAAGAACCGAAAAAACAAATGCAAGTATTATTGATCCGGCTGAGAATATTGGGGGCGCAGAGGTAAGGGAAGCAAGAGCATGCCCGGCAAAAACTCCCAATATTATCCCGGTCGTTCCTCCCACCATTGACAGAACTACAGCCTCAATGAGGAACTGAAAACGGATATCGCGCGACTTGGCTCCGACCGCCATCCTTATGCCTATCTCCCTGGTCCGTTCCGTTACGGAGACAAGCATTATGTTCATTATGCCTATGCCTCCGACCACCAGGGATATTACGGCTATTGATCCAAGCAGCATCGACATTATTGCAGTGGTCTTCCTTCTGGCCTCAAGCATCTGGGATATGTTCCTTACAGAAAAGTCATCAGGTTCACCCGCCCTTATCTTGTGCCTTTCCCTCATAAGGGCTTCAGTTTCGTTTTGTATGTATTGAAGTGCGTTCATGGAAACGCCTTTAATGTATATTGTGCTGATCCTCCCCGGCGTGTTCCACCTGACCAGTCTTCTTTGGGCTGCCGTCAGAGGCACCAGAACGAGGTCATCCTGATCCTGTCCCATCGTGTTCTGTCCCTTGGCCTTTAATACCCCTATTATCGTAAAGGGGACCTTCTTGATCCTTATCGATTTCCCCACCGGGTCTTCTCCAAAGAACATCTTGTCTGCTATAGTCTTTCCAATGACTGCTATCTTTGCACCCTGTCTGACATCGCTTGCATTTATGTTCCTGCCGTAGTCAACTTCTCGATCCTGAACAAGCGAATAAGATGGGGTGCTTCCAGTAACACTCGTGCTCCAGTTTGTATTGCCGTAAACAAGCTGCGCGGACGTGTTGATCATAGGCGCCACAGCCTCTATGCCTGAAACTTCCCTCTCTATGGCAAGCGCGTCATCATATGTCAGGTATTTGACGGTTCCGGAAGCTGACGATGCAGACCTGTCAGGAAAGACCATGATAAAATTGCTCCCGAACGAGGCTATCTGCTCGTCAATGCTTTTGTTGGCTCCCTGTCCGACTGCAAAGGCCGCTATTACAGCCGCGACGCCAATTATTATTCCAAGGGCGGTCAACATAGACCTTGTTTTATTCCTTCGGAGCGCCCTGACTGCGGTACGGGAAATTTCAGCCATTGAGATCATGATACTTTCACCTCCCGGTTTATCTCGTCACTTGTGATCATTCCGTCCTTAAAATGAACTATCCTTTTTGCGTATGCGGCAACATCAGGTTCATGTGTCACCAAAAGTATTGTTGTGCCGTCTTCTTCGTTGATTTTTTTAAAGAGTTTCATTATCTCGTCGCTGGTCTTTGAATCGAGGTTTCCGGTAGGTTCGTCAGCCATCAGGATAGGAGCCCTGTTGACGATCCCCCTTGCTATAGCGACCCTTTGCTGCTGACCTCCTGAGAGCTGTGTGGGTTCATGGTAAAGCCTGTCCTCAAGTCCCATCTGGATCAAGGCTTCTTTTGCCCTCTCCCGGCGTTCTTTTTTCGGCATGCCTGCATAGAGCAGCGGCAGTTCGACATTTTCTATGGCGCTTGTCTTTTGCAGCAGGTTGAAACCCTGAAAGACAAAGCCTATCGTTCTGTTCCTTATTACTGCCAGGTCATCGCCTTCAAGGTCATTTATGTTCTGCCCGTTGAGGATATAGGTCCCTGATGTCGGCTTGTCGAGACATCCCAGGATGTTCATCGTTGTAGATTTACCTGAACCGGAGGGGCCCATCATGGCTACAAACTCACTTTTTTCCACGGAAATGCTGATGCCGTGAAGTATCTCTACTTCCTCTTTTCCCATACTGAAGCTTTTTCGGATATCCCTCAGTTCGACCAGAGCCATCTATTTCTCTCCGTTTGGAACAATGATGCCCGTGATTACTTCATCGCCTTCGCTGAGCCCTGATATTATCTCTGTGTTCTGACCGTCGGAGATACCTCTTTCGACCTCTATCCTTACAGGGGTCTTTTTTTCAATCATGTAGACTGCAGGCTTTTTTACTTCTGCAATGGTCTGTTTTCCCGTCATTCCCGCGCCGGGCTGACCAGAATTTGCGGAAGGATCTGCAGGTTTGAATCTGAAAGCGCTGTTAGGAACTACTATTACATCCTCGCGTTCTTCAACAATCAGAGAGACGTTGGCAGTCATCCCCGGCATCAGAAGCCCCTTGTTATTCGATACTTTGACTATCACTACGTAAGTCACAACATTGTCTGTGGTTGTAGGAGAGAGCCTGACCTGAGTAACAACACCACTAAAGGGATCGTTTGGATGAGCGTCTACGGTAAATGTCGCTTTCTGCCCTTCCCTTACACCGCCGATGTCAGCTTCATCCACGTTGACTTCTACCTGCATCTGGCTAAGGTCCTTTGCTATTTCGGCTATGCTGGGCGTCTGGTAACTTGCTGCAACCGTCTGCCCTTTTTCAACGTTTTTAGCGACCACTACTCCGTCAACAGGGGAATATATCCGAGTGTATCCGAGATTGATCTTTGTTTTGTCCAGTGTAGCCTGGTACTGAGCTATCCTCGCTCTTGACGCGGCGACCTGTGCTTTAGAGGTCAGGTAGGTCTTCTCTTCAGTATCAACGTCTGCTTTTGCGATAAGGTCTTTTTCGGCAAGTTTTCTCGTCCTTGCGAGACTTTTCTCGGCATTTGCCAGAACTGCTTCTGAATTCATCAGATCTGCTCTTGCCGCCATCAAATTTGCCTCTGCCTGTGCAACATCCGTCTGCTGAGTTGCCGAATCTATTTCAGCAATGATCTGGCCTTTCTTGACCACACTGTTGTAATCTATGTATATTTCTTTTACTGTTCCAGATATCTGCGTACCGACATCGACAGTCTCCACCGCGTCCAGAGTTCCTGTGGCCTGTATGACTGAACGGAGGTCTGACCTTTCTGCCCTCACAGTTTTGTACTGGATCTCTTCCGCACCTTTGCTGTAGTACCATAGAAATCCGCCGGAGATACCTATCAAAACCAGAATAGCGGCCATGATCCTTCTCTTTAGTTTTTTTGAAATTTTATCAGCGATATTCATTCTTCAAGACCTCCCATGGCCTTTTCGAGATCAAGACGTTTTGCTTTACATTCATATAGGGAGAGTATCGTGTTCGTCTGAGCTGAAGCATAACTTTCGACTGCATCCGATATTTCAAGGCTGCTTCCTACACCTGCCTCATATCGTCCCTCGGCAAGTTCGTATGTCTCCTTAGCCTGTCTTTCAGCTTCAAGTGATGCGTTAAGGGCCTCCCTGGCCTCAGCAAGTGCATACCATGCCTTTCTTACTTCCAGCATTACACCATTTGATGCGCTGTCCAGTTGAGCCCTTGCTGTAACCAGGTCTGCCTCAGCACCCTGTACCCTGCTTCTGGTAAGTCCCCCGTCGTATAACGGAAAGTTAAGAGAAAGCTTTGCATTCCAGCCATTGTCATCAAAAGGGGCGCTGCCGTATGCATTGTAGCCGGCAGATGCGCTTATTTCCGGAGAAAGACCCTTTTTTTCCAATGCCAGCACAGTCTCGGCATATTCTACTTTTTTCCGCTGTGAGGCAAGATCAGGCCTGTTTAAGACCGCTCTTTCGACAGCCTGGTCTATCGGAACGCTCCATTCTTTATATGACAATACATCCGCAACATTTTTTATGTCCATCATTGGAATTCCCATCGAAGATGCAAGCTGTGCCCTGTATTGTTCAGTGGCCGACTCCGCTTTTACCAGAGCAAGTTTTGAATTGGCAAGATCCGACTCCGCCTTTGTAACTTCAATTTTTGGCTTAGTGCCAACTTCGTAGTATGATTTTGCCCACAAAAGCCTCTTCTGATAATTTTCAAACCTTGCTTTTGCCACCTCATGCTGCCTCATCGCCCTGTTAAGGTTGTAGTAGGCAGACCGGACCCCCGCAATAATTTTGTCCCTGGTATCTAAGTATTCTGCATCTGCAGCACCCATGCTGATCCTCGCCCCTTCGATCTTGAGTCCTCTTTTGCCCCAGTCATAAACTGACTGTTCAAGCGAGATAGATGCGTTGTACCTTCCTGAATCGGTTGCTGAATCTGTGCTGTCACTTCTTGTGTTTGTGGCGCCTCCCTTTATCTGCGGCCTGCTGTCAGCCGCGCTCTGGCCGACAGCAGCTTTTTTTGAAGCAACTTTGCTCTCTGCTGCGACCATGTCCGGGTGTTTTTCAAGAGCCGTTCTGACGCATGATTCAAGCGTTAGCGTTTCGGCTGCAGCCGCACCTGCAAACAATATCCGGATCAAAAATAACGCCGCTATGATTTTATTTCTCAACAGACCATGTACCTCCGATCAAAATATTCCTTTTTATGCCAATGGGAGCCTGATCGTGAATGTACTCCCTTCGCCTTCCCTGCTTTCTGCAGTTACGCTGCCGCCATGTGCCTCCACCGCAGCTTTTGTTATAGCCAGTCCTATTCCAAGTCCTCCGCTTGATCTGGTCCTTGATTTGTCTGTCCTGTAGAATCGTTCAAATATATAGGGAAGATCTTCGGCTGAAATTCCAATGCCTGTGTCTTTCACTCTGATGATCACCTCCGCGGATGATCTTTCAAGGGAAATAGTGGCCACACCTCCGCGGTCTGTATACCTCAGTGCGTTGGAAAGAAGGTTTTCCACTGCCTGCCTTATCTTGTTTCCATCTGCCGCAAACATTACATTCTCTTCGATCTCCCTTTTCAGTTCCACTGACTTTGCTCTGTAAAGAGGATCAAAGGTCATTGCCGCATTTTCGGTCTCTTTTGAAAGGTTTATAGATTGAAGCACAAGGCTTTTTCCGGCATTTTCTATCGAAGTAAGTTTTTCAATTTCAGAAATCATCGTAGAAAGCCTGTCTATCTCATCAACTGTGAGTTTGACCCTTTCTTTTGTGGGTTCCCACACCCCATCCTCGAATGCTTCAAGGTGTGATTTGATGATCGTAAGCGGATTTCTAAGCTCATGAGCAATATCGCTCATAAGCCTCTTGCGAAGCTCCTCCTGTTCCTCGAGGCTGAGCCCGAGCCTGTTGATGCTGTCGATCAGCTGCTGGAGTTCCGTGATGTCTGATCTGAGGTCACCCTGTACTCTGTATTTGCCTCTGCTTATGAGAGATGCCATCTTTGAAACATTAAGTATCGGCCTGCTTATTACATCGGCCATAATAAAAGATATGATCACAGCTGCCATCAGCATAAATGCTATAGCGTACACCATGTGGGAATTAAACTTCTTCAGGAAGATCCCCTCCCTGCTCTCTCTGAAAGGCAGGCAGAGAAAACGAACTTTTCCGACTAATTTGCCCCCGGAAGAGACAGGAAGTTCGTTCATTACCAGTTCCGGTGCCATTGATCTCATAAAACCGGGGGTATCCTTGTTTTCACTTTTTAAACCGGGGCCCCGCATGTGGCCATGTCTCATCGATCGTCTGAATTCAGCTATCAGGATGCCATCCGGATCATAGAGAGCAGCATGCACCATAGGCCATCTGAGGATATCTCCCTTGAGCTCGGCCAGCACCTCTTTATTCCAATTGCCTTCAGAGTCGTATATCTCTTCTAGGACCCTTACCGCTTCCTGCTGGTCATCGTGAAGCCTGTCAGAAGAATAAAGGCGGAATTGCCTGTCCAGAAGCTTTGAGATCCCGGTAGGGATGACAAGCATACATATAATAACGATGACCACATACTGTACGAGCATCTGTGTCCTGAGGGAGCGCTTCATTTATTTACTCCGATATCCTGTATCCGAAGCCATGAACTGTTTTGATATATCCGTTCTCGTGCTCGCGGTCAGCAAGTTTTTTTCTGATGTTTTTGATGTAGCTGTCGATCGAGCGCTCAAAAGCATCATATTCATATCCAAGGGCATATGTGATAAGTTCATCTCTCGTCCATGTCTTGTCCTGCCTTGACGCCATCTTTGAAAAGATCATGAATTCATTTTTTGTCAGGGGGATGTCCTCTCCGTTTTTTGTGACTGTGAATCTTGCGGTATCTATGACCAGATGCTCTCCAACGGTTATCGTCTCTCCGTTTTCCTGATCAAAAGACGCAGAACCCCTGAGGTTGGCCCTTATCCTTGCCATGAGCACTCTCGGACTGAATGGCTTGATGATGTAGTCATCCGCTCCGGCATCAAGACCTGCTATGACATCGTCTTCCCCGCTCTTGGCAGTTACCATTATTATCGGGACTGCGGAGGATCTTCTTATCTCCCTGCAGACCGCCTCACCTCTCATCCCGGGAAGCATCAGGTCCAGGATCACAAGGTCAAATGCTCCCCCATTGAACATTCTGAGAGCTTCGATACCGTCTGGGGCTATGTCTGCTTCATATCCTTCCCGAAGCATATAAGCCTTTTCAACATCGGCAATGGCTTTTTCATCTTCAACGATAAGGATTTTCACAGCGTCCACCCCCACTATCAACGTTCTTTGTCCATAATTGATATTGATAAAAAATTAGAACAACTTCAGTTTCAACCAGTATAAAGCAAAAAAAGAACAAAAGAATGACAATTCTACTGGGATCGGTCTACGCCGGCCCCAGTAGTAAAATTATAATTGTCTACTGTTGTGTTGGGTTGTTTTTGAATTCCTGGCCGAAGCCGCGACCGTTCCTGAATGCCTCCGGGTTTTTGAGCATTTCTTCGAGACGAGCATTGTCTCTGTCATTTTTGATCTTCTGTATCTTTGCGTTAAGATCTCGTATCTTTGCTTTGTTTGGTGCTTCTTTCTGAAGCTCAGTCCTTATTTCGGAATGGAACTTCCTTATCTCTTCCATCTGTGCTCTGTCCTGCGGAGAGAATTCGCGTTTGGGACCTCTGGCCTGCGCGTTAAACTTTGATGGGTCCTTAAGTATCTCCTCGAAATGAGCCGTCTCGATCTCACGGTTTAGCTTCTGGATCTTTTCGTGGACATCGCGGGCCTTCGCCTTATTGGGGATCTCCTTCTGAAGCTCCGCCCTCATTTCGATATGAAGCTTGGCTCTTTCATCCATTTTTGCCCTGGTTTCAGGTGTTGTATCCTGCCACATCTGCTGACCATACCCCATATGCAACCCAGCACCAGGGCCAGAACCGCATTTTTCTGTTTTGCCATATCCTGGAGCGGCCATCGCGCTGCCCGCAAAGACAAGGACTAATATTGCTGCTGCAAAAATTTTCTTTTTCATTTACATCGACCTCCAAATTTATAATCAACATCATTTGATGTTCCATGATGCTAGTCTATCTATACCATATGGAGATTTTATGATGTAAATGTGTAGATTTTATGGAGATTAATTAAGATCAGTACCTGCACGACACTCAGAACGACTGCTTTCATCACTAAAAAAGCTTCCGCTTAAGACAGTTTCAGTTTAAGCGGAAGCTTCGTATTATTATATCCGGACAGAGGGGCATAAAAATTTTTAGTTTGAAAGTCCTATCTTTCGTCCAAGCTCGTAAGCCTTCATGTTGCTTTCTAGAAATTCGGGTTTTCTTGCACCCAGTTTCTGTTTGATTATTTCTCTTGCAGTATCGTCTGAAATAAAATCAGACATTGCAATGACCACTCCGAGGATAACTATATTTACAGCCCTTTCGTTCTCAAGGCTTCCTGCTATCTGGGAAGCTTCGACCGGTACAACTTTGATGTCATCCCTTGAAGGGGCATACTTGGCCATATCGCTGTTATAGATAAGGGTACCGCCGGATTTGACTGACTTTTCGTATTTATCGAGCGAAGGCTGATTAAGAGCTACTACCACATCAGGTTTTGTTACGAATGGCGACCCTATCTCCTTGTCACTCACAGTAACTCCGCAGTTAGCCGTTCCGCCTCTCATCTCCGGTCCATACGAGGGGAGCCATGTAACATATTTCCCCTCTTTGATTGCGCCGTATGCCACGAGCTGCCCCAGGACCATTACACCCTGACCGCCAAACCCTGCACAAAATAGCGTGCGTGTGTAATTAGACATTTAGCCTGACCTCCCTTAGTCAAAATCCTTGAATACCCCAAGAGGGTAATAAGGGATCATGTTGTTCACAAGCCAGTCGCATGCGTCAGTCGGCCTCATTCCCCAGTTCGTAGGGCATGTAGAGAGGACTTCAACAAAAGAGAAGCCCTTGTTCTCCATCTGGTTTTTAAAAGCTTTCCTGATCGCCTTTTTAAGACTGTTCAAGTGAGAGGGCTTTGCTGCGGAGACCCTTTCTATGTAACATGGCGAAGCAAGAGATGCCAGCATCTCTGACATTCTTATGGGGTAACCTGCCCTGAGAGGATCACGTCCGCTCTGGGTAGTCGTAGTCTTCTGTCCCAGCAGTGTGGTTGGAGCCATCTGACCTCCTGTCATGCCATATATTGCATTATTGACAAAAATTACGGTGATGTTTTCTGACCGATTGGCAGCATGCACTATCTCTGCCATGCCTATCGAGGCAAGGTCTCCGTCTCCCTGATAAGTGAAAATGAGCCTATCCGGTCTGATCCGTTTGAACCCTGTCGCGACAGCAGGTGCCCTGCCATGCGGAGCTTCAATGAAATCTGTATCTATGTATCCGTACATAAGGGCGGCACATCCTACAGGGGCTACTCCCGTGGTTATATCCTGGATATCAAGTTCGTCCAGAGTCTCGCACAGCATCCTGTGGATTATTCCATGAGTACAGCCGGGACAATAGTGTGAATGAACTCCCTCTACCCAGCTTTTGGGTCTCTGGTAAACGATTTTTTCTGCCAATTTAAGTCCCCTCCTTTTCAGGAGAGCTCCGCAAATATCTTGCGGCACTCTTCTTCTATTTCCTCTACCCCGGGACACATACCGCCTGAACGTCCGTAAAAGCTCACAGGTAAACGGTATTTGACTCCCCTGTTGACATCTTTTATCATCTGTCCCCAGTTCATTTCCACATCAAGGATGTGTTTGCAGGTTGGGATGAGTGTTTCGAAATCTTTATACGGGAACGGGCTGACAAGAAGCGGCCTTATGAGCCCGACTTTGTATCCTTCGGCCCTGAGGCTGTCGGCCGCTGATCTTGCTATTCTTCCCACTGTGCCGAAAGCGGAAATGACAACTTCAGCATCGTCTGTAAGATATTTCTCGCAGGAAGTTTCATTCTTTTCTATTTCGTGCCACTTGGCTTCAAGTTTTCTGTTGTGTTCTTCAAGTTCGTCAGGATCAAGGAAGAGGCTTCTGATTATGTTCCTTTTCCCTCCCCTTTCACGCATGTATCCACAGGCCCATTTTTCCGGATGTGAAAGGTTCTTGCCATGACCTTCCGGGATCTCCACTGCTTCCATTATCTGGCCGATGACCCCGTCACAGAGTACCATCACCGGTGTCCTGTATGTCTGTGCAAGATCGAAGGCTTTCTGCACCATGGCAACTGTTTCCTGCAGGGAACCTGGCGCCAGTACTATCAAATTAAAATCGCCATGGCCAATGCCGCATGTCGCCTGATTGTAGTCTGACTGAGAGGGGAGTATCCCTCCCAATCCCGGACCTGCCCTGACTACGTTGACCACTACGACCGGGACTTCCTGACCTGCTATGTAGCTCAACGTCTCCGACATGAGTGAAATTCCCGGGCTCGAGGAGCTTGTCATTACCCTTTCTCCCGTAGCGCCTCCGCCAAGTATCATATTTGACGCCGCTACTTCGCTTTCTGCCTGGAGATAGACACCGCCGACTTCAAAAAGCCGCTTTGACATATACTCCGGGATCTCGTTCTGGGGGGTTATCGGATAACCGTAGAAATACTTGCAGCCAGCCTGAACAGCAGCCTCAGCTATCGCTTCAGTACCTTTCATTAAAGTTTTTGCCATTTTGATCACCCCTTCTCACATCATTCTTCACGAAAGACCTTGATAACTGCATCAGGACAGCGCATAGCGCACATTCCACATCCTATGCAGTCTTCAGGCCTTGCCGCTTCCACGGGGCGATATCCTTTTTTGTTGATCTCATCGGATATTTCAAGTACATCTTTTGGACACGCCTCCACGCACATAGAACAGCTCTTACAGTATTGCTCGAGTATTTCGACTCTCCCTTTTGGCATATGAAACACTCTCCTTTTGTATTAAATGCGTACTTTGCCTCTTTCCCACGGCAGTAATATCTCTCTTTGAAGTATCCACAGCGGGATATTATCCGGCAGGATCTTTTTCACATCAGACGAAATTGATTCCTCCGCTATTCCGAAAAGCATCGGAACATCCATCTTTTTTGAAAGGTCGTTCACTAAAATTATTCCTTCGGCACAGTCTTTCGAACTTGTGATATCCATAAGGTGCGGATTTGCTGCTATAGAGTTGACTTTGAGTCCGCATGTTGCTTCCAGTTTGTCTTTCATCTGGGCAATTTCTGAAAAAGTTTTGGTGTGGATCCTGTAGGGGTTGATGACAAATATGAGGTCGTATCCAGCTTCAATTATTTCCGGTTCAAACTGCTTTAACGCAAGAGCTCCCTGTGAATCTCCTCCGACGTCAATAATAAGTCGCATTGATTGATCGTGTATCTTTGTACGGATCAGGGGGTTGATGTAACTCATATCTCCCCATTTGATATCTCCGGGCGGCGTCAGTACAGAAAGGTTATCCTTAGTTATATCACCCGCAAGAGCCCTGAGGCAAAAATAGGGATTGATTATGTCCATGTCTGCAAGGATAACCTTCACACCGCTGTCAGACATCGCGGAAGCAAGGCTCATAGTAAGCTCGGTCTTGCCTGAGCCCAATGCTCCTGTTACGGCAATTACATGGTTCCATCTTTTATCTTTTAACAACGACAGGTTGTTATCAGGAACGCGGTTATTCTTTTTCATAAATGTGAGCCTCTTCTTCCCCTGTGAGCACTTTGTAGGCGCCCTCAGCAAGTGCTCTCAGTTCATCTTCACCTGGTACGCAGGTGACCTCTGATATCCAGGACACCCTCTCTTTGATCAGATCGCATAGATAGGTGCTGTTTGCAAGGCCTCCTGTCAATATGACAGCATCGACCTTCCCATAAAGGTTGGTAGCCCTTGAACCTATTTCTGCAGCTATCTGATAGGCCAGCGCCTCTACGATAAGTTTTGCCTTCTCGTCTCCGGCATGGATCCTTTCAATGATCTTCCTGAAATCTCTGGTCCCAAGGTGAGCGGCAACTCCGGCATCACCCACTACCATCCTTTCGATCTCTTTTTGGGAGTATTTTCCTGAAAAGCATAGTTTTATAAGATCCCACGCATGGACTGTGCCGGCACGCTCAAGCGACATCGGGCCATACCCTCCCAATCCGTTGTTAACGTCGATGACTTTGCCTTCACAGTGTGCTCCGACCGTGACTCCGCCTCCCATATGAGCGACAATGAATCTGCACTGATCAGGGCGCTTTCCCATCTTTTGGGCGACCCTGTAAGCAACTGCCTTCTGGTTGAGAGCGTGGGATATCGGCCTTTTGGGAAGATCCGGCATACCGCTCACATGAGCGACCTCAGACATCTCGTCTACACATACGGGGTCAACGATAAAGGCAGGAACAGATCCTGCCTTCTCCGATATCCTTTTTGCGATAAGCCCTCCGAAGTTCGACGCGTGCCTCCCGTACCTGCATGATCTAAGGTCTTCAGCCATTTCTTCGTTAATTATCCATGCGCCGCCTCTGATAGGGCGCAACATACCGCCTCTTCCGACCACCGCAGAAAGCTCGGAAATACTGTTTCCATGACTTTCAAGTATTTTAACGGAGTTGGTGAAACGGAAGTCTTCCTCTATTTCAGACGATTCCTTGCAGATGTCGATATCTTTCTGGCTGTATTCAATAGACTCAGACCATATCATTTCCATATCCTCGTACAAAGCCACTTTCATTCCTGTGCTGCCTGGGTTAATTGCAAATATCTTCATTTTTATCCGCAACCTTTGCTAAATAGAGTCATATTTCACATTTAGGTTTGTTTTTAAAAAGAAACTCTTGTCTATGCTTTATTATAATACATTTTTAATTTTAAGAAAAGGTTTCAATATTCAGTTTTGAATATTCAGTTGAAGTTTCTGACACAATGAGGTGCCTTGACACTAAATATCCTGGTTGTTATACTCTCCTTCGTGGCGGCATAGCCAAGCGGTAAGGCAGAGGACTGCAAATCCTTCATCCCCGGTTCGAATCCGGGTGCCGCCTCCATAATTTCTTGATCAATGATGCGATTCTTTATAAAACATAAAAAAAGATGAGGCTGTACCCTTTGGGGTGCCTCATCTTTTTTTATGTTTTGCAAAGTATGCAAGATTTTCAGTAAGATCGCAGCAGCTGAACAGCTCAGAAGTCTTTACGGGGAGTCCAAATCATCAGTATAACTGATGCTGCTATAAGGGGCGTTGCAACAAGCATGTTGACGCTCAGCTCTTCTCCCCCGAGAAACCATCCCAGGAAGACAGCCACTACCGGATTTACAAAAGCATGGGTAGCTACCCTGTTGGCAGGTTCGACCCTCATCAGCCAGAGAAAAGACGAGTATGCGACAAGGGAGCCGAAGATTATCAGGTAAATAAGCGCAAGCACTGATCTGTCGGAAAAAGAGGCCATGCTTTGATAATTTCCCGTGAAGGCCGATATCAGAAAGTGTATGGACATCATTACAGCACCGCCGCACATCATCTGCATTCCCGATGACATCAGTGAGTCCTCATGAATTTTCGGATCCCTTGAGATAAACGCACCTGTTACCCAGGTGATACCGCTTAAGATCAGCATCAGCACCCAGATCAAATAGCTTGACTCGAAGGAGAGATCTGCCTTAGGGTCTCCAACGACCAGGAAAAAGATGCCCAAAAATCCTAATGCTATCCCCATATAATGACGTTTTGCAGGCTTTTCGCCATTGAAGAAAAGCCAACCCAATACACAGAACCACAAAGGTTCCAATGCCACAAGAAGGCCTGCTATGGAAGACGGCACTACAGTTTCAGCGCTCGTTATAAGTCCGTATGATATAACGAAGGGGAGCAGAGACGCAAAAAAGGCATTTCTCCATCCATGGAGAGTGGTCCTGTGACCGGACTGGATATGTCTGACAGCGAAAAGTATTGTCCCGGCACTAAGGAATCGTGCTCCTCCCGAAAAAAACGGGGGTATTGTTTCAACGGAGAATCTTATTGCAAGATATGTGGATCCCCAGATAATATAGACCATAAGATAAGCAAAAATGAGTGCTGCTTTTGATGGCTTGCTCATCCCGACAGGAGACATGTAGCAACCTCTTTTCATTGTTGACAGCATTCCGTCCATTATCAACAGACAGTTCAGCAATTATACAGCCATCTTTCAATAATTCTTTTTTCCATATTTTGAAAAAACGTTGTTTAAGTGCATATACCCATGCAATAATGACAAATATAAATCAAAATTTCAGTGTTATGGAATTATGTGGTTAAGTACATTTAAAAGCAACCTCTATCAAGGGAGGCCTCGAATTTTGAAAGATATCGTAAAGATGCAGTTATTCGTAGAAAGACACATGTCTGACGGAAGAGCGCTGACAGTACCTTGTACGATCGAAGTCCTTTCCGGAAAAGACGAGGACATCTCAATAAAACTGCACAACGAAGTAGCGCATGGACTCAGCCGTGAGATCTTTGCCGCCAGCACCGAAGATGACCTTAAAAGATTTTTGGGAAAGGACGGCCTTGCAGTTGGCGCCAGGTACGAAGACCGCCTGATATGCCTGAGGACCCTAAAAACTTCACCTGAATGGGTCAGGGAATCTTTAAAGGATTACAATCTTGATCCCGATAGATATGCCAATTCTGCGGTAACCGGTTTTTGTGTGGTGGACAGGGAGTTCAGGGGGAACAACATACAATTTCTTACACAGTTTTACGCAGAGAACATTGTTTCGAAAAAATATGATTCGATAGTTACAACTGTATCCCCCAAAAACATCTTCAGCCTGCAAAACGTCCTAGCCTGCGGGTACTATATTATTGCAATAGAATGGACCTACGGGGGTTTTTTGCGTTTTGTCCTAAAAAAGGAATTTTATCCGGCATACCCACTCCGGACTCACGGACATCTGAGGATACCTATCAGGGAAATAAAAAAACAGCAGGAAGCTATTTCAAAGGGCAATGTCGGCTACAAGATAGTGAGAGGTCCGAGAGGATTCATAATACTTTACGGCAGGGTGGGCCCTGAGACTTTCCTTTGAATCAATAATTTTCATCTGTAAAAAAAGGCAGTCCTGCCGTTAAGACATGGACTGCCATTAATTAATTGCCCGGGAAAATCTATATCAGTTTTTTTAATATCCCTGAAATCAGGCTTGGTCCTGGGGAAAAAAGACGGAACATCTTTTTGCCCGTGAGGCCCATCATCAGACCGGCAAAAGCCATTGCTCCGAGGACATGCAGGGGTTTTCTTTTGATTATACGGACAGGATCGAACTCCATGATCGCGGCCTTAAAATTGGCCTTCGCCTCTTCAAGAGTCAGTTCTTTTTTGTTCTGCTCCAACGCCAGACCCACCTTTGCCGTAAGTGATCGCTCTGCCCTTAGAAAGCAGCCATATTCCGGTTCCTAAAAAAAGAACAGCAACCGCAAGCGCAGAAATAGGTTTTCCGATATGATCGCTCAGCCAAATGTACAATGCTGCTCCAACGGCAAAAACTCCGTAAATGACCAGTGAGACACCAAAGAACATGATAAGAAATCCCTCTATCACAAGTACGGATTTCTCTTTAAATGTTCTTCCTTCGGCCTCAAGGAGATCAAAGAAACTAACTATCAAGTTGGCAAAAGTTTCCAACTTTAATCACCGTTCCTGTTCAAAGGCCAACAGGCCTGATCACTATTCTTCTTCGGCACGCCAGCAACAATAATCGAGAAGTTTTCCTATTACTATACCGGCCCCAAAAGCTATGACAACAGAAAGGAACGGGTTGTCTGATACTCTTGTCCCAACTTTGGCAACAGCTGCCCTTCCTGGCTCTTCATATTTTTCTATCACCGGCTTTACCGCTGCAAGGAGGGACTTAGCTCCGTCATCCAAGGTGTTTTTTACCTTATTGAAATCAATGATGCGTTTGGCTTCGGCCTTTTCCTGCTGTTCCGCGATCGCACATTTCAAAGCCTCAATTTCAGCCTTCAATTCCATAATGATGTCTTCGCTTTTATTTACCTCTGTCATGGCAATACCTCCTTCTGATTTTTCTGATCCACTTCGTATTACTTATGATCTCTGTTTTGCTATTTTATCATGATAGAGTATTTTCAGGGAATAAAAGGTTAAAATATAAGCATAATTACTGCAATGATTTATTAAAGAGTCGGAGGTCAGAAGATGAAGGAAAACTACGTAGATGTTCCACTCCTGCAGCAGAGAGAGATCGAAATGAAGGTACTTGGACCTGTTATAAGGGCGTTTGCTGAGGAGTTCGGCAAGAAAAAAACGTATGATCTGGTACGAAAGACGATGCAGGGGATATCACGAAACCTCGGGAAGGAAATATCACTTGATGGAGGCGGACTGAAAAACCTGAAAGAGAAATGCATTTCAAAGTGGAACGAGGGAGGGGCACTGGAAGTCAACATGAAAGAAGATCTTGACTCTGAGCTCTCTTTTGATGTCACAAGATGTGAATTCGCAAACCTATATAAAGAACTTGGGTTCGGCGACATAGGGGCTCTGATTTCCTGTGACCGTGACGCGGCATTCCTGGAGGGATTCGATCCCGAACTGGAACTGGTAAGAGAAAAAACTCTCATGGGCGGAGACTCACTGTGTGATTTCTGTTATAGAAAAAATGGATGATCTTTTGCCACCTGAAGATAAGTACAGAGAACTTGTCAAATTTATAAGAAAGCTGGGAAGGGCTGCTGTAGCTTTTTCAGGCGGTGTGGATAGTGCTTTGCTTGTTTTTGCCTCCAAAGAGGCATTGGGTGACAACGCCTTTGCCTTCACTGTCTGGTCACAGTTGCTTTCAGCAAAAGATAAGATAGAGATCCTATCTTTTGCTGAGAGGTACGGGATCAGGCTTTTCAAAATTGAGCATGATGATCTTGACAGCAGAGATTTTTGCGAAAACGGCCCGGAACGCTGCTACGTATGTAAATCCAGAAGGCTTGACGCGATGTTATCTTATGCAGCACAGCTTGAGATCCCATGGATCCTTGACGGTTCAAACACAGATGACCTTAGTGACCACCGGCCGGGAATGAAGGCCCTCAAAGAATCAGCAAATGTTCTTTCCCCTCTTCTTGAGTGCGGCCTCTCAAAACAGGATATCAGGGAGATATCGTCAAACCTGGAGCTTCCCACCGCAAGCAAACCCTCTGCGGCCTGCCTTGCTTCAAGAGTACCTACAGGCACAGCGATCAATGAAGAAATGATCTCGAAGGTCGATGTCGGAGAGAGCATCATCAGAAAATATCTTCCCTTCGACTCTCAATTGAGGATGCGCTATGACGGAATAACAGCAAAAATAGAAACAGACCGGGAAAATATTCCCGGTCTGATCAAAGATCTAAGTCTAATCACTGATGAACTGACTTCTATCGGAATAACTGACGTCCTGGTAGTGACAGAAGGCTATTCCATGGGAGGAGCTACATTTCGACCGAAATGAAGAGTGTCTGTCCTCCCCTGGACATCAGTATGCCCAGTGATTTGTTCTTTGCTCCCATGACCCTGTTCCAATCATCGAGCGACTTCATCTTTGTCCTGTTGACTTCGAGAATGACATCCCCCGGCTGAAGTCCCAGTCTGGCGCCAAGACTGCCCCTGTCAACGTTTACCACTATCAGACCTTCAGTCGATTCCAGTTTGAACTGCTTTTGAAGTTCACTGTCTATCACTGCAGCAGTGATCCCCATCTGCTTTGATGTTTTTGCTCTGCTCGAGGGTTCCTGCGTAGGCTTACTGCTTTTTTTATGATTTTCACCTTTGTCTATCTCGCCAAGCACTACTTCTATTGTCCTCTTTTTTCCATCCCTGTATATTTCAAATTCGACTTTGTCTCCTGCAAGCTTGTTCCTTACAGAAAAGACTACATCCTGACTGTTTTTGACCGCCTTGCCTGCTATAGATACGATCACGTCGCCTCTCCGAAGTCCGTGCTTTTCTGCAGGTGAGCCGGGCTGCACATCAGCAATGATCGATCCTTCCTTGACAGGTATCTTGTAGGCGTCGACAAGCGCAGCCGTCAGCGGCTGCACTGTTACTCCAAGCCAGCCTCTCCTTACTTCCCCATGCAGGATAAGATCGTCCATGATCTGCTTGGCCATGTTGATCGGAACTGCAAACCCTATTCCCTGTGCATAAGGAACGATAGCGGTGTTGATACCAATGACCCTTCCGCTGAGGTCTATAAGAGGCCCTCCGCTGTTTCCAGGGTTGATCGCCGCGTCTGTCTGCATAAAACCCTGGAAGTTGACCCCGGGTGCCTGTAGTGTCCTGTTTTTAGCTGAAACTACTCCCGCAGTTACAGAATTCTCAAAACCCAGCGGGTTGCCTATCGCGACCACCCATTCACCGACTTCTGTCGCATCAGAGTCTCCGAGCAAAAGGACCGGAAGGTCAGGGGCCTTGATCTTTATTACGGCAAGGTCGAATGTAGGATCCTGCCCGATTTTTTTCGCATCAAAGGACCTGCCGTCCAAAAGTGTGACCTTGATCTTGTCAGCGCCTTCAACAACATGGTTGTTTGTCAGGATATACCCATCCTTAGTAACGATGAAGCCGGAGCCTTTACCCCTTTGAGGCACCACTCTCTCCTGCATCCCATCTTCGCCAAAGAAATCATCTCCAAAAAATTCTTCAAAAAATGGATCCCTGCCGAATGGATTGCTCATTATCCTCTGTTTGACCATCGTCTCTGTGTCAATATTTACAACAGCAGGAGAGCTTTTCTTGACTATCGAGACGATAGGATTGCCGTTGTAGATATCCTGTGCGTATGCTCCGACGGTCGCAGAGACAACAGTTTTTGTCTCAGGTTCCCGAGCATTCTTTACAACAGTGTATTCTGATGCAATGAAAGTTCCAAAGGCTCCCCCGGCAAACATTATCGCACCGGCTGCGGCGGCAATACCAATTTTTTTCACAGCAGTTATAATTTTTTCTTTACTCATGAACACACCTCCGCGTTCTTGATGATGTATTTTTCAAATACGGATCTATTTTAGTTAATCCTAATTAAATTACATCAAGTATATTACGTATGGCAAATCGGGTGAAAAAACCTAAATCAACTTTGTAAACTTTATTGCGCATTTAGTTCCATTGTTATTTGCGCCTTTGCCTGCTATAATATTAAAGTAATGCAATCCAACCACTGTGGAGCCTGTATATGAGGAAGATATTCAGATCTTATTTTCCGATCACTCGCACATTTTTTCTTCTGATAGCCTTTCTGGCTATTACTTTTTTTGCAATTTTTGCTCTCCTTGGGCATGTTAAGTCGATTTTCCTCTCTCATGCTGACACACAAAACCAATCAGTTGTATCTATGGCAGCAAACATGGTCAACGAACGCATATACGCAAAACTTATCCAGCTGCAGGCACTGGCATATACCCCCTCTTCACAAAAAAATTTGTTCAGCAAGGAAAACCTGAATAAAAGACTCGAACAACTAAGACCGGAAGCTGCAAAGATCGGGTATGACTTCATCCAGCTGACAGATGCAGAGGGCAACACAGTAAGTACCAACGGAAAAAAAGTTGACATAGTTGAGACAGATCATTTTTATCGGGCCATTCGCGGGTTCACTGTTATATCACAGGTAGTCAGCAATGATGTAATAAGCACACCCAGGCTATCAGCGGAGAGGATAGTTTTTTTAAGCGTTCCTGTTTTTTCTGGAGCTGCGGTTATTGGTATACTTACCGCCGCGATAAATGTTGAGAAACTTTTCATACTTCAAAACATAGATATTCCCTATAGCGGAACTTTCTTATGCCTGATAGATAAAAACAACAACGTCGTTGAATATTCAGGAAGCTACCTAAGAGAGTTCGCTCACCTTACCAGAAGTCTAAACTTTTTCAGTCCTCTCTCTACCCTGATCGAATCAGATGAACTCAAATTTCTCAAAGAAGAACTTTCAAACCTCACAGGGAACATGATAAAACATCACAAAAGCACCAATAACGACAGGCTGATATCTTTTGCATCCCTTCCGCATTCAGATCAGTGGAAACTTGTTGCCGTCTCATCAGAAGAGAGTATCAGGTCCCAGCAGAACAGTCTTCTTATGAAGATCGGCGCTTTGATTTTATTGAGCGCTCTTTTAATGACATTAACAGCGATATATCTTTACGTTATGAACTGGAAATATAAAAGGATCCGTGAACTTTCACACAGCACGATAAATAAGACCGGATTTCATTTTTTCAAAATTTCATCTGACGGAGAAGTTATGGACTTTGAAGATGATTTCGCATCGTTTATGGGTATATCTCCTGATAAATCAGCTTTCAACTTTAAAGAGTTCATGGATGACGGACAAACAATATTCCCGGCTAAGATCGAAAAGGATGCTTCATTCAAACTCTCTCTTCGCAACAAGAACAACAACAAATCTTTTCTTCTTATTCAGATAATCGGAAATAACGAGAGAGGTTTCTTCCCTGCATTTGCGATCGATGTTACAAAGGACGAGATGCTCCAGGAAAGGGTCAGAAATCTTGCTTATACTGACATGACCACCAATGTTCCCAACAGGGAGAGCTTCAACCTCAAAGTTGAGAGCCTTAATCAAAAATGCCTCTCAAAGAGCTTTAAAAGCGGGCTGCTCTTTATTGACATAAACAACAGCCATAGGATAATGGAAATTTTTGGGCACAAGCTCTTCCAAAAAATGCTTCGTGAGGCAGCCGGAAGGCTTACGTCTGTTTCGATCCAGGCCCAAGGGAGCATTTATAACCTTGACAGCGATGATTTTGTAATAGTTATCGATGAACATGACAATATCAGCCAGATCCTTGAGATCGCAGGAGAGATAAACAAAAAATTCCTTGATCCCTTCATGCTCGGAGATTGTCCCTTCGAAGTCAGATGCCGGATAGGGATAGTATCCTGCCCTGAATACCAGAGAAGGATGCCAATCACCCCAAGTGACATGATCAGATACGGTGAAATTACATTGAGGCTTGCAAAATCCAATGATGACCTCTTCATTTTGGACAAACAGTCTTATCTCGCAGTGATCAAAGAATTAGATATGGAGATGGACCTGCAGAATTCAATAAGAGACGAGGAACTTAAACTTCTTTACCAGCCCATATATTCTTTTGGATCGGACAGGATAATAGCAGTGGAATCTCTTCTTTCGTGGAAAAGCAAAAAACATGGGACCGTTGCCCCTTCTGTTTTTATCCCATTGGCAGAAAGGAGCGGATTTATAAATAAACTGGGAGACTTTGTAATAGATACATCTTTTGAGTTTGCATCAAAGTTGAAAGAGAATAATATATTCGTCAATTTCAATGTTTCAACAGTACAGTTCTGTCAAATGGATTTTGCAGAAAAGCTTGCAGCCAAGTTAAAAGATCACGGCCTTCCGCCGCATAGCGTGGGCCTGGAAATAACAGAATCCTGTTTATGCAAAGACATTGCAGAATTAGTTGAAAAACTAAGTATGATTAGACAAGCCGGCATAGCGGTCTTGATCGACGATTTCGGCACAGGGTACTGCTCCTTCTCGTACCTGAAAGATCTTCCTGTTGACTATCTGAAAATAGACAGAAGTTTTATTATGGGGATCGAAAAATCGGATAAACAGGTCAAACTATTAAAAGGTATAACTAACCTGGCAAAATCCCTTGCGGTAGAGATCATTGCTGAAGGGATCGAAACAGAAGATCAGCTTGATGCCGTTGTAGGATGCGGGTGCAGAAACATACAGGGATTCTTTATTTCCAGACCTATGAATGAAATAAATACTCTTGATTTCATCAGCTCTTACCATGGGCCAGGGGAAATAATACCTGAAACCTAAGTTACAGCCATATAAAAGGTGCGCGGAGCAGCAAATGCTCCGCGCACCTTTTATATGTGAAAGTGATACGGATATATCTATCTGCTGCGCGCTGTCCTTTTTCTTCCACTCTCGGGACGTGAGACAGGACAGACAAGGACCCGTCTTGAAGGTTCTTCCCCTATTGACCTTGTCTCGACCTCTTTGTTGTCTCTTAGAGCCAGATGGACTATGCGCCTTTCCCAGCTCGACATGGGCTCAAGGCTTACCGGGGTCCCCTTGCGAAGCGCTTCCCTGGCTATTGATTCTGCAAGCCTTGACAATGTCTGCTCCCTGCGTTGGCGGTACCCCCCGCAGTCAAAGCGTACCCTGCGGGTCGACATGTCATCATGACAGGCAAGGTTTGTAAGGTATTCCAAAGCCTTCAGTGTCTCTCCATACCTTCCGATGACAACTCCCACATCTTCTCCAACCAGATTGATCATTCCGTCTTCGTTCAGTTCAGGTATCAGGTCCAGGTCCATCTTATCCAGGACCTTGTTTACAAAGTGGCATGATTTTATAAAGGTGGCGGGAGCAAATGGCCTTACCTCAACTTTATATGAACTGCCAAGAAAGCCGAAAAGTTTTTTATCCTCGGAAATTATCTGGGTTTCAACATCATCCGGCTCTATTCCCCAAAGTTCCGCCGCTTTCTCACGCGCCTCTTCTACAGACACACAATCCAGAACCAGGGATTCGATCTCAGGCATCGGACATTTTACTTCCATATCTATTTCCATCATATATACCTCTTACTGACTCTGATAAGAGAATGACTTTTATTCATCGTCATCTTCTTCATAGTCGTCGTCCTCGTATTCATCTTCATCTTCTTCGGCTGTTGAAGATGTCGGCTTATTTTTATGAAGAACCGGCTTGACCTGAAGTTCCTGTTTTGTTTTGGACATTACGAAATACTGCTGGACTACTCCAATAAGAGAGGAAAGTCCCCAATAAAGCATAACTCCGCCCGGCATTGAAAGACATATAAACGCCATGAAAAATGGCATTATCGTGTTCATCATCGCCATCTGGGGGTTTGTTCCGGATGAAAGCTTCTGCTGTGCCCATGTAAGGAAGGAAATACTTATAAGCAGGATAAGGTTTCCAATATAGAGTCCCGCATTCGACAGTCCCGCAGGGTTTTTGAGGATCCCTGTCAGGACGGACATGACTCCGTAGTTTCCGGACGGATCAGCAGCTACTCCTACTGCCTGTGCCAACCCTGCGGTGGTAGAAGAACCTAGGATTATTCCCATAAAGGAAGTCCCGGCAAAATCATAAGTTCTCAGTACGTTGAAGAGAAGAATGAGGATCGGAAGCTGAACAAGGAGCGGGAGACATCCTGCCGCCGGGTTCACCTTATTCTCCTTATAGAGACGCATCGTTTCCTGGTTGAGTTTCTCTTTATCGTTTGCATATTTTTCCTGCAGCACCTTAAGCCTTGGCTGTATCTTCTGCATCTGTTGCATGCTTGTCATTTGTTTCTGATTAAGGGGATAGAGGACTATCCTTACTGCTACGGTCAAAAGCACTATTGCCAGACCAAAAGAGTTTGTGAGACCATAAAAAAATTCAAGGATCATCAGAAGCAGTTCACTTGCTCCATTCCATATCGCGCCCAAAACTTTCACCTAACCTTTCGAAGTCCTTTAAAAAACTTTCCCATCCAGATCCGTGTATCTACTTCTTTCTGCCCGGGAACAGGGTCATATCCCCCCGGATCCCATGGACCGCAACGCATGATCCTGCGAAAGCCCAGCTCTGCTCCGCAAAAAAGACCGTATTTCTCAACCGCTTCAGCTGTATATTCGGAGCAATTTGGAATGAAGCGGCATTTTCCTCCTCCCATTACCGGAGAGATCACCGTCTGGTAGAACCTGATAAAAAACAGTCCCATCAATGAAGTCAGGCGCACGGTTTGACATCCTTGTCAGCATCCCAGTCGAGCCCCGGCCAGTCCGGCCTCATGAGCCCTCTTCTCTTGAGTGAACGTGCTATGTCCTTGTAGACATCTTTTGAAGATTTTTCCAACCCGCTCTCCCTTAGTGAGGCTACTATCCAAACTTCATCTTTTATCCATGGCAGCAGCCTTCTGAATGACTCTCTCATGGTTCTCCGGCCTCTGGAACGTTTGGCAGCGTTCGCTATTTTTCGCCCTACAGTCACACCTATCTGGGTAGGCCCGCCGGCGCTTTCAACAAACAACAACCGCACCAGCTCGCCTGTTTCACGACGCCCGGTGCGGAATACAAGGTCGAACTGCCACCCGTGCCTGAGCCTGACAGCTGACGAAAAGCCGAAATTCACGGCTGATTAGACAGCAAGACGCGCTCTACCCTTACGGCGACGATTCCTTAAAATACGGCGTCCGCTTGGGGAGGCAGAACGTACTAGAAAGCCCATTGAACGCTTTCGTCTGGTGTTATGTGGCTGAAATGTTCGTTTCACAGACTACACCTCCTGTGGTTCATTTTCACATGACCTTAATTGTCTTATATGCAACCTAGTAAATATAACATACACTTCTCTATGGAGCAAGGAAAATTATATCTCATTCATTATATATTTTTTGGACATTTAACCTGAATTTAGAGTAAAATAGATTGTGTTGTTGCAGAAAATGCCCCATATGTGCTAATATATCCGCTGTCTTTTGTGAAGGAGGTGACGGCATTGCCAAATAAGAAATCAGCGAAAAAACGAGTTCTGGTCACTGAAAGAAACCGCATTTACAACCGCTTCTGGAAAACCCGCTGCAAAAATGCAGTAAAGAAGCTTCTGGATGCAGTTGAACAGAAAGACTCCGAGCTTGCAGCAAAGAGGCTGAACGAGGCTCAGGGTGTACTGGATAAAGCGGTAGTAAAGGGCGTCGTCCACCGAAATACAGCGTCTCGCCGCAAGGCTATGATGGCAGCAAGATTTAAGTCTCTTTCTGCATAAGTGACCTGATTTAATTTACAGATCTATGGAGGGGCCAAAGGTGCGTCCCTCCATTTTGTTTTTCCTTTCAGCAGCTCATCAATTCGATCACAAGAGTCTCTATGCCGGCCCACCCGGACCCCGTACCGCTTTTTTCATCAATGTTTATCTTTATTAGTCCCAGCACAAATTTGCTTATCGATCCTGGACTGTATTTTCGAGCAGCATTTCCTGCCATATTCCATGCGTAATTCTTTGCTCCCAGCGACTCTGCGAAAAGAGATCCTTTCTGGGTATGCATTGATGAGTACCATGCGAGCCTCATCCTGTTGTGCATGGCAGAAACAAGGGGAATGAGATCTCCGTTCTTGGAGATCGCGTGAAGGCTTTTCAGAGTTTTTATATGATCTCCGCTGCACAGCCCGTCGAGAAGTTTGAGAAGGTTTCTTGTGCCATCGTCCAGACACATGTTTTCAACATCAGAAGTATTGACAGTGCCTCCCTTTTTAAGCAGAGACAGGCTTGAGAGCTGACGCCGGATCTCCTCCGGGTCCTCAGTCAGTTCTATTATCAAGGCGGCAGCTTCACGGTCTATCTTAATTTTCATCTCTTTAGCCAGGTCCATGGTCCACATCATTCTTTCCCTGGGCCAGCGAGGGAACGGCGGTGCTTTTATGATCTTGCATTTTTCAAGGGTCTGCGGCGGGAAAACTTTTACCGGATCTGAATCATAGACCAGCAGCAATACTACCGGAGAATCAGCATCAACCATAGGGTCAAGGTTTTCAGGAAAAGGACCCAGTATGGGAGCCGAATCAACAATAACTATCCTGTTCTCGTCAAACAGCCCGCCTGAGAGATTATCAGACAGGAGAGGGCTCCATTCCCCCCCTTCCTGTCTTCCAGATATCACATATCCTTTTTTTTCAAAACCGGCAACTGTCTCCTCCAGGAGGCGTCTCTGTGAAGTACCTGAGGCAGAGATCAGGAAGAGAGAAGGCATCAGCCCTTCACCACTATGTTTATCAGTTTGCCGGGTATCGGAATGATCTTTATTATCTCTTTACCCTCTATCCTCTTAAGTGTCTGGGGTCTTGACAGTATTTCCTTCTGAAGGTCTTCTCCTGACATGCCCGCCATTACCGTAAACTGCTCGCGCACTTTGCCGTTTATCTGGAGCACAACTGTGACCTCATCTTCAGCAAGAGATTCCTGATCTACTTCAAACCACTTCTCAACTGAGAGGAAGGTTTCATTTCCTATAATATGCCATAGCTCTTCCGTAATATGCGGCGCAAAAGGAGAGAGACATGAGAGAAGTGTCTCAACACCCTCTTTCATCACTGACCATGCCTCCGGTGTCTTGGGCTTGAAGCTGATAAGTGCGTTAGTAAGCTCCATGAGCCTTGCCACGGCAGTGTTGAACTGGCGCTCTTCGCTTATGTCCTTTGTTACCCTGTCTAAAGTGTTGTGGATAATGCGTTTGATATTCCTGACATCCGCCGCTTTGATGTCTTTCATCGGGATCCGCTCTTTTGAAGCGGACCTTATCTCCTCAAGGTTTGCTTCTACAAGACGCCATACCCGTCCGAGGAATCGGTTTGCTCCTTCTACTCCGCGCTCTGACCAGTCCAGGTCTTTTTCCGGCGGTGAGGCAAAAAGAATAAAGAGTCTTGCTGTGTCAGCCCCAAATTTTTTGATTATCTCGTCAGGATCGACAACGTTGCCAAGTGATTTTGACATTTTGGCACCGTCTTTTATGACCATTCCCTGGGTAAGGAGCCTTTTGAAGGGCTCTCTCATTTCCTTTGGAAGCAGTCCCAGATCAGCGCATACTTTTGTAAAGAACCTGGCGTAGATAAGATGGAGACATGCGTGCTCGATACCGCCGATGTACTGATCGACGTTCATCCAGTAAGCGGCGTCATCCTTGTCAAAAGGCTGTTCTGTCTCCCATGGTGATGTATACCTGCTAAAGTACCATGAAGAGCAGAAAAAGGTGTCCATTGTATCTGTTTCACGCCTTGCCGACTTTCCGCAGACAGGGCATGTCGTGTTTATCCAGTCTTCACGAAGTGCCAGGGGATTCCCCCCATGTTCAGGCATCTCGATATCAAGGGGAAGCTCTACCGGAAGCTGATCCTCAGGTACCGGAACGATCCCGCAGTGATCACAGTAGACCATTGGTATGGGAGTCCCCCAGTAACGCTGTCTCGATATCAGCCAGTCCCTGAGCCTGAACTGGACTTCTTTGCTTCCAAGTTTCTTTTTATCGAACCATTCACCAATTTTTTTGATCGCCTGCGGTGTAGGCAGGCCGTCAAACTCGCCTGAGTTACATGCTATGCCATCGGCATCAACAGATCCAGGCATCGTCGCTCCGTCGGGAATAGGTCCGTCCTCAGGCCTGACTACCGATATAACAGGTATTCCATATTTTCTTGCAAAATCAAAGTCCCTCTGGTCGTGTGCTGGAACACCCATGATCGCTCCGGTCCCGTAATCGGTAAGGATATAGTCGGCTATCCAGATAGGAACTTTTTCTCCGTTCACAGGATTTATCGCATAAAATCCGGTCTCGATGCCCTCTTTGTCCGCGCCTACAGCAGTACGCTCTATGGCACTGCGCGATGACATTTTTTTTGCGAAAGCTCTCAGCTCTTCAGCCTTAGCGCCCCCGACCTTTTCAGCAAATGCCTCCACAAAGGGGTGTTCAGCTGCCATCGCAACGAAGGTTACACCGAAAATAGTGTCTATCCTTGTTGTGAACGCTTCAATGCTTAGGTCAGTATCGGCGATGTCCATCTTAAAATGGACTCCTTCGGATCTGCCTATCCAGTTTCTCTGCATGGTGACTACCCGTTCCGGCCATCCGTCAAGATCGTCAAGGCAGTCTACAAGTTCCTGTGCATAATCTGTTATCCTAATGAACCACTGTTCCAGTCCGCGCTTGACGACAGGCGTGCCGCAGCGCCAGCAGACGCCTTCTCCGATGACCTGTTCGTTTGCAAGGACTGTCTTGCAGTCTTCGCACCAGTTGACGGGGGCGTGCTTGCGGTATACAAGTCCTTTTTTATAGAACTGGAGGAAAAGCCACTGGTTCCATTTATAGTAATTGACGTTGCATGTCTCTACCCTGCGTCTCCAGTCATAACTGTAGCCTGCTCTCTTGAGCTGATTGGTCATATGTTCGATATTGCTCCACGTCCATTCAGCAGGAGGGAGTTTCATTTTTATGGCCGCGTTTTCGGCAGGCATCCCGAAAGCATCGAAACCCATGGGATAGAGGACGTTATAGCCCTGCATCCTTAGGAATCTTGCCAAAAGATCCCCTATGGAATAATTGCGCAAGTGCCCCATATGGAGTGCTCCGCTTGGATAGGGGAACATCTCAAGACAGTAAAATTTTTCCTTACTGCTGTCGGCCTCAACTTCGAAAACCTTTGATTCGGCCCATTCCTTCTGCCATTTTGGTTCTATGGCACCAAAATCGTATGGCATCTATATCTCCTCCGTTGCTAAATGAAATCGAAACAAATTATACATCAGGGTATTATATACTCCCGCCAATTGCAGGGCAATCTTTAGCTGACCCCTTGAGCTGACCCTCAGTTCGGCAACTCTTAATATCTTTTATCAAATACCGGACCTTTCGAAATATCGGATATCACAAACGCCGCCCATAATTCAAATGCGTCCTTAAAATTCCAGGGGTCCTTTCCGGTAAGTGAGCGAATTTTTTTCAGCCTGTACTGCAGGCTGTTCCTGTGCATAGAAAGTTTGTCCGCCACATTGCCGCTGGCAAAGGGAGATTCGCACCATGCGAGGAAGGTCTCTTTCATCTCCTCGTAATCATTCCTGGAATCCAGCCCCTTTAGAGTCATTGAGACATAATCTTCCCTTGATCCTGACGGTAGTGAATCAAGCAGTGACTCCCCTGTGAACTTTTCAGACCTGATCATTCCTTTAACACCAAGCTGCTTTGCAAGCCGCAGGGAATTCCTTGCTGAGATAAGGGAACGTGTCAGTCCCTGGAGGTCAAATGCAGGAAAACCTATAGAGACATCTGCATATATCCCCTTGTCTTTTATGCTGTCAAGAAAATCCTTTGAAAGTGTTTCGGCTGCCTCGTAAATTTTTCCCGGATCCTTCTCTGAGCTGGGAGACAGAAGTATAGTCACCCTGTAATTTTCCTGCGGACAAATAACGTTCCTGGGATTTGAAAAACTTGTTTTTGTTTCCCGAAGCATCCTCTGAAAGGCAGATTCGGCTGCTTCATTTGACCATTTTTTCATCTCTATCACTATTGCAGCCCTGCACCTTGACAGGTTAAAACCAAGTTCCTTTGCCTGCATCATGATAAACTCTTCGTTGCCGTTTCTGGAGTCGTAAGAGGCGACGTTCTCTATAAGATCACGAAGAGCTCTCTCCCTGAGGAGGTTGGACTCGAGAAACGCCTGCTCACGCAGCATGATCTCTGCCTGTTTCTGTACCAGCAGGCCGTATCTGGCTACTTCTTCAGGGAGACCGGCTATTGAAACGGATCCGAGAACATTGTCAAAAAGCTGAATAGGGAGGGTATACCCCGGCAGTACGTTCAGGTAATTCTCAGCGTCAACAGTCGATGTTGCCATTGGCCTGTTTTCCTGCATTACTCTTATCGAAGGGGGATGAAACTCACCTATTCTTTTTTCCTCGTTGCAACCGATAATAAATCCCTTTTCATCCGTTACAAGTACCCCATACCCGATAACTTCGCTGGTGCTTTTAGCAATATTCTGGGCCATGTTTTTAAACAACTATACCGCCTCGCTTTTTATTCAATAGCATAGTTTATAGACAAATATCCTGGAAATATATATTCTAAAGCATAATGCTTTTCAGAGTAAAAAGCAATTAGAATTCAATCATGCGGCATGATACAGAGAATAATAAAGGAGGAATTTCAAATGCGGCTGGAACTGCACAAGATACACATCACCGGCCTTGCTTTCGCCGATAAGACATACACGTCCGGCGGGACTCTTTTTATCAACAAAGATAAGGCTGAGGCAGTAATAGCGGAAGACAAACGTTTTGCCAAGGTCGAACTGGATCTGGCCTGTCCGGGAGAAAGCACGCGCATCATACCTGTTAAGGACGTTATCGAACCCAGAGTTAAGATCGGCAGGAACTCTTACTTTCCGGGGTTTTTTGCGCCTATGGAAAAAGCAGGATCAGGAGAGACACTTGTCCTTGACGGAGCTGCTGTAGTCACCTGCGGTCCTATAGTCGCATTCCAGGAAGGATTCATAGACATGAGCGGACCCGGAGCCCCATACACTCCCTTCTCTCAGACCTTCAATGTAGTCCTGTATGTTGAACCTGTCGAAAACCTTGAGAAGCACCTCTACGAGGCTGCGCTGCGTGAAGCCGGACTCAAGCTCGCAGTATACCTTGCAAAGTGCAGTGCAGAGAACGAATGGAAAGCTGATGAGATCCAGGTTTTCGAAAAAGGGAACTCTTTCGAGGAGACGCAAAAATATCCCGATCTTCCAAAGATCGTATATGTCTGCATGAATATAACACAAGGTCTGCTGCACGACACATACCTTTATGCAAACGACCTGAAGCCCGCTCTACCGACACTCCTTCACCCCAACGAAGTCCTTGACGGGGCTATGGTATCAGGGAACTGCGTGTCTGCATGCGATAAAAATACTACATGGCACCATCTCCATAACCCTATAGTCCAGGCTCTTTATGCCAGACACGGCAAAGAGATCAACTTTATGGGAATGATCCCCACCCAGGAAAGCACCGTAATGGACGGCAAGCTAAGGGCGGCAGCCATGAACCTTTCGATAGCGCAGCAGCTTGGAGCTGACGGAGCGATAATATCGGAGGAAGGGTACGGAAATCCTGACACAGACCTCTGCCTCAACGCCAGATTCTTTGAGAACGCTGGGATCAAAGCTGTTCTTGTCTCCGATGAATCAGCGGGAACTGACGGAGCAAGCCAGAGCCTTGCGGATGCAACACCGGAACTTGATGCTTTCATCTCCACCGGAAACGTGAATGAGATGATAGAAGTGCCGGCTATGAAAAAAGTTATCGGCTGTAAAGAAGCGATATCACTTCTTTCAGGCGGTGCTGAAGAGAGCCTGAGAAGTGACGGTTCAATGTTTGTCGAACTTCAGTCGGTCATTGCTTCAACTGCGGAGATCGGCTTCAATAAGCTTGGTTGCGAGTGGATCTAAAAGGAGGCGGCTGAAATGACATACAGGATAGTTCATTACATAAACCAATTCTACGCCGGAATAGGCGGAGAAGATGCGGCGGACCACAAACCTGAACTTAGGAAAGGTTTTGTCGGCCCCGGAATGCAGCTTGAAAAACTCTTCGACGGAGAGGGCAAAGTCGTAGGCACTGTAATATGCGGAGACGGATATTACGGCGAGCATACAGATCAGGCAAGGGTCGAGTGTCTCGAGATGATAAAGGGTCTTCAGCCGGACATCCTCTTTGCAGGCCCGGCATTTAACGCAGGAAGGTACGGTTTCGCCTGCGGAGATATAGCCGCAACCGTCGGAGAGGAACTTAATATCCCTGCAGTATCGGCAATGTATCCCGAAAATCCGGGAGTTGAGCTTTACTCCAAGAAGACATATATAGCAATAACAAGTGACAGCGCCAGAGGCATGGCAAAAGCAATTCCCGCCATGGTCAGCATCGGGAAAAAACTTCTCAAGGGCGAGAAGATGGGGCCGGCAAGGCTGGAAGGCTATATCCACCGCGGCATAAGAAAATCATTCTTCCATGAGAAGAGCGGCGCAGAGAGAGCTGTTGAAATGCTGCTCGCAAAACTCAAAGGAGAAGGATTCCGTACAGAGTACGAGATGCCTGTCTTCAACAAGATCCAGCCTGCACCTCCTGTAAAGGACCTAAGTAAAGCAACGATCGCGCTTGTTTCTTCGGGCGGCATAGTCCCCAAGGGGAACCCGGACCATATAAGAGTTTCATCTGCGGAAAGTTTCGGTGCTTATGACATTTCCGAACTCAAGAATATGACACCGGATAATTACGAGTCTATCCACGGAGGATATGACAGAGAGTGGGCCAACGTTGACCCGGATGTAGTTCTCCCTCTTGATGTAATGCGCGAGCTCGAGGCTGAAGGAGTTATCGGAAAGATCCATCCGATTTTCTACACTACGACAGGAACAGGAACAGCCGTTGCAAACGCTGAAAGATTTGGCAAGGAAATTGGCGAAGAACTTAAAAAAGCAGGGGTAGACGCGGCAATACTGACATCTACCTGAGGAACCTGCACTCGGTGCGGCGCATCGATGACCCGCGAGATCGAAAGGGTGGCAGGTATACCAGTTGTGCAGATAGCGACGATAGTCCCGATAATGCTCACCGTCGGAACAAACAGGATAGTTCCGGGAGTAGCCATACCTCATCCTACAGGCAATCCTGCTCTTGGCCCTGAGGGTGACAAAGAAGTAAGAAGGGAGCTCCTGCTTCGCTCTTTCAAGGCTATGACAACACCAATAACAGAGCAGACTATTTTTGAAAAATGATTTTTCAGGCAGGCTGTGATAACTGTGACAAAATTCACAGCCTGCCTTTTTATAACTTGAGGAGAGATTGGAAATGGCGGAAAAGATACTTCAGATAGTGACGAACAACCCTGATATCTACTGGAGCCCTGAGATGCCTTACGGTGTAGTCTTTACAGAAGGCTCTCCGATGGATGTGCTGGATAAGACTGAGGAACTTCTTCAGCATGGATGGCGTCTTCTTTCTGCACCACTGCCTCCCAATGTCCCAATAATGCGCGGCCCCTACAGGTCGCTTGTGATCGGGGAATCTGAGTCAAAGTTCGATAAAGACGGAATAATCGCGATCGAGAAAGCAAGGGACAGATATTTGATAGAAAGGCAGAAAAACTGTGCTGAACCTCAGGAAGATTTTGCTCTTATTGACAGGCAGATGCTCCAGAGAGCTTTAAGGGATATTTCCATTCTTAACAGTATTTCTTGATAGTTTTTCACTGTCAGGGCTTATATTTAATCACAACAAGTGATACCATAAGCAGAACAGGTTTTCAGGCATATAGTATTTCAGGAGGCGATTCCAAATGATCGAGTTAACAAAAGAAAATTGTGACGCTGAGGTACGCGAAGAGAAAGTACTCCCGGTAGTTGTGGATTTCTGGGGACCTCAGTGCGTCCCGTGCATGGGACTTATGCCCCATTACATGGAAATGGCAAAAGAATTTGAGGGCAAGGCCAAGTTCACAAAGGTTGACTGTTCTGTAAACAAGAGAGTTGCAATGGGATTCCGGGTAATGGGTCTTCCCACATTCCTTTTCTGGAAAGACGGGGTCGAAGTAAAGCGTCTCACCAAAGAAGAGTGTACTCCGGAATCGATCAGGGCCGAGATAGAAAAGCTCATCGCATAGGCTTCAACGTCCATACCGGACGCGCAAAAAAATATAAACCTAAGGAGGTGTTCAGCCATGGGCAAACTGGCAGGTAAGAAACTTCTCCTCCTGGGAGAAAGGGACGGCGTCCCTGGACCGGCCATGGAGGCATGTCTGAAAGAAAGCGGAGCTGAGATAGTATTTTCTGCTACCGAATGCTTTGTCTGAACCGCAGCAGGGGCAATGGACCTGCAGAACCAGCAGCGCATCGTTGATGCAGCTGAAAAGTACGGAGCCGAGAACTGTGTAGTGATACTGGGTTCTTCAGATGCGGAAGGCGCAGAGATCTACGCCGAGACCGTAACAAACGGCGATCCTACTTTTGCAGGACCACTTGCAGGAGTCCCGTTGGGACTCGCGGTATACCACGTTTTTGATGAAGAGATCCGTTCCGAATGCAATGAAGCACAGTGGGAAGAACAGATTTCCATGATGGAAATGGTGCTTGAACCTGATGCCCTTGCAGCTGCCGTAAAGGGCATGCGTGACGAATTCAGTAAGTTCAAGCTTTAAGAGCAAACCTCACCAATATATTAAAAGGATCGAGGAGCCCTGATTTTCCAGCTCCTCGATCCTTATATTTTAATGGAAAAAACTCTATACTTTTAATGAACTCAGTTTTTTCCTGTTATCTGAATTTTGAAGCAGTCCCATAGCAACATTGAGTATATGTATGTTGTCTACCCAGAGAAAAGAAGATCCTGATAACAATTTTGTCGGTTCATCTCTCTTTGCGAAGCAGAGGCTCCCGTTTACTATCCCCCACTGAAGATCTGTCCATGGGTAAAAATCCTGTTTTCCCGCCGAAAAGGCAGATTTTGTATTTACTGTAATGCCGTCATCTTCAACCACGATGTCACCAAAAGGATACTTCTTTCCTTGAGCAAGTCCCTCCATCATTTCAGAAAAAAGGCGCCTTCCTACTGCTTTCCAGTACTTGTCAGTAAGATGTTCATAAAAATCTTTTTGTTTTGTTTTTATCGTATATTCTTTGTCAGAGGTGCCAAAGACTGCAACATATACCCTTTTAGGGAAGATTCCCCCCCTTCTTAGGTCAACACCCCACCTGATACGTGTAATGTCTTTCATGGGAATCAATTCCCCGCACCAGTAAAAGCCTTTGGGTGTTATCTCCAAGGTCCTTTTAAAAGGCCATATACCAAAGGAACATCTAAAATCAATTTCATAATGCCATGATTTATTCTTTTCCAAAAAAAGCACACCCTAAAATAATAAAATATGTTAAGCCGGACAATTATACATTGAGTTTCAGTTGATTGTGTCCCTTATTGTCACACACCCTGCTCCCGAGACAACAACAAAAAGAGTTTTGCCTCCACATGAAGGCTGCGGTTTCACATCAAGAGTAAGGGCAGGCGTCATAGAACTCCACTCCCCTTCAAAGACCCTGGGTTTTGAAAGGTCTCCGGTCACAGGAAATATCCTCACCTTGGAAGACTGATATGTCTCTGTGGTTCCATGCTGTGAGCCACCTTGCCAGGTAAGTCTGAAGGAAGTATTTTTAATGCTTTGCTGAGACATAGAAAGCTTAAATCCACATTCTTCTGTCTCCGCCCTGGCCATGCTGTCTGTCAGCCACAGAGCAAAATTATCAGCCTCTTCCCTGATCAACTTATCTCCATCATCCGCATCCGAAAAAATAAAACTTAAGCTCCCCGCGGTCACTCCAAGGATGAGCATCACTACAAGAAGTTCTATTAATGAAAAACCTCTCCTCTTGCTGATCGTCCCTATTCTCCTGTCGGATTCAGCTGTTCTTGCGATATTAACCAGTTATAAAAGGGATGTTCCTTTTTGTAGAGCCGTCCATCGCAGTTCGTACATCCATGTTTTGTCCAGCCCTCTGCAATGAGTTTGTAATCAGAAGCCTTCAACAGCCTGTATTCGAATGTCACGCTGTAAATTTTCACATCTGTTATCCTGCACCAGAGCTGTATCTGATCATCGTACCTTGCGGGGTGTTTGTACCGGCAGTGGCTTTCGACTACAGGAAGGATAAGTCCATCCTCTTCCCATTTTGAATAGGGTATGCCTATAAGGCGGCAAAATTCTGTTCTGGCCACCTCAAACCAGTCAAGGTAGTTCGCGTAATAAACAACTCCCATCTGATCAGTTTCGCTGTACCTTACCCTTATTGTCGCCGCAAGCGCGTAATCTTTTTGTGTCATTGCAATACCCCCTGAATTCCTAGTGGCATCAGACCGAGCCGGAACTGAAATAATATCTGTACAAACATTATAAGGTATAAATTTAAAGGACTGCTCCTCTTTTATGCAGAATATATTTTTCTCTGTCAGCTGGGCTGATCCCTTTTTTTCATACTGCCGGGGAGAAGCCGTACATATGCGATACGGCCCATCTGCGGATCATGTTTCATTTTAAAAATGATCGCGGATAGCCCACTCTCTCTATCTGCTATCTTCTTTTTGCGGACAAGGAGTTCCCTCAGATCCAGAAGTTCCTCTACGCCCACTCCGATAAGTGCCTCACCGGCAACAAAGGGGAATACATTCCTTTGGCAGAAAGAACTCAGATATGATCCGAAAAGCTCCTCTTCCAATATCGACCCGGAACCTTGTCCAACATATTTTTCAAGCAGGTCATCATTTATACCGCTCAGTATGGGCGTTTCCTTCGTCAACGTGCCCTATCTTCTTTATTTGATCCATGAAATGTTCAGCTGTTTTCTTGTCGGATATTGTCTTGCCGGTCTGAGCAGCGGGTAACCGAGCATCTGAGCGCCGCAGACATGTTCATCAGAACTTATTCCCAGATACTCTCTTAATCCTTCAAAATTCCTTATGGCTACAGTGAGAAAACCTCCCCAGCAGGCTCCGACGCCAAGGGCATGCGCTGCCAGTTCAAAGTATGTAAGAGCTATGGAAGCATCTTCCGGCCACATGTGATCTTTTGGCACTACCGCAACGGCAACATGAGGCGCGTCACGTAAGAGGGCATCTTCCCCCGCTTTAGCCTTTGCAATCATAGATGCTCCGATAAGCGCGATCCTGGAGGTAGGGTCCTTGAATATTTCTTCCCTCATCCAGCAAAGGATAAGATTCGTTATCTCTTTCGTTTTTTCAGGATCTCCAGATACGACCCATCGTACCGGCTGCTGGTTTGATGCCGTTGGAGCAAGTTTTACTGCATCAAAGATCTGATCGAATATCTCCCGGGAAAGCTGCTCTTTCTTGAAACGCCTTATGCTTCTCCTTGTTTTGATGAAATTCATCGCTTCTTCCGCTGATGGCATTTTAAGACCTGAAACTGCCACCATTTCTTCATTTTTCAGGAAAGAAAGAGAATTGGCGCTTTCCGGGCAAAAGAGTGCGCAATGACCGCACTCAATGCAGTTCGCTGAAGCCTTTATCTCTATCTCCGGAAGACCGGCCTCCCCGAACTTAACTATACCAGCCGGGCACGCTTTCACACAAATTCCGCATCTGGTGCATTTTGCAGGCTCTACTATCATTGACCGCATTGATATTCCTCCCTGTGTTAGAAAAACTCATAGGCAGATACTATTATATCAACCTTGTACAGACAATTGGGAATTGGCAAAAATAACGAATTTTTCTCTAATGTTAAATAGTTATAACAGAAACTTGCCTCCGTCTTTAAAAAACCAAATGATCCGCAAATAAAATGCTCCCTGGCAGATTCAGCATGAATACTAAATGAAACAAATAAATTATGTTCTATAATGCATGATCAGATCATACAAAACCGGAATGGAGACAGAAAAATGAAAAAGCTGTTTTTGATCACTATCTTATTGTTGCTGGTTATTCCAACAGCAGTCTCAGCCTCTGACTTGATTCCGCCCTACCACTGGACATACCATTCTCTTGAGATCCTATCCGAAAGGGAACTTATCAAAGAAAAAATCATACCGGGTGAAAGTACTTACACAAAGGAACAGGCTGCAAAGATGATCATCGAAGCTATGCAAAAAATCAGGACTGACCCATCGTTATTGGGAGATGATGAACTTAGCAGCATGAGACAGCTCATAAACGGATACAGGAACGAGCTTGAAACAGAAGGTCAGGATCATGTCAAGATCAGGATTGAGCTTGAGGATATTGCCCTTGCAGCCGGCCTGTCTGCAATGGAAATACCAGTCACTTCAGTCTCAAAAGAGAGACCTCTCAATTTCCAGGCTGTGAGATCGGTAAATAGATTCACTTTCGACATTTACAGATATTTCGCAGCAAAGAACAGGAATGGTCTCTTCATATCCCCATACAGCATTTCTTCCGCGCTTTCAATGACTTATGTGGGAGCGGAAGGCAAAACAGCAAGGGAAATGGAGAGCGTACTCCATCTTGACCCGGAAATTCACCGAAGCATGGCCGCACTGATTAATGACATAAACTCAGTTCCAAGCGAGACAGCTACTGTTACAACTGCCAATGCCCTCTGGCCTGCCAAAGATGAACACCTGCTTGACAGTTACACAGACAAGGTTAGCCGCTTCTACGAAGCTTCACTGACCCCTCTGGATTACAGGGAGAAAACAGAAGAGGCAAGGGAGACTATAAACAGATGGGTGGATAAGGAGACAGAGGGGAAAATAAAAAACCTCATCGGAGATGGAATCCTGAAAAAAGACACCTCTTTGGTGCTGACCAACACAATCTATTTCAAATCTGACTGGATGAATAAATTTGATCAGCAGAATTCCAGGGCAATGCCTTTTCATATAAGCCCATCTGAATCTGTCCCTACTGTTATGATGGCCAAGACTGACAAAGGGATCAGATACTCTAAAGAGAGCGACCTAGAAATAGCGGAGATACCATACAGCAACAACAGGTTTTCAATGCTGATACTTCTCCCCCTCAAAGGGGTAAAACTGGAGAAGATAGAAAAAAAACTTGACCATCTGAAATTCACAGAATGGACATCTTTTATGTCTCCCAAAAAGGTCAGGCTGACTATTCCCAAATTTAAGACAGAACAGAGTTTCGAACTTGACGATGCACTGAAGGAAATGGGTATGGCAAGCGCCTTTAAAGCAAGGGACGCAAATTTTTCAGGAATGAACGGAAAGAAAAATCTCTATATCGGAGCAGCGATCCACAAGACATTCCTTGAAGTAGGAGAAGACGGCACTGAGGCCGCAGCCACAACAGCTGTGATAATGACAAAGACATCTGCTATGAATGATCCGGAGGAAACTATCGAATTCAAGGCAGACAGGCCTTTTATTTACATGATCAGAGACAATCAGACCGGAACCATTTTATTCATAGGCCGCTATACAAAACCCTGAGCAAAATCAGTTATGCCGCTCGGATCCGAGAGGCATAACCGTTAAGTTTATTCAGATATTTCGCAATTATCGGACATGTCTTCTCCGGCCTCAAGGGGGATGCCTTCGACTGTCCTCAATGTTTTTTTGATCGCTCTGGTCCTTACCTCTGCATTCTCGAGCTCTTTTCCGGCCTGTTCGATTTTTTGCCTTGTCTTTTCGAGAACTGAACCGAATTTATCAAATTCTGTCTTGACCTTTCCGAGAAGTATCCAAACTTCGCTTGAACGCTTTTCTATCGCAAGGGTGCGGAATCCCATCTGGAGGCTGTTGAGCAGTGCGGCGATAGTAGTCGGTCCCGCCGGGACGACCCTGTATTCGCGGGAAAGGATATCGCACAATCCGTCTATCCGAAGTATCTCTGCATAGAGACCTTCGACCGGAAGATATAGTATGCCGAAATCTGTTGTGTAAGGAGGCTCCAGGTACTTGTCCCTTATTGTCCGGGCCTCTTCTATGACACGGTTCTTAAGAGCTTTCTGGGCATCCGCCAGTGCCTGGGCATCTACGCTTTCAGAAGCTGTCACCAGTCTCTGGTAGTCCTCAAGAGGGAACTTCGAGTCTATTGGAAGCCAAACAGGCGAGGCTGAGTCGTTAGCTCCCGGAAGGGATATCGCAAACTCCACCCTTTCACCGCAGTTGGGTTTCGTTGCAACGTTTTCTGCATACTGGTCCTTTGTTAGTATTTGTTCAAGAAGCGCACGAAGCTGGGTCTCTCCCCAGGTACCCCTGACCTTTACGTTGGACAGGACTTTTTTGAGGTCTCCCACGTCAGCTGTGAGGGCCTTCATCTCCCCAAGTCCCTTATGTACCAGCTCCAGCCTCTCGGATACCGTTGAAAAAGCCTCTCCAAGTCTTTTTTCAAGTGTCGAGTGGAGCTGTTCGTCAACTGTGGCTCGCATCTTTTCAAGTTTTTCCTCGTTGTTTTTATGGATCTCCTGAAGTTTACCCTCGACTGTGCTTCTTATGGCTTCAAGCTTTTCCTCGTTAAGGCGGCTGATGTTCGTAAGCTGCTGTGAAAAAGCTTCAAGGCTTTCCCTTTGCAAGTCACCTATCTCTTTGATCCTCTTCGACTGAGCTTCCCCAAAAGAGGTAAGGCCTCTGGACTGCTCCTCGCGTCCCGCCCTGGCTTCATCCCTTTGTTCTTTTCTCATTGAGATAAATTCAGAGTTGATGTCGCGTTCAGTATCCTCAAGTTTTCCCTCGATATTCTGCAACCTGACCAGAAGTTCCCTTGAGACCTGCTCAATAGCCGCACTGTTCTCCTTGAACCTTGCCACCGATGCTATTATGTAAGCGGCGACAAGAAGGGCCGCGACCGCTATTCCTATTATCAAATGCATTTTGCGTGCACCTCTCCTTCCATTCAAGATAATATTATAAGGCAAAAGGATCGCTCCCAATTAAATGGACCGAATGAAATCAAAAAACCCGGGCCTTTCGGCCCGGGGATGAGTTTGGAAGAAATACCTTGTTGTTTGGATATAGCCTTTGCTATGTAATAACAGTCATCTCTTTCTGTAGAAAAGTATCGGCAGTCCGAAGAGAGCAAGCATAAGCGGGAGGCCCGTGCTGCATCCGCCCGATGAGCCTGAAGGGGTCGGAGCCGGTGCTTCGCTGCCAAGGCTCACAGGGTCCCTAAGTTCGTTGTTCTTGTTTCCGTCAAATATGAATAAAACTCCCTGTACATCGTCTTCCGAGTCTTCGTAAATAACTGTGTTTTTATCAATTACGAAGGGCTCTCCTTCTCCGGGAGCTTCATCCAGCAATATATACCTTATTCCCACAGTCACAGTTTCAGCCGCGCTGTCGACCTCAAATTCAACGAAACCGGGAAATGCATCAGTGTATTTTGATTTTACAAACTCTACTATGTCTTTAGGGTTGATCTCTGGGTCCGCACCATCAAAAATTTTAAAATATGTAAATTCATCAAAGAATTTGGCCTGAGCTTCAACCGGATCCGCTGCAAATAGCTCGTCGGCTTCGGCCTGTGATACTCCCTGTTCAATGAGGAAAGCCTTGCTAAGTGTCATTTCAAGCGTAGTCACTACCGCTCCGGTTTTACCATCAGCAACATCTCCGTCATTAAGCCCCAAATGGAAACCGGCAGCTCCCAGGAAGGTTTCAAAATTCATTGCTTCTTCTGCCTCTTCTTCAGCCCATTTTGCGCCTGAGTTCAAAGCGTCAATGTTTAACTGATTAACAAACTGTAATTCCTTCCCAACCGCCGCGTCCAAGCTTGTTATATCTCCGGTTATCTCACCAAATTCAACGTTAACCTCAATTCCCTCAGGTATATCAGCTGATGCAAGTTCACTAACGACAGATGCATTGACCAATGCCAAATTATCCTCAGAATAGGTCGGCCCTTGTACAGCAAAAGAAGGGACGGCAAAAACGAATAGCAATAAAACTACTGTGATAAAAAGCTGCAGTTTTCTCATGCAAATCTCCTCTTTTCATTCTTTAATTATTTTCATACTGCCTCCCTGCAATTTTAGCATGATAATACTTTTTTGTAACTACAGATTTTATTTCACAACCAGGTATTTCAAAAGTATTTTCTTGATTTTATTTTCATACTTAGGTTAATAAATGTAAATATTTATCATTAATATCTTAAGTATGCTCCATAACTATCTTTGCTTGGTTCCAGGGGTTACAATAATGATCAAGAGGTGATCGACATGTCAAAGAGACCTTCAACAAATATTCAACGGCTTATTTCTTCATACTATACCGAGCATCCTGACCCAACTGACATATCGAACAGGGTATCATTCGGCACATCGGGACACAGGGGATCCTCGATCAGGGGCAGTTTCAATGAAGATCACATAATGGCTATTTCACAGGCGATCTCTGAATACAGGAATGCACAAGGCATAAAGGGACCGCTATTTATTGGGATGGACACTCACGCCCTTTCCGAACCTGCCCTGAGGACGAGCGTAGAGGTATTTGCGGCTAACAACGTCCTTGTGAGGATCCAAAGCGGCTTCGGCTACACGCCTACACCCGTGATCTCCCACGCCATACTCTCCTGGAACAGAGGTTCGGGAGTTCCGGTCGCTGACGGTGTAGTCATAACACCGTCACACAATCCGCCCGAAGACGGAGGATTCAAATACAACCCGCCCTCAGGCGGGCCTGCAAACACTGACATCACCTCCATGATAGAAAAAAGGGCAAACGAGATCCTTGCGGACGGACTCAAGGATGTCAAGAGAATGGACTTTAGCAAGGCTCTGTCATGTGACAATGTTCTGTCCATGGACTACATCATTCCCTATGTCAAAGCTCTTGACGAGATGATAGACATTGAAGCTATCCGCCGCTCAGGCCTGAAGATGGCGGCTGACCCGATGGGAGGCTCAGGAGTACACTTCTGGGAACCGATAGCTGATATATGGGGATTGGATATCGATGTGATCAATAAGGATGTCGACCCTACATTTTCCTTTATGCCGCTTGACCACGACGGCAAAATACGTATGGACTGCTCTTCCCCCTACGCCATGGCAAACCTGGTCGCACTTAAAGAGAGATACGACATAGCCTTCGGCAACGACCCTGACTATGACAGGCATGGGATAGTGACAAAGGAAGGGCTTATGCCACCAAACGCATATCTGGCAGCAGCAATAGAGTATCTTTTCACTCACCGCCCTGGCTGGAGTGACAACTGCATGGCAGGCAAGACCCTTGTCTCAAGCTCTATGATCGATAAAGCTGTCGGTTCGATAGGCAGGAAACTCTACGAAGTTCCTGTAGGCTTCAAATGGTTCGTCGACGGACTGATGTCCGGCATGCTTGGCTTTGGAGGAGAAGAAAGCGCCGGAGCTACATTTCTGAGAAAGGACGGCACCGTCTGGACGACAGACAAGGACGGTTTCGTAATGGACCTCCTGGCTGCTGAAATAACTGCCGTTACAGGGGAAAACCCCGCTGAACATTACAGAAGACTTACTGAGATATTTGGGCAGTCCTATTATTCGCGCAAAGACGCACCTGCTTCACATGAGGAAAAAAGTAAACTCAAAAAACTTTCACCTGAAAATGTCACAGCGAATACCCTTGCAGGAGAAGAAATAATCGCAAAGATGACAACTGCTCCGGGAAACGGAGCCCCGATCGACGGACTTAAGGTGACCACTGAAAACGGCTGGTTCGCAGCCAGGCCTTCGGGGACAGAGGAGATCTACAAGATCTACGCGGAAAGCCTTATAAGCCCTGAACACCTTGACGAGATAAACGATGAGGCAAAGGAGATCGTATCAAAAGCGATAGGGGAATAAGAAACCATTAGGCCTAAACTTTCTCCTTTGCCATAAATATTGACTCTTTCATCAAAAGAGAGGGTACCCGATGCAGGCCTGAAACATGCCCGGATCGGGTACCTTTTTTATTGCGGGTCGGGATTTATCCCCCAGCTTTGTTATTAGCCAAGAATCGCCTTGAGATCCCCTTCTGCTGTTCCGATCGGCTTGATGCCAAAGTTCTGCACAAGTACATCAAGGACTGCCGGACCTATGAATGCTGGAAGCGTGGGACCTAGCCTTATGTCTTTTATCCCAAGGTGGAGCAGCGTGAGAAGGATACATACCGCCTTCTGCTCGTACCATGAAAGTATCAGTGAGAGCGGGAGTCCGTTTACGTCTGTCTTGAAAACGTCCGCAAGTGCCACAGCGATCTTTATCGCGGAGTAAGCGTCATTGCACTGTCCACAGTCAAGAAGGCGGGGTATCCCTTCAATATCTCCGAATTCATGTTTGTTGAAGCGGTATTTTCCGCATGCAAGCGTAAGGATCACAGTATCCTTCGGAGCCTTTTCAGCAAATTCAGTGTAGTAGTTGCGGCCCGACTTGGCTCCGTCGCAGCCTCCAATAAGGAAGAAGTGGCGTATTTTGCCTTCATTGACCAACTCTACTACTTTCCCTGCGGCTCCAAGGACTGAATTGCGGGCAAATCCAATCATGATCCTCTTTTCGGGTGCATCTTCTGCAAATCCGGGAGCTTCAAGTGCTGCTTTTATCACGGGCGCGAAATCCCTGTCCTCAACATGTACTGCTCCGGGCCACTGGACAAGTCCGCATGTGAAGATCCTTGCCATGTAGCTCTCCCTTGGTTTCTGGATACAATTGGTCGTCATAAGAATGGCGCCGGGGAATTCGTCAAATTCCTTCTGCTGATCCTGCCAGGCTCCGCCGTAGTTGCCCACCAGGTGCGGATATTTTTTGAGGCCGGGATAAGCGTTGCAAGGGAGCATTTCACCATGTGTATATACATTGATGCCCTTGCCCTCTGTCTGCTTAAGCAGTTCTTCAAGATCTCCGAGGTCATGTCCGGATACAAGGATCGCCTTGCCCTTTACTGGGGTCACTCTGACCATAGTAGGCTCGGGATGTCCGTATGTACCTGTGTTGGCTGCATCAAGCAGTTCCATTACTCTGAGGTTGACTTCGCCTATCTTCAGGTTGAGCGCAAGCATTGAATCCACTGTTATGTCCTCGTTTAGAAGTTCGGACATCGCTTCGAGGAAGAACTTGTTGACTTCCCTGTCCTTCTGTCCAAGGATCCAGGCATGGTCAGCATATGCGGCCATACCCTTGAGTCCGTATACCGCAAGCCATTTGAGACCGCCAAGGTCGGCGCCGTATTTGTCGATGTCGGCCTGGGGGGAGTAATCTTTTCCCTCTTCGACCAGCTCTTCTGTCGTAGGCTCTTCTGAACCGCCGCATCCGCAGCAGCATGAGCATCCGCCCTCAAACTCATCTGTTGCCTTTCTGGTATTTCTGACCAGATCTGCAAGAGTCTCGGGATCAAAGTTTACATTTGTTACTGTCGTAAATAAGTTTTCGATGACCATCTTGGACACTTCGTCGGAATTATCTCCTGACTCAAGGGCTGCTTTCGAAAGAACCATCGTCTCATAGAGAAGAAGGTCCTGAAGTGCCGCTGTCCGCGGATCTTTTCCGCACACTCCCATTGCCGTGCAGCCTGTTCCTTTTGCTGCCTGTTCACACTGATAACAAAACATCGAAGTCACTCTCCTTAATTATTCTGCCGATTTCCCGGCGTTGTAAAATAAATTCCCTAGTTCGGGAATATCTGCCTTACCTCAAGAAACTTGCCTGTCATCGAAAGTTTTATCAGTTTCAAAGTCACTGCTTCGCCTGATTTCTTTACAGCTGTGTCCACAAGTTTTACAAGTCCGCCGCAGCAGGGAACTTCCATATATGCCACGTCGATCTCCTCGGTACCGTTCAGCTTTATGATCTGTGCAAGTTTTTCAATATATGGTTCCACCTCGTCCAGTTTTGGGCAACCGACAAGGCACACCTTGCCGGGAAGCAGGTCTTTATGAAAATTGGGACATGCGAAAGCTGTACAGTCCGCAGCAATTAGGAGCTTTGCCCCTTCAAGGTATGAAGCCTGGACAGGCACCAGCGAAAGCTGCACAGGCCAGTTGCGGAGCTCAGATTCCTGCCTGCAAGAAGTTTTCTCCTCTTTCTGTATGGGTTTGTCGGATTTTAGTTCTTTCGCCATGCTTCCTGGGCATCCACAGGGGAGCGTTCCGGCGCAGGGCTCTTTTTTTCTGGCTGCAATCCTTTGCTTTACAGCAGCTTCGTCATAGGAAGCAGCCTCTCTCATTTCAAAGGATATAGCACCCTGGGGACATTCCCCAATACAGTCGCCAAGGCCATCGCAATAGCTGTCGCTCGCCAGTTTGGCTTTGCCGTTTTCTATTATGATGGCGCCTTCGTGGCATGCATCAGCGCAAAGTCCGCATCCGTCACATTTTTCTTCATCGATCCTGATTATCTTTCTCATTATTCTGCCGCCTCCTGTAAAGTTCTTTTATCTGTTTAAAATTCAGCCAATGTTTTCGATCCAAGCCACTCTTTTGCTTCTTTTGTCATTTTTATAAGAAAATCCCCAAATATACATTCCTTACAAGTACACTGACTTTTTCCAAAAACACAACTCGTATTTTCCAACGGACCCTCTATCGCCTCTACGATATCCAAAAAGCTTATCTCTTTCGGTTTTTTTGCAAGCACAGCACCCCCGCCGGGACCTCTTGTTGTACTTATAAGACCAGTATGGGCCAGCCTGAGTATTACCTTCGCCAGGTGCGCCTCAGAAACAGATAAATTATCTGCCATGTCCCTTATCGAGATCCTCTCACCATTCTTCTGTGCTATAAGGACCATGGCGTGCAGCCCTATATATGTCGCTTCACTGAAACCTGCCACTCTGGACAATTCTTTTCACCAGCCTTAATTAAGGTATTTAAATACCTTAATAACTTAATTAAGATAATATCTCTTTTACTCTATGCTTCAATCAGTAAAATTACTTATTGAGGGAATTTTTATGTATTGATCGGGAATGGACAGGGCACAGTATAAACCGTACCCCTAAAGCATATTTTATTCCGTTAAGACCCTTATGCAGGCCTCGGCAAGCGCGTCAAGACTGGATATGTTTTTCTCCTTCGGAAGATCAGATGCATCGTATGCAAGTGGGAGCTCTGTGCATGCCGTTATTATCGGCAGGTCTTCAATGGACCAGAGTTTATTGACGGCATCTTCGATACACCTTGCTGCCTTTTCCATATTTCCGGATTTCACACAGATTATTATTTCCTGTATATCTCTCTGAATATCTTCCGGAGGTATCGCAAGCCGGTAATTCTTCTCTGCAGCTGCTTTCTGGTATAGACCCGATCTGGCAGTGCCTATTGTCGATATCATCCAGGCGCCTTCAGGCGAGCTTTTTATCGAGGCATCTACTGTAGCTTCAATTATGTGCACCAACGGTACTTTTATCTCATTCCTGAATCTGTCTATAAAATAGTGCGCCGTGTTGCATGGAACGGCAAGAATGTCAGCTCCCCATCCGATAAGTTTTTCCATATTTTGTCTTATGTATGGCTCGGGGTCCTCTCCTTCGCCTGCGATCGATCTTCCTCTGTCAGGCATCTTGGGATCCGATATCATGTACACCACAGGGTGATCCTGATCTTTTTCTGCAGGATATTTTTCTGCGAGGATCTTCAAAAATTCCGCCGAAGCGGCAGGTCCCATTCCTCCCAGGACACCCAGTATTTTTTCTGACATTCAAAACACTCCTCAAACGAATTGATTTGATGAATTATAGCCCTCACTATTTTCGTTTGCAATTTATTTCGTTGAGTGATAATGTTCCTTAGTTGGAAGTATGCCGATATACATGTTATGAAAGGATTGGTGTTTATGTCTATTTGCTTCTACAGGGGTTCGTTCATGCCATTGGAGGAATGCCGTATTCCTGTGACAGATCTGGCTATCCTCCGCGGGATAGGTGTATTTGATTCAATAAGGACATACGGGAAAAATATATTCGCCCTAGGCCGGCACATCGATCGGCTGAGTGAGAGCGCCAAAAGGTGCGGCATAGAAGCGGAAGCAATTATCAATGAACTTCCCGATATCATAAGAAGAGGCGTTCAGCACGATTCCCTACCCGATAAGGACTTGGTGATAAAACCTTACATAACAGGCGGAAGGATAAATGATCACGGACACTTCCCCGAACCGGATTTCTTTGTGATATTCGAGGAAGCACATGTTCTGACTCAGGAGGAGTTGAACAAAGGCGTAGCACTGAGGCCGGTATACACACAGAGACCTTTTCCTGAGGCTAAGAGCACCAATTACCTTACAGGATACGTGCCAATGATAGGAGCTAAGCCAAACGAATTCGAGGCACTTTACATAGTCAACGGAGAAATTACGGAATCCACCGCAAGCAGTTTCTTCCTGTGCAAAGAGGGCAGGATAATAACAGCTCCGGTCGGAAAGGTCCTCAGGGGGATAACGAGGGAAATACTGATAACCCTCCTGAAGGAAAACAACTTCACGGTTGAGGAAAGGTGTCCTCTTGAGAGCGAACTTTCGCAGGCGGGCGAAGCATTCATCTCTGGATCTATCAAAGAGATCCTTCCGGTAATAAGGGTCGGCGATCAGACCATCGGTAACGGATATCCCGGACCTGTTTCAAAACATATCCATAAACTTTTCCTATCGAACCTTAAGAGATGGATGTAAATAAATCAGAGGCTAAAACGATAGATTTTCGCCTCTGATTTATTATACCCAAAATACAAACGCTAACATATAGGTCAAATAGCTTATAGCTTCAGTGCTGCCAATGTCTCCATGTATTCGTCTTCCATCTTGAATGTCTGTGCAACGACCGGAAGGGTTATTTTTCCTCTGTGCACAGAAAGTCCCCTGCAAAGAGCCGGATTTTCTTCACAAGCCTTGGTTGTTCCCTTGGAGGCTAACTGTACCCCATATCCTACTGTAGCATTTGCAAGCGCAATTGTTGAGGTCCTGGCGTAAGCCCCTGGCATATTGGCGACACAATAATGTACGACCCCTTCTTCCACGTATACAGGATCATCGTGTGTAGTGGGACGTGATGTTTCGCCTATTCCGCCCTGATCGATCGCGACATCAACAAATACCGAACCGGGCCGCATTGATCTCAGGTGTTCTCTTGTCACAAGTTTAGGAGCCTTAGCTCCGCCCGGAAGAAGTACGGCGCCTATCACAATATCCGAATCTTTGATTATATGAGATACCGTCATAGCATCGCTGAATACCGGCACACAGTTAGACGGCATAATTTCTGACAGGTAAGCAAGTCTGCGATGATCGATGTCGACTATAGTGACCCTTGCTCCTATCCCTGAAGCAACTTTAGCAGCATTAGTCCCTACTGTACCTCCGCCTATTACAAGTACATTCGCAGGCGGGACACCTGGAACTCCCATCGGAAGCAGACCGCTGCCACCAAAAGGTCTTCCAAGATAAAAAGATCCCATTATTACCGACATTCTCCCTGCAACCTCGCTCATCGGCTGAAGCAGCGGCAAACCCCATGATTCAGCGACAAGCTCGTAGGCTACACACGTAGCTCCGGACCTAAGACACGCATTAGTCAGATCCTCATTTGCAGCAAAGTGGAAATAGGTGAAAATAATCTGGGAATCTCTCATCAAGCTATATTCAGGCTTTAAGGGTTCCTTGACTTTGACGATCATATCCGCTGTTTCCCAAATTTTACCGGCTGAATCCAAAATTTTCGCACCTGCAGCAACGTATTCATGGTCGTTAAAACCAGCCTGCAGACCTGCTCCTGTTTCAACAAAGACCTCATGGCCTGCCCTCACATAGGTGGAGGCAGAAGCAGGAGTAAGTCCCACCCTGTATTCGCGGTTCTTGATCTCCCTGGGACATCCGATCTTCATATCAAATATCATCTCCCCGATTAAAAATAAAAAGCTTAAATAAATAATATCACAATATTCTGAATATTACATTATGGATTAGTTTTTGCTTCCGGAGTTTTATATTTCCCAAAATATTAACGGTAATTTTGAAATAGGAGATAAAAAAGTAAAAATCAGTTCCTAAAAATTCTCAAATTTACAGTAAAAACAGTATCAGACAGGTTAGAAATAACACCGCCTGATCCTGTTTAATATTTTCAACTATATAGTTCAACTTTCCCACCGTCTTTCCCGCATGCTTTTGATCAGGAAGGACGCTGTTCCTCGAAAGAGGGACATAACAAATCACCATAGTGACTGAACTATTCGAGTGCGTTTCGAGATCGGGAATCGAGCAGGAATCCAGATACCGTCTCAGCTGT
>DIWR01000001.1 GCA_002428495.1 Synergistaceae bacterium UBA6101
GACATTTTCCCTGATCATTGACATATTTCTGACATATTTCTGACATATTTTGTTTCTGACATATTTTAAGATACAGCCCCCATAGCTTATTCTTCGAAAAGAGTTTATTGAGACTCTCTTTTATTCTATTGAATCACATTTTGGAGCTCCTTTGTCCTTCTTAAACAGTTTGCCGAATATTATCGAGGAACCTATTACTCCTGCTGATCCTACCAGTGTTAAAGTATTGTTTGGAGTCAGTGCCATCAATGAAAATAGCACGAAGATCGTTCTTTCCCAAATTGCCAGGTTTCGGTTGATGTAGCCTATAATTGCGAATGCAAATCCAAAGCATGCAACAAGACAGGCCAGGATACCCATTAAATTGCCGATGAAATCAAGCTGCAGCAGTATCCCAGGGTCATAGCAGAAAGCGAATGGGACAACGAAAGCTAAAAATCCAAGCCTGCAGGCCGTAAATCCGGTCTGATTAGGTTCCGATCCGGCAATTGAACTTGCTGCATATGCAGCAAGAGCAACAGGAGGTGTTATGTTTGAGATTATTGCAAAATAAAAGACAAACATATGAGCTGAAATCAGGGGATATCCAAGTTTTGCCAAAATAGGGACCCCGAGAGCTGAAGCAAGGATATAAGCTCCTGTAGTGGGAAGGCCCATTCCAAGGACAAGTGATACTATCATGACCAGGAAAAGCGCAAACAGCGGAGTATTGCCGGCGAAGGCAAGCACAAGACTTACAAGTTTCTGTCCTATACCTGTAAGAGAAACTGAGCTGAGGGCGATACCTGCGGAGGCGCATGCAACGCAGACAAGGGTAATGTTTTCAACCCCATCATGTATCGCGCTTATTATTTTTTTCGGTCCCATCCTGTTTTCTTTGCTCGGCAGGGAGACGAGCCATGAAAGGACGATCCCTATGACTGCCGCATACATTGGCGAGTAGCCTTTTAGCAGTGTAAAGACCAATCCAATTATCGGCACAAAAAGATACACTTTTTTTAATACGTCTTTCTTCTTAGGTAGTTCTTCGGCAGGGAGACCCTTCAGTCCGCATTTTAGCGCCTCCAGCCTTATCATCAGGAAAACTGCGCCGTAATATATAAGTGCCGGAACTATCGCAGCAATAATTATTTCCACGAAGGGAACACCAAGAAAGGAAGCCATCAGGAATGCTCCTGCGCCCATTACGGGAGGCATGATCTGTCCACCGGAGCTTGCGACTGCTTCTACAGCTCCCGCGAAGTGCGGTTTATATCCGATTTTTATCATAAGGGGAATAGTAAATGTTCCTGTACCATATACATTGGCAACGGCAGAACCTGATATCGAACCAAAAAGGCAGGAACTCATAACCGCTACGTTGGCCGGACCGCCCGGCGCAGTTCCTGTAAAAGCCTGCGCAACTTCCATGAAATATGGCCCGGTCCCGCATTTTTCAAGGAAACCGCCAAATATCAAAAAAGCTGCAACCAGGGTAGCAGAAACACCAAGAGGCATTGAAAAAATACCTTCATCAGTGAGATATATCTGCTCAACTACTTCATGCAAAGAAAAAGGAAGCCCTCGCATAATGCCTGGCAAATAATCGCCAAGGTACATGTATGCAGCAAAGAGACAAGCGATTATGGTCAGGGGCAGTCCAACTACTCGTCGGGTACCCTCCATCAAAAGCACAAAAAGTAAAAGGCCTAGAATAAACTGTATTTGTGTAACAGGATCGACCTGGATTATTCGTGAAGTGATCGCTTCATAATCAAAAACAACGTACAGCCCGGGCAGAGTCGCAAGGGCCCCCAATATCCAGTCATAGAACGGGACGCTGGTGTCCGGCGACTTTTTTGTCATAGGATATAGAATGAAAGCCAGCGGAAGGACCATTGCCAAATGGACGTTTCTCTGGAGATAGGCTTCAAAAGAACCGAATATTGAGGTATAAAGATGGAAGAATCCAATGATAAGAACATAGCCATATAATATTTTATAAGGGATACCCTGTAGTTTTCTCATTTGATCAACATCCTTTTGGGTAAACTAACATTTAGAGTTCTTTTTTATCTGCAGTTAAATCCCTAAAAGCAGTCAGTGGCCTATACAGCCACTGACTGTTCGTTACATAGGGATAATAGCCTCTAAATTATTTAGCTTCTTTCCAGAACTTAACCGCGCCAGGATGTGTAGGAACTCCTGCTGCAACAGCAGTTTTTGGATTAAGCTCGTCAATGTCCTTTACAGCTTTTGCCAATGAGGTCTTATTTGTCCAGAGAGATTTGCATAGATCATAAACCAAATCATCAGGAAGATCCTTCCTAACTACTATACAGGTGTAATCTCCCACTGTTTTGATCGGTTTCTTCACGCTTTTGTAGATCCCTGGCTCAACAGTAAAGGTAGTAGTTCCGTAAGCGTCGGAAAGAGCTTTCAATGCACTGTCATCAACGGGCAGGATCACTATTTCAGTATTGCTTTCAATGTTCATGACTATTGAAGCGACTCGGCCAACGGAAAAAACAAACATATCGAGATGATTGTCTGCCAGGAGGTCTGCTCCTCCGTCATAAGAGGCAAACTCCATTGAACCGCCCATTTTCTTAATATCTTTATAGGTCACTCCATAAGCTTTCATAAAGAGAGACTTTACAACGAATTCAGAGGCTGTCCCGGGTTTAAGGGTAGCCATGCGGACGGGGATCTTTTTGTCAAATATATCGCTGAGTTTTGTGATCTTGTTTTTTTCTGCAAAATCTTTGCGCATAATGAAGTAAGTATACTGGGTATAGAGGTTGGCCATTATGACGGAATTTTTAGTTGCACGTCCCAAGAAGTCCTGCTCTCCCTTTATTGCCGCGCCTAAGAGGGATGTCACAGAAAAACCGAAGTCACCTTTTTTAACATCAGCATTGATTATATTTGATACTCCGCCGCCCGAACTGCTCGTCGTCTGTAAAACGTTTTTGCTCCACAAATCAGCAAATGCGCTTCCTAAAGCGAACCAGTTGCCGCCTGGAGGGCCGGACATGAATTTAAGTTGGGAGGGCCAGCCATCCTTAGGTGTTGGGGCAGCATAAACCGGTGCTGCAGCAAAAGTTATCAGAGCAACGAACAGTATAAAAATCAACAGTTTCTTCATAACAAAACACCACTCTTTCTTAATAAAGTTCTCACCTAATAAAAACAGCCTAGGCGAAATATATTATGTTAAATATTATATCACCTTACAAATATCAAAAGGCAGTTAACAAAGACACAAAGAATAATGATTTTAATAGTTTAAATGTTCAATGGCTGTTATTTATAAGCAAAACAAAAGCTCGATGGCCAAATAGATAAGTTGAATCCAGAAGGTCTTTTAAGGTCCAATTCGAAATGGATGATAAGTTTTCAGCTCGTCTGAAAAGAATCTATCTCTTTTGGCATAGTAACATTTTCTTGATTTATAATAGTACTGTTCAATTGAAATTGGAAATGAGGGAATAGTATGTCTCTGGTCAATATTGGCACTTTCAACGTAAATTCTGTCAAAAGCCGGATCCCGGTCTTGGAGAGTCTCCTTGTTTCGGAAGGAGCTCCTGATATTCTCTGTCTCCAGGAGACCAAATGCCGCGATGAGGAATTCCCCCAAGATTTTTTTAAGGGACTTGGCTACCACTGTCTATATAAAGGGATGAAATCTTATAACGGTGTCGCTGTCATCTCAAAGATCGAACCTGATGGGGCTTCATTCGGACTTAACGACGGGGCTGCGGAGCCGGAGAAGGAGGAATCAGAGAACGCCCGCGTGATACTGGCGAGATTCGGAGACCTGAACATCCTGAACACCTACATCCCTCAGGGCAAAGAGATCGACAATCCGGATTACCTGTATAAACTTCGATTCTTTCAGAGGGTACAGGATCTTTTTGAAAGGAACTTCACTCCTAAAGATAAGATTTTATGGGTCGGCGACCTCAACGTTGCACCCACAGAACTTGATGTCGCCAACCCGAAAAATAAAACGAATCATGTATGCTTCCACAGAGATGTCAAAGATATATTTGCCAAGGTCATGGCATGGGGGTTTGTTGATATTTTCAGAAAACACCTTCCGGGCGATGGTGAGTATTCCTTCTGGGATTACAGGATAAAGGATGCTCTTTCAAGAAATATCGGCTGGAGGATAGACCATATAGTCGGTACTGAAGTTATGGCTGATGCAAGCAGGAAGGTATGGGTGGAAAGATCTCTCAGGTCAATGGAACGCCCCTCAGACCACACTGCTGTGATCGGTTCATTTGAAGTATAGATATAAAGCAAAGCCCGCATCTACTGGATACGGGCTTTGCTCTGCGTTTAAAGTCAGTATTGTTAAAGATCAGAACCCCGTTTTCTCCGAATGGCGTTTGAGCATCGCCATATTGTTGTTGACCTTTTTCAGGTAAGAGACGGAAATTCCCCCATAATACCTGTTGAGGGCTTTCTGGACTGTGCCATATGCGCTTATGTAGCGGGAAAGCAATAGAACTCCAGCCTCTACTCCGCGCTCAGGATCAAACATGTGATCCTTGGTAGTTGCTATGCCTCTTGCGCTGAGCATTCCGCGGTGGACTTTCCACATGACCTGCATTACCCCCAGAGCACCTTTATTGCTCATCGCGCTAGGGTTGAAAAGGCTCTCTGTCTTTGCTATGCCTACAGACAGGTCTGTAGGAACGTTGTATTTCGCGCTGTAGAAAACAAGAGCAGAAGCCTCTCTCCATGCTATCTGAGGAGAGATCTTTTTGTTGATGGACTTGATGAAAGTTGCAATATTTGCCACCTTGCGCTGTTTGTTGACAGGCATTTTGTTCAGTTCTTTCAGTGTTGAATCAGGATGGTTGCCTACCCATTTTTCAATATGCTCTGGAGCAAGGCCCATCTTACCCAACGCGTTCACAACCGAAACGTCAAGTCCTTTAAGAAATCTGCTGGTATTGGGATCTTCGCCTGAGGCGGCGCGGGAATGTGCGATTTCTTTCTTTTTTACTGAAGATGTAGTTTTTACTACGAGCTTGCCCTCATCGTTTTTTGTTTCATATGTAGTCGTGATGATGGCTCCTTCAGCGGAAGTGTTGCTTAGTGTTTTTTGGGCCGGCACGCTGCATACTCCCGTATTGGGAGAAAGGACTACTGATGTAAATACCAGCAGCAGCGCGGCTGCCTGCGGAATAAAGATCTTCCGCATTTTCCATATCTTTCGCATGATTACCTCCTTGCGTTTCGGGGACTGTAAGAATGAAAAGGTTCTGAATATTCACCCAAACAGATACTCTTTTGCGCAACGAATATAATAACCGAGAGGTCACATAAGTCAAGCGACTTTCTTGAATATCAGAAAAAAATAAACTAAAAGTGGCTCAAACTTACAGAACATATTTAATTGTGTTGTATTCAACTATAAATAATTAAATAATAGCGTATTATTATTTACTGTTATCGCAAGCGAGGGTAATTATCCCACTAAAAAGGATCAATACCCCTATAGATCCAACCAGAGAGAGCCGTTCCCCAAGCAGCAGCGCAGAGAGCAGCCAGGCGGTCATAGGTTCCGAGAGGGAGAGGGTATATGCCTTCCCGAGGGTTATCTTCTCTATACCCTTTGTAAAAAGAGAGAATGGAAGTATCGTTGTAAAGACCGATAGGATGATAACGCAGATCATGCCTCTGAGTTCAAAGATCCATGAAATATCTCCGGTTATCAGCCAAGGCAGCGCCATGACCGCGCTTAGCATGGATATCAGGGAGACCGTTTCAACAGGATCCCTCTTTCCAATTATCCTCAGTCCTGCTCCTTCCATCGCATAAGAGAGCGCTGCTCCGAAGGCAAGAATTGCCCCGGGTACGCTAACAGAGCTGAAATCGCTCTTGCCGGCTGCCACTAGCAGGAAACATCCTGTTATGGCAAGCAGGGTCGAGATGAACCATCTGGTAGAAAGGCATTCTTTGAAAAAAAACCTGCCCAGTATTCCGGCGAGGACAGGGGCTGATCCTATCGCCACCATGGTGCCGATCGCAACTCCGGTAAGCCTAACTGCAGAGAAGAAGGCAAACTGGTATGCAGTCAGACCTAAAGCGGCAATAAGAATGCCTGCCCAGTTCCATTTTTCCCCGTGAAGGATCTTTCTGCGGCGAAAAAAAGTCCATATCAATAATAAAAGCCCGGCCCCGAAGACCCTGGCTGAACCTATCGTGAGGGATGTGGCATTTTCAGGCGCAAGTGCCTGTATAGTTCCTGTCATGCCCCAGCACATTCCTGCTGCGACGACAAGGAGCCCGCCCATAAATTCTTCACTGTTGAGTTTCATTTTTTCTGATGCCTCCTCTGCTTTCCCTGCAGCAGAAGTATTTTAGCAGAAAGAAAAGAGAGTGCGTCTTCTTTGATCGGTGAAATATGTATTTGAAAGCAGAAAACGTATCCATAGCATATAATATGTTTAATATTTGATGAGTATCAGAAAAATCTGAAATATGACTGGAGGTCAAATGATGATTCCAACAAAAAAACTTGTTATGATCCCGGGTCCTGTCCCCGTCTCGCCAAGCGTGCTCCAGAAATTGGGCAGCGAGGTCAAGGCACACACGGATCCGGATTTCGTTGCCGAATTCCAGAGCCTTCTTTCGGAACTTAGAGCTATCACGAACTGCAACGGGATAGCCTTCCTTGTGGCAGGATCAGGAACCATGGGAATGGAAATGGCGATAGCAAACGTCGCCGGAGAGAAAGATAAAGTATTGGTCTGTTCAAACGGACATTTCGGAGACCGCTACATCTCTATCTGTAAAAACAGAGGGCTGGACATCACTGCAATGGAAGCGGAGTGGGGAAGATCCGTAACGCCTGAAGAAGTTGACAGGGAACTCTCAAAAAGAGGCTATACTGTTGCAGTTGTGACACATGTCGAAACATCGACAGGCGTGGAGCTTCCTCTTGAGGAAATGGCGAAGATGATGAAAGAAAAACACCCCGGTGTCCTTTTTGTCGTTGACGGAGTCGCTGCAGGGGGCGGTGTTGAAGTTGACATGGCTTGGGGCATAGATGTTTACTTCACCTGTTCCCAGAAAGCATTTTGCTCTGTTCCCGGAATGGCAATAGTCTGGGCCGGACAGAGAGCGCTGAAAAAGCGCGAAGAGATGGGATCCATCAGGGAGTCATACATAGATTACGCACGCTGGATACCTGTTATGACTGATACCAATAAATATTGGGGCACTCCTGCGGTCAACAACATCTCAGCTCTCAAAGAATCCGTAAGGATAATGCTGGAGGAGGGCCTGTCAGAGAGATATCGCCGTCACAGGGAACATGCCGGCCTTGTAGTTGAAGCCATGACTGCGATGGGTTTCAGGACTCTTGCCGAAAAGGAATACCGATCCGCCACACTTTCGATCTTCCTCTATCCCGAAAAGATGCCGGTCGATGATGCATCTTTCCGTGCCGCCTGTGCAGATGAGGGCGCGCTCCTGGCAGGATGCCTCGGAGAATATGCAGGAAAGGGCTTCAGGATGGGACACATGGGAAATCTTGACAAACACATGCTCATATCGGGAATTGCCGCGATAGAAAGAGCCGCAATTTCATGCGGCCTTGATGTTAAGCCGGGTGCTGCACTTGCCGTAATGCAGCTTGGGCTGGCAGGAAAATAGTCAGGGCAACGCTCCCCCTGCAGTCCGTTTACCTCTGAACTGCGAAAAGGTTTTTACGCGAATACCTGAAACAAGATAAAGATAACGGGAGCCGCAAAAGGGTTCCCGTTACTTATTTACCAGGGAAGTTTAACAACGATCTTGCGTATCCTCTTTGGGGCATACCTGACGAAATTATCTATACTGTCATAAATCATATGGAGCAGCCTCCTGACTTGTATCAGCTATTTTATTGATTCAATTTTAGCCGCCAGTTCCTCCCAGATCGGATAGTTCTCCTCAAGGCGTTTTTCGGTATCTTTCAGCTCTATCATAAGCGACTGCACTTTAGTTGAATCATCGAGGACTTCAGGTTCGCACAGAAGCCCGGATATCTCCTCTTTGCGCTTTTCATCTTTTTCTATCATTTTCTCAATTGGTGACAGTCTGTCCTCAATGGCTTTCCTCTCGCGATAGATCCTGTTTCGTTCTTCCGCTTCGTTCCTTTTTTGTTCTTTTGACCTCTCTGCCTGAGACTGATCGCTTTTTTCATTTTCACGGTGCTCGCTCTCAGTTGCTGTCTGAACCGCCCTTTTCTCGATGAACCAGGAATAGTTGCCAGGGTAGTCATACAGCCGGCCGTCCCTGATCTCAATGACCCTTTCCACCAGGTCATCCAGAAACGCGCGGTCGTGTGAGACGATGATTATCGTACCTCCGTACTCAAGAAGCGCTTTCTGGAACAGTTCCTTTGTGGCATAGTCAAGGTGGTTGGTAGGCTCGTCAAGGATCAGGAGGTTAGATTCCGAGAGGAGCATCTTCAGCAGGCCGACCCTCGATTTTTCTCCTCCTGACAGGACAGATATGGGCTTGTGTATGTCTTCTCCTGAAAAAAGGAACGCTCCCAGAAGATTGCGCTTTGCCCCCTCCAGCATCTTTGAGCCGGTATTATTGATCTCCTGCCATATGGTATTGCTGTAATCAAGGTTCTGGGCGCTTTCCTGTGAAAAATACGCTTTTTTTACGTTCAAGCCATATGTGACGGTCCCGCCTGTTGGTCCTTCCGACAGGTTCAGCAGCCTGAGGAGGGTGGATTTTCCTGCTCCGTTTATTCCCACCAGGGCCAGTCTTTCTCCCCTGTGTACTGTCAGGTCAAGATCTTCAAAAACAGTCTTCCCCCCGTACTTTTTAGTAAGGCTTTTGCATGACAATACCTCGTAGCCGCTTCTTGGAGAATCAGGGAACTTAAAGTGGACGCTTTTTGAGGGTCCCTCCAGCTCTGTTATCTCCATCTTTTCGAGCTGCCTGATCCTGCTCTGCACCTGGGTGGCCTTGGTCGCCTTATACCTGAATCTCTCAACGAAACGCTGGATGTTTTCGATCTTTTCCTTCTGCTGTTCCCATTCAGCTTCGAGCCTTATCCTGCGTTCCTCACGCTCGCGCAGGAACTTTTCATACCCGCAGGAATAGAGGTTGATCCTTCCCCCGGCAAGCTCCGCGACGGATGTGACCATCTTATCCAGAAATCTTCGGTCATGAGAGACAGCGATGATCGTACCCCTGAAATCCTTCAGCCAGTTTTCCAGCCATTCCATGCTCTCTGTGTCAAGGTGGTTGGTGGGCTCGTCGAGCAGCAGGATATCAGGCCGGGAGAGAAGCAGAGCGGCAAGAGCCACGCGCATCTTCCAGCCTCCGGAAAACTCTGAGGTCATGCGTCCGGCATCCTCTTCGGGGCGGAATCCCAGCCCTTTCAGGACTTGTTTTGCCTCGACATCAAAGCCGAAGCCGCCATTGGCCTCGAACTGTCTCTGCAGACGTTCGTGAACGGCCAGCATCGACCGCAGTTCCTGTGATTTTTCATCAAGGGAGGCCATGGTATGCTCTGTTTCGGAGAGCCTAACGGCAAGATCCTCAAGACCTGCGCGCCTTTTGAGGTAATCAAGGAGCGGCATTTCGTCTATCTCCACCAGGTCCTGCGGAAGATAGCCGACCTTGTGATCCCTGGATATGGTCAGGCTGCCCCCGTCATATTCCGTCTCACCTGCGATGACGCGGAGCAGGGTGGTTTTTCCTGCTCCGTTGTCACCGACAAGCCCTATCCTGCTCTTGGGGGTTATAAACCAGTTTATTTTGTCAAGGACTATATTTTCTTTGAAATTTATCTGCAGATCTTTTATTTCGATCAGTTTCTGCGACCTCCCAAATTGTCAGAGAACACCGGACATTATATAGTAAATATTGGTTTCGGCAGAAATTATCAGGATAAATGTTTATCCAGGGCCTTCCTGTGGTGTTCAGCCGATTCGTCTGAAAAGCAGACCAGCCTGACCTCTTCGATCACATCATGCTCCCTGAGGAAGGAAATGATGGTCTCGACAGCAATATCGGCGGCAAGACCCGGAGGAAAACGATATACGCCGGTGGAGATCGCGGGGAACGCCACGGTTTTAGCCCCAATGCGTACTGCTTCTTTAAGGCTGTTACTGTAAGCATTCCCGAGGATCTTTTCTTCATCTGAGTTCCCGCCCCTCCAGACGGGTCCGACTGTGTGTATGACAAACTTTGCAGGAAGCCTGTATGCAGCGGTGGTCTTGGCCTCTCCGGGCGGGCAGCCTCCGAGGTCTGCGCATTCAGCGAGAAGTTCGGGACCGGCAGCTCTGTGGATCGCGCCGTCCACGCCCCCTCCTCCGAGGAGGGTGCTGTTTGCCGCGTTAACTATGGCATCGGTCTCTTCCTTTGTTATGTCACCCCTTATGATGGTGATTTTTGATCTTATTTCTTTCATTTTATCCTCCCCTTTCTTTCTTCTATTATATAGGTATGGAAAAATACTATCGCTGTTTGTCATCCAATTATCATATACAGCAGGGAAATCGTATTGAAAAATCCTGGGCTTTTGTATAAAATATCAAAAACATAGTTTTTGTTTAAAAAGTTTCAGGTCTAAGCACAAAAATACGCTTGTAATAGTGCTTATAAAGTGATATAAACCAACAGTGATGTATATATTTTACCCTTTGGGGGGATGTTGGATGCAGGAAATTAAAGAATTTCCAAAAATGAGGGAAATATACGGGTCGCTTGTCTTTGATCCAAAAGCAATGAAGCAGCGCCTTCCGAGGGATGTATATGAAAACCTGGTCGGTGCGATCGAAGGACGGCAGAAGATGGATTCAGGAATAGCAGATACTGTTGCCCTTGCGATGAAGGACTGGGCAGTAAGCAAAGGGGCAAGCCACTGGGCGCATTGGTTCCACCCGCTGACAGAGCTGACGGCTGAAAAGCACACTGCATTCGTTACTGCAGATGACAATGGTTTTCCGCTTGAGACTTTCCGGGGCGAAGATCTTATGCAGAGCGAACCAGACGCATCCTCCTTCCCTTCCGGAGGCACAAGGAGCACATTTGAAGCAAGGGGGTACAGCGCATGGGATCCTACGAGCCCCGCGTTTATCATAAAAAGCCCCAAGGGGGGAACACTTTGTATTCCTTCGGTATTTCTCGCATATGACGGTTCCCCTCTGGACCTTAAGACATACCTTTTGAGGTCGATGGAAGCTGTGGAGAGCCGCGCACTAAAGATGCTCAAGCTTTTCGGCAACAGGGGCGTCAGGTACGTGAGGGCAACAGTGGGAGGAGAACAGGAATTTTTCCTTCTTGACAGGCCGCGTGCCCAGAAGAGGACGGACATCCGCTTCTGCGGCAGGACCCTCCTTGGTTCACCGCCGCCACGGGATCAGAAGATGGAAGACCATTACTTCGGATCTATCCCGACCAGGGTGCTTGCCTACATGGAAGATGTCCAGAGAGACCTTGCAAGGCTGGGTGTCAATCTTGCCACCAGGCACAATGAAGTTGCGCGCTGCCAGTTTGAATTCGCGCCGAACTTCACAGAGGCAAATCTTGCCTGCGATCAGAACCAGCTGATAATGGAAACGATGAGAAAAATGGCCCGTCAGCATGAACTCCGCCTTTTATTCCATGAAAAACCTTTTATGGATATGAACGGCAGCGGCAAACACATAAACTTTTCGCTCCAGGACAGTGAGGGCAGGAACCTTCTGAAGCCATCCTCAAACCACAGGAAAAACGTGATATTCCTCTCCTTCCTCTCTTCATTCGTTATGGGTGTGGCAGACTACTCCGGACTCCTTCACGCATCCGTATCTACTCCCGGCAACATGTACAGGCTGGGAGGACACGAGGCGCCTCCGAGCATTATCAGCGTTTATCTGGGTCAGGCGATAGACAGGATCATAAGGGAGATAGAAGATGGAAATTGTGACGGAGATATGCCTGCAAAGAACACAATGGACACCGGACTTTCAAAGCTTCCGGAGATAATAGCTTTTGACAGCGACAGGAACAGGACAAGCCCGATCGCCTTTACAGGAAACAAGTTTGAATTCCGTGCCCCGGGTGCTTCGCAGGCAATGGCTGTTCCGGTCACCGCAATACTCTCTGTATGGGCAGCAGGTCTGGAAAAATTCATCGATATATTTGAAGAAAGGATAAACAAGGGCGAAGATGCAATAGATGCAGCCCTCTGCACGATTCGCGAGGTCTCGAAGATGAACAGGAAGATCCGGTTCGAGGGAGATGCCTATTCAGCTGAATGGCATGCAGAAGCGGAGCGAAGGGGCATAGTCAAAGCCAGGACGATACCCGAAGGAATAGACCTTTTCGTTGAACCTAAGACCCTTGATATGCTTGAAGAACTGGGAATATTTAAGAAAAAAGAGATGGAATCCTTCTATGTAATACGGATGGAATCCTTCGTAAAAAACGTTGAAATTGAGATGTCGGTGCTTCGCGATATGATTTGGGAAGGCATACTGCCGGCCCTCTCTAAGCAGATCATCCTGGAGAAAGCATCCTTCTCATCTGCCGAGGGGTGTGATGTAGAAGGTATTGACGCATGGAAGAGACATATTGCCAAACTTGCCCAAGCGAAACTGGACCTTATGGAAAAGACAAAAGAACTTGTCGAGATGAAAGAAAGAATGGCAAAACTCAGCCTCAGGAAGCATGCGGACGCGCTGGTGGAAGAGGCTGTCCCCCTGATGACAGAGATCAGGAAGATTTCTGATTCCGTCGAGATTTACATATCATCGGACAACATGGCTTACCCAAACTATCGTTCTCTGCTCTCACTATCTGCATAAGGAAACCGGGAATGATCCCTCTGTTTTTAAGCTGTTAACAGGTAAACTCCGGACGAGAAGCAGCCCGGAGTTTACCTGTTATTTATCCCGGTCGATTACTTTGCCGGCAAAAGGTCACGGACGTTGTCAAACAGCAGCATTTCTTTTTGTCCCGGAGATAGGCCGGCCAGAGAGAGAAGCTTTTCGTATCTTGAAAATTCGAGGATTGGCCAGTCTGATCCAAAAAGGATCTTTGATCCTGCTCCGGCAGCGAATATCCCTTCGATCACCTTGTGGCCGTAGAGCCATGGCCATGCGGCAGTATCGTAATAGGCGTTAGAGAGGGCAAGTTTCATTTCAGGCATTGACTCATATGCCCAGAGCCCTCCGCCGAAATGAGCGAATACTACCTTGATCTGCGGGTGGTTCATGCAGAAAGCAGCGGCCTCCACGGGTCCGGTGTGACCCTTGCCTATATATTGGTGCCCGACCTGTTCCGCTGTGTGGAAGAGTATAAACATACCCGCTTCCATGCACGTACCGACCATGCGCCATGTTTGTCCCGCATCGGATATATCCAGGTCCTGCCCGTCGGGGAAGAGTTCTCCAAGTCCTACGGCTCCAAGTTCCGCGCAGCGCAGTATCTCTTCCATGGAGCCTTTTGCACAGGGAGAGACAACTGCCAGTGGAATTATCCTGCCCATGCATCTTCTTGCTGAATCAAGGACGTAATCGTTCATGATCCTGCAAAGACCCTGGTCGCGAAAAGCGAACCCCGTAACGAGGGACGATTTTATTCCATGCAGGTCCATGTGGTTTATGAGGGATTCAGCAGTGCCCCATTTGTGCACTTTTGAATTTATCATTCCTCCGAACCATGGTTCTTTTTCCGATATCTTTTTTCTTTCCCGTTCAATTTCCGGCGGACAAATGTGCACATGGGCATCAATAATATTCAGAAGAAGCCCTCCTCTAATATAAGCATAGTTATATTTGCATTTTTTTACCGGTCAGTCATAATTATACATATATAAAGTTCCGGGAGGATAATGAGAAAGAATGAAGGATAAAGACAGGTGCCATTTGAGGATAAACGGGGAAAGACTTACAGGCTCGATTAGGGAAATGGGATCAGTCGGCTTCGATCCAGAAACCGGCGGCCGGACCAGGCTTGCTCTTACTGGTGAAGACAAAGCCGGACGCGATCTTCTCTGCAGATGGATGAGAATGAAGTCTCTGCTAAAAGAACTCTCGTCATTGCCGCATTCACGAATGAAGAGGGGGCGCGTTTCCAGCCGGATATGATGGGAAGCCTTTACTATACCCGGAAGGTCGAACCGGAAGAACGGCTGTAATGTTCTCCTTCATTCTGTCCTTGAACTGGTATAATCATAAGGATCATATAAAGAATAATAAAAAAGGAGTGCAATAGATGAATAAAATTATGACAGAGACGCTGAAAAGTCTGGACCCGCAGATATATGGCCTTGCTGAAAGCGAACTGGAAAGACAGAGGGTCCACATAGAGCTCATCGCGTCAGAAAACTTTGTCCCCCGCTCCCTGCTGGAGATACAGGGTTCGATCCTTACCAATAAATACGCGGAGGGATACCCCTATAAAAAGTATTATGGCGGCTGTGAGTTTGTTGAGGTGATAGAGGAAATTGCCATAAAGAGGGCATGTGAACTTTTCGGAGCCGACCATGCAAATGTCCAGCCTCATGCCGGAGCCAGCGCGAACCAGGCAGTATTCTTCGCCACCGTCGATCCGGGGGATACGGTCCTTTCAATGAAGCTAGATCACGGCGGACATCTTTCACACGGCCATCCGGTCAATTTTTCAGGCCGTTTTTACAACATCGTAGGCTACGGAGTTAACAGGGAAACAGAGACTATTGATTATGACGAGGTAGAGAGATTGGCCAAGGAGTCAAGGCCGAAGCTCATAGTTGCCGGAGCAAGCGCCTATCCCCGGTTTATAGATTTTGCCCGCTTCCGGGCAATAGCAGATGAGGTTGGAGCAGTGCTCCTTGTAGACATGGCCCACATCGCCGGACTTGTAGCAGGAGGCGCGCATCCCAACCCGGTGCCCTATTCTGATTATGTCAGCTCGACCTCGCATAAAACACTCAGAGGTACACGCGGAGCTTTCGTCCTTTGTAAAAAAGAATATGCCCAGACACTTGATAGGACAGTCTTCCCTGGAATACAGGGCGGGCCGCTGGTCCACGCGATAGCAGGAAAAGCAGTCACATTCATGCTTGCGGGGACTGAAGAGTTCAAAAAATACGCAAGCCAGGTAGTAAGCAATGCCTCTGCCCTTGCCAAAGCACTTACTGACAGAGGTTTCCGCCTTGTTTCGGGAGGTACCGACAACCACCTCATACTGCTTGACGTACGTTCGAGGAACGTTACAGGCAAAGAGGGAGAGGTGCTTCTGGGAGAAGTCGGCATCACATCCAATAAAAACATGATACCTTTCGACCCGGCCAAGCCAATGGTTACAAGCGGAGTAAGGCTTGGAACAGCCGCAGTAACGACTAGAGGAATGAAAGAGCCTGAAATGGAGAAAATAGCTGATGCTATCGAAAAAGTACTTTCAAATCCGGAAAACAATCTGATAAAGAAAGAAGTAAAGGCTAGCATGGCCGCACTGACAGATGAATTTCCTCTATATCCCGATCTCGCGGAGCCTTGGGCAAATTAATGACAGACAAAATTTATGCTCTGGATCTTGATAACGGCGAATGGTCACAGATCCTTGACAAGGAATTTGGTGAGCCCAGGTTCCGAGCGGATCAGATCTGCCAGTGGATCTGGCAGAAAAGGACTTTTGATGTCGCGGAGATGACCAATCTCTCAAAGGCGCTCAGGGATATGCTCGAGTCAAAGATAGATTTCGGGGCTCCCCTGCTGATAAAGGAACAGCGTTCATCGATCGACGGGACAAGAAAATACCTCTGGCAGATGCGTGACGGCCAAAGCGTCGAATCTGTCCTTATGAGACAGGGAGAGAGGCTGACGGCCTGTATTTCGACACAGGTTGGATGCCCTCTCGGATGCACATTCTGCGCCACCGGGCTTTCCGGTTATGTAAGGAACCTCTCTGCCGGGGAGATCGCAGGCCAGTTCCTTGCCATGGAGAGATCGGTCGGGCGTGATATCAACAACGTGGTCTACATGGGGATGGGAGAGCCATTCCTCAATACCGAGGCGGTACTCAAATCAGTCAGGATGCTCAACGATCCGGATATGAGAAATCTTGGCATCAGGCACATTGCGATCTCAACTTCGGGTTTAGTGCCCGGAATACGGGAACTCGCAGCATCCGGTCTGGGAGTTCGTCTTGCAGTATCCCTGCACGCGGCCGAAGATGAACTGAGAAGCACTCTTATGCCGGTCAACGAGACATTCCCGCTCGATGACCTGAGGAAGGCCATGCAGGAATATCAGAAGACAACAGGCAACAGGATCACCATAGAATACGCGCTCTTAGGAGGAATAAACGACAGCGTGGAACATGCCAGACTTCTTTTGCGCTATTTGAAGGGCATACATGTATTCATCAACCTGATCCCGTTCAATCAGGTCGATGTCCGTTATGAGAAACCCGCTCCCGAAAACATCCTTAAATTTCGTTCGGTACTTGTCACAGCCGGTTTCGAAGCAGAGATAAGGGAGGAACTGGGTTCCGACATTGACGCCGCATGCGGTCAGCTGAGAAGAAAAACGATGGCCGGTGATCCATGCATGCTTGAACCGGGACCAAAGGTAAAACCTGCTTATGAGGCAAAAAAGAAAGAGGTTCGCACATCCCAAAGGGAGGCCTCAGATCCCAGAAGAACGTCAGGACCATCCAGATCCAAAAGCGGATCCGATGCGGCAGGACAGAAGAGAGAGAAAACAGAGAGAGCTGGAACAAAGTCATCCGGTGGATTTGTTGAAGAACGCGGAGCAAAGAGACCCACTTCAGAGGATAAACGGAGGAAGACTGATGCTCCGCCGAAAGAGAGATACAGAAGCGGTAAGATGAAAGAAGAAAGGCCTGTTTACAGGGCGAAGCCTAAGGCCAACGATGCAGACCATGCTTTGGAAACGGATGAAAAGAGAAAAAGCGGCACAACAAGAGCTGCAAAAAGACCTTCCTACAGGGCTGGATCCGAAGGAAAAAGTGCAGACCGTCCTTCGAGGACAGATGAAAAGAAAAAAAGAAGCATAAATAAATCTGCAAAAAAACCTGTCGCTGCCGGCGGTAACGGAAGAAAAAAACCTGCGGCCGAAAGCAGGAAAAAGAAACCACGTACTGCCGCTAAGGATAACAGGCAGAAAAGATCCTGAAGGAGAGCGACTTAATGAAACTTCTGGTCTTTTTACTCATTGGGACTCTGATATTCGGGTTTGCCTTCCCTGCGGTAATACTGATCGCGGGTCTGGTTGGCATAGTCCTCTTTGCATTGATAATTGCAGGTCTTCTGAGAGGCAACGGAGTCAGGGTCTACACATCTTCTAAGAGCTACGACCCTTTCAGGGGAGGAAGCTATAGAAAAAATGATCCCGAAGTAATAGACACAACAGATGAAAGTTTGGACGATCACTCAGATTTTGCGGGAAGCGAGACTGGGGATCCTGATGAGGAACAGGAAGGCGAGATAGTAGAACTTCCTGCCACCGCTCTTAGAAAAGAAGATTGATCCAACCTGCCCCTTGCTCCGAAACGAAGTATCGCCTCAAGGTCTTATGCCGTGGGCAGTAAAGGTTTTGTCTCTTATTCTGAATCAGTTAACCGTTACAAATATTCATGGGTGGTCAGGATCTTGGACCACCCATGTTTTTGGTATCATTGCGACATATTTTGCCCGCTCTGCGATCGATCAGACCGAACCAGGGTTTCCCTGCAGGTGAGACACCCGGTCCCTGATGCCGGCCCCGGAAATCAACTTATCATATGCCTCTCAGGATAGTATCTTCTCTTCCCTGTCCGACGCCAATGAGGATAACCGGAGTTGATACCCTTTCCTCGATGAAGCGGACATAGTCCTGTGCGGCAGAGGGAAGATCCTCAAATCTTCTGCATTTGCTAATGTCCTCTTTCCAGCCGGGCAGTTCCTCAAAAACCGGGACTGCTTTCGCCAGTTTCGCGCAGCTGCTTGGAAAATCCTTTTGTATGGTCCCTTCAATATCATAAGCAGTGCATACCTGGATCTTTTCAAATCCTGACAGGACATCAAGCTTTGTCAGCGCAAGCCCGTCTATTCCATTTATCTTTACCGCGTAGTCAACTGCAACAAGATCGTTCCAGCCGCAGCGCCTTGGACGGCCGGTCGTAGCGCCGAACTCCCCGCCCCTTGTCCTCAGCAGTTCTCCGAGAGAGCCCTTATCCTCCGTAGGGAAGGGGCCTTCTCCTACCCTTGTGCAGTAAGCCTTGGTGACTCCAATAACACGATCTATCCTTCCGGGTCCTATGCCTGCTCCGGTGCAGGCTCCTCCGGAGCAGGGGCTGGAACTCGTGACAAAAGGATATGTCCCATGGTCGACATCAAGGAGCGTTCCCTGTGCCCCTTCGAAGAGAACGTTTTTGCCTGAATCAAGCGCTTTGTGTATCTCAATGAAAGCGTCTCCAAGAAACGGCTTTATCCTTTTGCCCCACTCAAGGGCTGTTTCGTACGTACTCTCGAGATCCAAAGGTTCGGCGCCATAGATCTTTGTAAGGATCTTATTTTTAAGTTCTATGTTTATCAGAAGTTTTTCTTTCAGTATCTCCGGGTTAACAAGGTCCTCGGCCCTTATTCCGACCCTCCCGAACTTATCGGAGTAGCATGGACCGATCCCACGTCCTGTAGTTCCGATTTTTCTGCCCTCGGATCTTGCTCCCTCAGCGAGTTTGTCCAATTGTTTATGATATGGCATGACAATATGCGCGCCATGGCTGACGATCAGCTTTGCCAGCGTCTTGCCGCGGTCCCTAAGGTCATCGAGTTCTTCAAAAAGCGTTTCGGGGTCGATCACTACCCCGTTTCCGATCACACAAACTTTGCCGGGATAAAGGATGCCGGAAGGGAGTAAGTGAAAGACATATTTTTCGTCCTCAACTACCACGGTATGTCCTGCGTTTGCTCCGCCCTGATAACGGACTACTACGCCTGACTTGCCTGCAAGTGCGTCTACTACGCGCCCCTTGCCCTCGTCTCCCCACTGAACGCCTACTATTACATCTGTACGACCTTTCATGCCAGACCCCTCTTTACGGATATTCAACGAAATAAAAGACAAATATCCTTACATTAAATTTGAGTTACAATATATTGTACTATAAGTAGCATACGTTTATCAATAATTAAATTATTTGTTACCCTGATCAACGATCAGGAGCTTTTTTGCTCTTGTCATTGACTTGATCTCTGCCTCTCTCGACAGAGCCTCTTCTTTTGTCGCGAACCTCTCTTTGAAGATCATCTCGACAGGCCTTCTGCACCTCGTGTACTTTGAGGCAGTGCCACTGTTGTGTGAAGCAAGCCGTTTCTCTATGTTGTTGGTCCACCCTGTGTATAGTGAGCCGTCTGAGCACCTTAGGATGTACACCCATGCCTTCATATCGAATAACTTTCCTGAGGCCCTTCCTCCTGCTGCATCATGATAGAAATGCCAAGCCATCTCATGATCGCTTCAAAAAGTCTTTCAACGCTGAACCCTTCCGATCCTACAAAATCGTGCCACATCCTTGCAAAATTTGAGAAAATGGAGATATTGTCCAGGGCGTCGTAGGATCCGGTGATTTTGGCAAGAAAAGTCCCCCATGCCTTGAGCACAGACAAAAATGTCTCAAAGCCCGTATCCTCGCTGTCGGATGCGCATGCAAAAGAAGGCAGTACGCATATCAGGCAAAGCAGTGTAAGCATAAATACCGCTACGATCTTATTTTTATTCAAGATTTATCTCCTTTTAATAATGAAAACTCAACTTTCCCACCTCTTGCTACTAGTGGATTCAAAACCTCTGTTTTTCGTCTTCTCTGTATGTTATTTAGCGGAGAACCAGTGGCTCTAAAATATTGAAGTCGCTGGATTCCCGATCTCGAAACGCACTCGAAATAGTTCAGTCACTTTGGTGATTTGTTATGTCCCTCTTTCNNGCGGGAAAGACGGTGGGAAAGTTGAGTGAAAACAACAAAAAACAAAGAGGCTCCCTCCATCTGCGTCAAGCCGATCTGCAAAGAGCCCCTCCTATATCTCTTTGTTGGGGTCTTTATTCCACCGTCACAGACTTGGCAAGGTTCCTGGGCATGTCTATGTCACAGCCGCGTTGCCTTGCGATGTAGTAAGCAAAAAGCTGCAGCGGCACGACTGCAATAAAGGGGAACAGTTCCGGCTCGGTTTCGGGCGTGAATATGACATTTTTTGAATAGTGTTCAATTTCTGTGTCTCCTTCTGTTGCAAGAGCTATTATCGGCGAGTTCCTTGCCATTGATTCTTCAATGTTCGAAATGGTCTTTTCCCAAAGGTCATTTTTGGGTACAAGCGCGACCACCGGGAGTTCCTTGTCGAGCAGCGCGATAGGTCCGTGCTTCATCTCTCCTGCAGGGTATGCCTCAGCGTGCAGATAGGAGATCTCTTTGAGTTTGAGCGCGCCTTCCAGTGCGGGCGGATATGCCAGACCTCTTCCGATAAAGAAGAAGCCTCTTGCATCAGCAAAATTCCTGGCCACAGCCTCTATCTCCTTTTCTTTTCCCAGGATCGAAGCGAGCTTGGCAGGAATGTCCATCAGGGCAGAAACGATCCTTTGTTCAGTCTCGGGACTGAGTTCGTTTTTCAGCTTTGAGAGGTAGAGCCCCAGGAGGGTAAGTACCGTAATCTGAGCCATGAATGTCTTTGTCGCGGCCACGCCTATTTCGGGTCCGGCCGGTGTTATCAGTGCCTCACCAACTTCACGGTGGATAGTCGATCCCCGCACATTTGTTACCACGATACATTTTGCGCCCCTTGCTTTGGCAAGCCTTGCCGCATGCAAGGTGTCAGCTGTTTCACCTGACTGGGATACGAAGACGGCGAGAGTGTCGGGTCCGATCGGGATATTCCTGTAGCGGTATTCCGAGGCGACCTCGGTCCTTATCTCGAAGTTCCCGACCTCCTCCATTATGCGCGCTGCGACCATCGTCGCATAATGCGAGGTGCCGCATGCAACAAAATGGATCTTTTTCCATCCTGATATCTGTTCCGGTGTCCAATCCAGCTCATGGCTCAGGTCCACCCTGTTGTTGGCGACCCTTCCAAGAAGGGTATGAGTAACTACTTCAGGCTGCTCATGTATCTCCTTAAGCATAAAGTGTGGGTAATTTCCCCTGCTGGTCATGGCAGCTTCCCAGTCCAGATGCATGGATTCCTTTTCGTGCGGATTTCCGTCGAAATCGTAGAAAATGCAGCCGCCTTTTGATATCATGGCGATCTCGTCATCGTCCATAAACCATACATCCCTGGTGAATTCCAGCAATGCTGTCGGGTCGGAAGCGCAGAAACCCTCTTCTCCTGCATGCCCGACCACCAGCGGCGAACCTTTTCTCGCCACCCATATCTCGTTTGGCTTATCATGGAACATTATCACAAGGGCGAAAGCGCCTCTTATTCTCTTTGTAAGTTTGACGATGGCTTCCCTGGGGTCTCCGCTGTAGACCGAGGCGAGGTACTGGACCGCTGATTCTGTGTCAGTCTCAGTGTGGAATTTTATCCCCTCAGCTTCAAGGTCAGCTCGGATCTCCCGGGCATTCTCTATTATGCCGTTGTGGACCAGGACCACCTTGTTGTCGCTGCTCATATGAGGATGGGCGTTATTCTCGGTCACTCCGCCGTGTGTCGCCCATCTGGTGTGGCCAATTCCGAAATCTCCGTTGAAATGTTCTTTTGCGGCTTTTTCTGCAAGCTGGTGGACCCTTCCTGTGGTACGTAGCTCATGGATGACGCCCTCTTTTATAACGGCTATTCCTGCAGAATCATAGCCTCTGTATTCATGCTTTGCCAGCCCTTCCAGGATAACCTTAGTTGTGTCTCTGTCTCCAATATATCCCATGATGCCGCACATATATATCATCCTCTCACGCTGATCATTTGCAGCAGACAAAAGCACGCGTTTGCTGCAACACCATATCATTCTACATTATTTTCACTTAAACAGGAATCTGTTTGGTAAACAGGGGGGCAGCGGTCTAAATCCAGCGGACATCTTCCGGTGAAAAGGACAGAGTGACTTCTGATGCAGGGGAGATCCGCACTTCTTTTATTTTTTCGACCGGCATCCGTGATTTCAGGATAATATCGCCTGTCTGAACTGAGATGAGGGCTGATCCGGTCGCTCTCTCAAGCGCCATGCTTGTGACCGTTCCCCTGAGTCTGTTCGTTCCTGAAGATGTTGCCTCGCTATCTGTGATCAGCTCGATATCAGAAGGGTTTACCACTGCCGCGTGAAGTTCCGCCTCTTCCTTTATGAGGGCATGGATCTTCTGTCCGTCGGTTAGTGTTCTGACTACGCTTCCGTTCTCTTCTATCCATGGTCCGTGTATCAGGTTTTCGGTCCCGTGTCCGACCATCTTCCCGCGGAAAAGGCTTATTATGTCCGTAGATACCTCGGTGAGCCAGGGAAGGTCGTGAGTGGCTACTATCACCGTTGTACCCCACTCTTTCCACGCCGATACAGCAGCCTCCTTAACAAGCAGAGCGCTCGATTCGTCCACGTTTGCGGTAGGTTCGTCAAGGATAAGCACTTTGGGATGGAGCGCCAGCCTTGCAGCCAGAGCCACGCGCTGGACCTCACCGCCGGATAGCCTGTACCATGGCCGCTGGGCAAATTTTGAGGGAGAGAGCCCTACACGTTCAAGAGAATCATGGACCCTTTCCTCAAGGTCCGCAGTCTCATTTCTCAGCCTCAGCCCATATGCTATGTTTTCAAAAACAGACCTTTTCAGGAGGTAGGAATTTTGGAGGAGATATGTGACATTTTTTCTTATGTCGACCTCTTTGCCCGAAGGATCTAGACCACCGAAAAAAAGGGAACCGCCTGTGTATGGCTCAAGGAAAGCCAGGACCCTCAGAAGCGTTGATTTTCCGCTTCCGTTGGGGCCTACTATTCCTGTTACGCTGCCCTCGCATATTCTCAGATAGTCGATATTGATAGTCTGGGGACCTTTTCCATAGCTGTGAGTCAGGTTTTTGATCTCATAAATGATCCTGGGATCCATTTTTTGTCCTCCGGTCTTGCTGCGGCACCTGCACCGGGGCTATGATGAAGGCCCCGGGCAGGAAGTCCGGCGATAACAAAAATAATGTGGCCGGACCCGAGAATGATCTGATTATATTACTTGGGGTGCTTTTTGTTCCACTGGTCGGAGTTGGGGAAGAAGAGCGGTTCTCCGTACTGCTTGACCTTGAAATCCTTAATTATCATCTGAGCTTCGTCCTCGCAGAGCCAGTTCACAAATTTGACAACATCTGCGTTGTTGACGTTTGGGAATCTCTTGGGACTGACTTCTATCGCAGCGATGAGGTTGAGAAGGATCGGATCGCCTTCTACAAGCGGAACGATCTTCAGTCCTTTTTTCTTGGTCAGATATGTCGCCCTGTCCATTATTGTATATGCGTTGCGCTTGTTGGTGAAATCAGTTGTTGCTCCGTTGCCGAGCTTGCCAAGCGAGAAGACTGTGTACCATTCGTCCTTCTCTCCGTCTGGGGCAATGCCTGCGGCCTTCCATACGTTCATCTCCGAAACGTGGGTCCCGGACATGTCGCCGCGGCTGATAAAAGGAACTCCTTTGGCTGCTATAGTTCTGAAAGCCTCTGCGGCTGACTTCATGCCCTTGATTCCCGCGGGATCTTCCTTAGGTCCAAGGATGACAAAGTCATTGTACATTATGTCCTTACGGTTCTGTCCGAAACCTTCCTTGATGAACTGGTCCTCAAGAGCTCTCGCGTGTACGACGACCATGTCAAAGTCTCCGGTCTTTGCCTTATTAAGCGTAGCGCCTGTTCCTGCTTTTTCAATTACGAAGTCAGTTCCGGTCTTTGCCTTGTATGTTTCTGCGAGAAGAGGGATTATTCCGGCGTCTACAGGACCGATAGTGCTCGAGAGTTTAATTGTCCCTGCAAATGCGGGGATGGAAAATAGCAATATAAGGGTCAATGCAAGTGCTGATCTGATCTTTCTCATAAAAGAACAACCTCCGAAATATGCAAAATTTTGTCTGCCTAGCTGTTTCCCACTCTTCTCCTTAGAAAAGAAAGGGAGATGTTCAATGCGAATGAAATTGATAGCAAAATTATTCCCAGGGCAATTCCCAGTGCAAAATCTCCCTTGCCTGTTTCAAGTGTGATCGCAGTTGTTATCGTTCTTGTGTGCCATTTGATGTTTCCGCCAAGCATCATTGCTGAACCTACCTCTCCTATGATCCTTCCGTAGGAGGTCAGCGCCGCGACAAGGATTTGAAAACGTCCTTCCCAGAGGCTAGTTACGGCAAGTTTTGCGCCTGAAGCTCCGAGTGTCTGCAGAGTAAGTTTCAGCCTGTTATCAAGGCCTTCTATAGCAGTGGCCGTATAAGAAATAACGATCGGCAGCCCTAGTATGATCTGCCCTATCGCCATTCCGCGAATGGTGAAAAGGAGCTGAAAATCACCTAGGGGACCTCTTCTCGATATGAAAGCATAAACGAGAAGCCCCACTACGACAGTAGGGAGAGAAAGCAGGGTATCGGCTATGGTCCTGAGAAGGTGTTTTCCGGGGAAATTGAAATAGCCCAGCGCAAAGCCCAGCGGCAGGCCAAGTCCAAGAATAAAGAGTATGGAAAGGCCGGTCAGTCTCAGGGTCGTAAGCACAATATTCAGTGTTTCCTCGTCCATTGATACAATAAGACTTATGGACTGGAAAAAACCTTGAATAATGAAATCCACCCGATACCCTCCTTAGAACCGGGCCGGGTCCTGAAGACAGGACCCAGTCCGATCAAATCTTATTTAAAAATAGTTTAGTGTCCGGCTCTGATCTCGGCGTTGGGGAAGAAGAGCTGTTTGCCTTCGAGCTTGAAGTTTGCGATATCCTTCTGGACCTTTGAAGAGGTGATCCAGTCGATGTACTTGAGGGCAAGGTCATATTTTGCATGCGGGTGTTTGATCGGGTTGACAGCCATTACACTGTACATGTTTAGGAGCTGTTTGTCTCCCTCTACTACTATAACCAGCCCCGGCTTGCCTTTGAGGTTTGCGTCATATTTAATGAATGTGCCCCTGTCTGCAAGCGCGTAGCCCTTACGCTCATCAGCGATGTTGATGGTGTTGAGCATTCCCTGTCCTGTCTGTACATACCATGTCGCCTTGTCGAAATCCTTGACCCCGGCCTCTTTGAGAAGCCTCAGTTCTGCTGAATGTGTGCCGGATTTGTCCGCGCGGCTCACGAGAGGCTGTCCCTTTGCGGCTATTGTCGCAATCGCCTGAGTTATGGGTTTGCCCTTTATGCCTGCCGGGTCGTTCGCTGGGCCGATAAGGACAAAATCGTTGTACATGACCTTACGTCTGTTAACACCTGCGCCGTCAGCCATAAACTTGTCTTCGGCTGCCGGATCATGGGTAAGGACTACGTCAACATCTCCGTTACGTCCGTACTCAAGCGCCTTTCCTGTTCCAACGGATACCCACTGGATCTCGATCCCCGTATCCTTCAGCAGGATAGGAGCCATATAATCGAGAAGGCCTGTGTTGTCGGTGCTGGTAGTTGTTGCCATTCTGAGAACGGGTGGTTTGGCGTATGCAAATGAACCTAAAGTGAGCATGCATACCGCAATGATGGTGATGAAAAGTAAGAAACGCTTGTTGCTTTTCATGGGGATACCCCTCCTTAAAAGATATATTGGTGCCAAAAACCTTTTTGAGACCTTGAAGAACAGGAGGGCATTAATATTGATATCGCACGTGGCGAAATATTTGCCCCCTTTCCACAATGGGAGACGGATCCGTTTACAGACCCGCCCTAACGTCTGTTTTCCATAGCAGGCGCCACAGGAAAATCAGATTCAGGGCCGTCTCCTTGATTTTATCAGGGAGACAGATGCCATAAAAGTGAAATATATGGCATAGACGTAATTCTACACTATTTAATTGTTTTTGTCGTGAAATTAAGATAAAAAAAGAAAACTTACTGTTATTTGCAACTTGATTGCAATTATAAACAATGAAGCTGCGAGATCGTTGGGGGCGATCTCGCAGGGGAGAGTTGGGATTTTGTGCATATCCCTTGAAAATAGAAATCGGCCGTCCTCACTGGAGAAGACGGCCGAATAAACTACAGTCAGCCGTTCTCCTTTCCAAAGGGAGGCTCCGCCGTTTCCAGCGAAACCCTAACGGCCCGGTCCCCATAGATAAGATCTTTAGGCGGACAGGCTCGGAGAACAATCGATAACTTCTGTTATCCTACATGGTGTTTGATAATAAAACAAGTATTTTGTCCATAAGTGCTCACAAAGTTTAAAATGGTTTTTATGCATGCTCCTGATATAATATATTTGGAAAAGGTGTGATTTTGAGTAGAAGTTCAGATAAAAATCCAGTTTTTAATTTAAGGAGTGAGGAACATGACGACTCTGCATTTGCCGAGCAACCTGCCCAAGCCGACGCTTGAGGAGATAAGAAACTGTCCTGTCAGGAGCAGGATAGACAATATTGCAGTGCGGGCAGGCCTCAATCCGCCTCCTGTGGACGGCAGGGACATGATCCTTCATATTTCTGACACCCCTTCGACCATGTTTCCCTACTTGCGGAGAGCCATACAGCGTCTTCGCCCTGCATGGATAGTACACACAGGGGATCTCGTAGATGACATAAAGCTTGAAACCAGGCCGGGCATGATAGATCTTTACAGAAAAAAACTCCGTGTGCTTTTAAACCTGCTCACTGAGGAAACATGCGGGGCCATCCTTCTTACAGGGAACCATGACCATCTTCCGAGTTTGCTTGAAATGACAGAGAACTCTTCGGTCCAGGTATGGAGCAGGCCCGGTCGTTTTTACATAGGAAGTTTCCGTTTCAGGGCCGGTCATACTTATGAGGACGTAATGAACGATGCCGGAGAGTACAACCTTTTTGGACACAATATGGAACATCCTACTTCTATTGATGAATACGGAAGGTTTTTCCTTAATGGACTTGAAAAAATGTACCTGATACATATGGAAACAGGAGATGTGATCCCTTTCAAATATCCTCCCGGGACCAACGATGCCAGGCTCGAACGGAAACGCATATCATTATAATAGGAGGTTTTCTTAATGCTCTCTCTTGTCAGAAGCGGTCCGGAAAGTCTTGTCCTTCATGCAACAGATAAGGTCGCCGAAATAAAAAAATATCTCAATGAGTGGGGTTCACTGGTATCCCTGGGCCCTGAAAAAGCACTGGGCATATATGGAAACAACAGGAGGCTGATTTTTTTTATTTCATCTTCTGACTTGCTCACCGAAGAAGAGCAAGAAGAGACATTCGTATCTGAAAACTCCATAGAAATCCTTCTCTGCACTCTGATCAACAAGAGGCTTATAAGCGGTGTTGAAGAGGTAAAAATGCAGCCCGGATTTATAATGATGCGGCTGATGGGCAACATAGATAACGGCATTAAGTCGATACATGAAGACCTCGGCGGAGAGGTTATCAACAGGGATCCCATGTTCAGAAATTACATACCGGGAACATCCTCCGTCATATACTTTACCCAGAAAGCGATAAACAGGGCGGTCTCTGTTCATGACATGTACGAAAAGGCGCTGTTGGTTCATGACAGGTCAAAGGGGGCCATCATACAGTACCTGGGCATAAGGGGGATCGAGTATCTCGGAGATGCTATGGGGACACCTGACTGGAATGATGTTGAGATCAAGATATATGACGCAAACGGACACTTTGATATTCACAGGCAGAGGTTATGGATGGCCACCCAGGGCCTTCAGATAGGAGTTGTCCTTGCAGAAAGGTGGGGCAAAGATCAGGCCATGGTCATGATGAGCGTTCCAATCTACCTTGTAAAGATATTTACTCCGATGGATGTGCAGGAGATAAAGAAGATAGCAATGGGGCTCGAATACAACGAGATGGGACAGCGCTTTGCCGACTTTGATGTCTTCTTCAGGGACAAAAAGATAAGCGCGTATACGGAACTGGAGTCACACCCCGGCCTTTCCAGGAACGAAATAGGCATGCTCTATCGAAACGAGATCATGAAAAACATGGATTCTGATACCAGAAACGAACTTTTAAAGCTGGAGAAAAAGCTAAAGGAAGAGTCAGAGACAAAATCAAAGAATTGAATTATATATATTTATGCTTTGAATAATTTAATATATTTTTGGTAATTTTTCTAAAAAAACAATACGGCATGTATCTTTTTTATTAAATGAAATACTACAAGAACATCTTTTCTTCCCGATCAAGCACAGTTTTTTTCAGAAATGCTGTTTTTGAGGAAGTCGGACAGAGTTATCTTTTGCATGATGTCAGGCCTTCCGATAATAAAAATGCAAACAGAATGTCTGTTATTTCTAAATATTCTGACATATGTGTCATACTTTGTTAAAATTTATGACAAAAAGATTTTTCTTGGTGTTTCTGAACTGGATTTCTGATGGAGCAATTTAGAAAGTTTTAAAGACGAATTTATCAAAATTTGAAATAAACTGCTTATTATTATCTCACAAAAGTTTGCACTTTTAAATTGTTCAGATATTTCGCGAATATTTTTCGGTAAAAAAGACAAAGGTTGTCAAAATTTATATTATTGATATTAAAGTTCATATATGCTAAGCTGTAAAAGATTTGGGTTCTGAATATCTATTTTGTATATATATTCTAAATCATTGACTGTGACTGAGAAAGGGGGCTTTGCAAAGTATTTATGTCAATATTCAGGCCCAAATGAGAGCAACTGTCAGTTTTGCTTTTTATTAATTAACTCAAAATCAGAAATATCGATAAGAAAGCGAGGTCTAACGAATGGCTGAAATCAAACAGGGCGGCGATCAGTTTGGAAGCCGCTGGGGGCTCATCGCAACAGTTCTTGGCATGGCAGTCGGTACAGGAAACATATGGCGTTTCCCGCGTGAAGTAGCAATGTTTTTTGCAAGCCTAAAATCCCC